>JBPCLM010000073.1:0-6974 GCA_051003295.1 Tepidiformaceae bacterium | reverse complement strand
CGTGGCTGTTCGCGCGCCGCATGCAAATGGTAAAAGCGTGACGGCGCTGGTGGAAGGAGTAGCCGCGCCGCCGCCGATGCCGCCCGTGCCAGCGGTGGAAGTGATCGACGCCTCGCGCTGGTACGGCAACCTGGTGGCTGTGAACGGGATCTCCTTCGCGCTCGGGCCCGGCATAACGGGCATGCTGGGGCCGAACGGCGCCGGCAAATCGACCTTGCTGCACATGCTCGCGGGGTTCCTGGCGCCATCGAGCGGCGAGGTGCGCGTACTCGGGAAGCGCGCGTGGCGCAACCCGGATGTGTACCGGCACGTGGGCCTGGTGCCCGAGCGGGAGGCGGTCTACCCGTTCCTGACGGGCTGGGAATTCGTGCTCACGAGCGCGAGGCTGCACGGGCTGGCCGACCCCGAGGCGGCGGCGGCGAAGGCGATCCGCGCGGTGGAGATGGAGGACGTGCAGGCGCGCCAGACGGGCGGCTATTCCAAGGGCATGAAGCAGCGCATCAAGGTGGCGGCCGCGATCGTGCACGAACCCGCCGTGCTGCTGCTCGATGAGCCCTTCAACGGCGCCGACCCGCGCCAGCGCCTGCAGATGATCGACTTGTTGCGCGCGATGGCCGAGGCGGGCCGCACGATCGTGTTCTCTTCGCACATCCTGGAAGAGGTGGAGCGGCTGGCCGAAAACGTCCTCGTGATCGTGGCCGGGCGGCTGGCCGCCTCGGGCGACTTCCGCGAAATCCGGCGGCTGATGACGGACCGCCCGCACACCTTCACGCTGCGCGCCAGCGACAACCGCCAGCTGGCAGCGGCCCTCGTGGCCGACCCGGTGGTCTTCGGCGTGGAACTGGGGGACGGCGCGCTCACAGTGCGCACTTCCGACTTCGCGGCCTTCACGCTGGCGGCGCCGCGGGTGGCGCGCACGGCACAGGTGACGCTCTTCGAACTGCGGCCCACGGATGAGTCGCTGGAGAGCGTGTTTTCGTACCTGGTGAACCGGTGAACGCGACGATCGTGGAGCTGACCATCCGCCAGCTGCTCGGGCGGCGGCGGACGCTGTTAATGGCCGGATTCGCGCTCGTGCCTGTGGCCGTGGCGGTGCTGGTGCGGCTGGCGGCCGACGATGAGACCGACCTGGCGCGCTTCACGGCGAACGGCCTGCTGGGGACGCTGGTGGTGGCCACCCTGCTGCCGCTGGTGGCGCTCGTGATGGGCACGGCGGCGCTCGGCGCGGAGATAGAAGATGGGACGGCGGTTTACCTGCTGGGGAAGCCAATCCCGCGGCTGCGCATCGTGCTTTCGAAGCTGCTCCCCGCGTGGCTGGCGACGGCCACGATCGTGCTGGCGAGCACCATCGCCGCGGGGGCGATCGGCATCGGCGATGCGGGCGATGGCGACATCGTGGGTGCGTTCGCGATCGCGGTCGTGCTAGGGGCGCTGGTGTACTGCTGCCTGTTCATCTGCGCGAGCGTGGTCACGAGCAGGGCGCTGATTGCCGGGCTGGTGTACGTGTTCCTCTGGGAAGGGACGATCACGCGTCTCTTCCAGGGGACGCGCGTCCTGAGCGTGCGCCAGTACACGCTCGGCGTGGCGGACCTGCTTTCGGAGACAAGCGAGCGCACGTTCGACGCACGTCTGGGCGGCACGGAAGCGCTCATGCTGATGGCGGTCGTGGCCCTGGGGGCGACGCTGCTAGCGGCGTGGCGTTTGGAGCACTTCGAAATCGGGGAAACGACCTAAGCCTGGCCTTTGGCCGACGGTGGTGGAAGTCCTTAGCCCGACCGATAGGTCGGGCGTCGGCGGGGGCTGTCGCGGGATCCAGGAGGGAACCGCCCGCTCACGCGCTCCCTATCGGTCGCGCCTCTGTTCGGGTGCGGCCAGCGGGCGTCTTCGCGCGCTGCTCGGCCGGAGCTGTCACCGGTCGGGCCGTCCGTAGCCCGACCGGTAGGGAGGGCTTGCGTCGGGCTGTCGCGGAACCCAGGAGGGAACCGCCCACTCACGCGCTCCCTACCGGTCGCGCCTCTGATTTGCTTGCCCCCGCCGTTTTCGCGCGCTGCTTGCGCCAGCGCGGCAGACTGATTCGCAGGCACGCCGGCGCGCGCAGACGCCGGTGCAGGAGGCACACCATGGTCAGCATCGAAAAAGCGCCCACGACGGTCCTGCATCCGCTCGAGCCGTTGACGGGCGAGGAGATCCGCGCGGCAGCGGCCATCGTCCGCGGCAGCGGGCGGCTGGGCGAGCGCACGCTCTTCGCTTCCATCAGCCTGGCGGAGCCGCCGAAGGATGAGGTGCGGGCCTTCCAGCCCGGCGCAGGCGGCCAGCGCCGGGCCGTGGTGGTGGTGCTGGACCGCAACGAGCGCGCCGCCTACGAAGTGCTCGTCAACCTGGCGCACGAAAAGGTGGAAACGTGGGAGCGCGCTGAGGGCCAGCCGGGCATGAGCATGGACGAACTGCTGGAAGTGGACGCGGCCGTCAAGGCAGACTCGCAGTACCAGGCCGCGCTCGCGAATCGCGGCATCACCGACCTGGACCTGGTCATGATCGACCCCTGGCCGCAGGGCAACTTCGGCGAAGCGGACGAGAAGGGCCAGCGGCTGGCGCGCGCGCTATCGTGGCTGCGGACATCGCCCACGGACAACGGCTACGCGCGGCCGATCGAGGGCGTGATCGCGATCGTGGACCTGCACGCCATGAAGGTGTGGCGCCTGGAGGACCACGGCGTGCTGCCGCTGCCCCCGAACGATGGCAACTACACGGCCGCGGCGGCCGCCCCCCTGCGCACGGACATCAAGCCCCTGCACATCACGCAGCCAGAAGGGCCCAGCTTCAGCATCGAAGGGCACCTGGTGAAGTGGCAGAAGTGGCAGGTGCGCTTCGGGTTCACGCATCGCGAAGGGCTGGTGCTGCACCAGGTGGGCTACGAAGACGGCGGGCGCCTGCGCAGCGTGCTCAACCGCGCATCGCTTTCAGAGATGGTGGTGCCCTACGGCGACCCGGGGCCGATGCACTACCGCAAGAACGCCTTCGATGCGGGCGAATACGGCATCGGCATGTGCACGAATTCGCTCGAACTGGGCTGCGACTGCGTGGGCGAGATCCGCTATTTCGATGGCGTGATCGCGGACGGGGCGGGCGAGCCGGTGACGATCACGAACGCCATCTGCCTGCACGAAGAGGACTACGGGATGCTCTGGAAGCACACCGATAGCGCCGCGGGCGTGACAGAGGTGCGGCGCTCGCGGCGGCTGGTGCTCTCTTCCGTGGCGACCGTGGGGAACTACGAATACGGCTTCTTCTGGTACTTCTACCAGGATGGCAGCATCGAGTATGAAATCAAGCTGACGGGCGTCGTGTCGACGGGCGCTATCGCCCAGGGCGAGACGCGCAAGTACGGCACGGTGATCGCGCCGGGGCTGTACGCGCCCATCCACCAGCACTTCTTCAGCATCCGCCTGGACATGGCTATCGATGGCGAACGCAACTCCGTGTACGAACTGAACACGGAGGCGGAACCGGCGGGGCCGGCGAACCCCTACGGGAACGCTTTCTTCGTGCGGCCGACCCTGCTGGCCCGCGAAGCCCAGGCGCAGCGGTTGATCAACCCGCTCACGGCGCGGTCGTGGAAGTTCACGAACCCGAACGTGCGCAACGGGTTGGGTGAGCCGGTGGCCTACCGGCTGATGCCGGGCGAACAGGCGGTGCCCTTCAACCTGCCCGGTTCGAGCTTGATAAAGCGCGCCGGCTTCGTCACCAGGCACCTGTGGGTGACCCCCTACGCCGATGGCGAACGGCACGCGGCGGGCCAGTACCCGAACCAGCATGCGGGCGGCGCCGGGCTGCCGGCGTGGACGGCGGCCAACCGCGAAATAGAGGACACCGACATCGTGGCGTGGTACACGATGGGACACCACCATGTCGTGCGCCCGGAAGACTGGCCGGTGATGCCCACCTACTACGTTGGCTTCAAGCTGCTGCCGATCGGCTTCTTCGACCGCAACCCGTCGCTCGATGTGCCGCCCTCGCCGAAGGGCGACGCCTGCCACGACTAGACGATGGACGATAGACGTTAGACGGTTGTGAGTAGCGAGCGGCTCGACGGTGGGAGCCGTCCCCTATCGGTCGGGCTCGGACTGCGCGCGCTTGTCCCGCTTCCGCGGATGCGACACGATCATGCCGTGGATCTTCACCCGCAACGGCGTGTTCCCGCAGGGCAACGCGGCACCGATTGGCGGCCCGTAATCGTCAATTGGCACTCGTCAATCGTCGATGGAGCGCTGTGAACAGCGCGGCCTACCTGCGGCGCATCGGCTACGACGGCCCCACAACGCCGAACGCCGCGACTCTCTGTGGCATCCACCGCGCGCACATGCTCCGCGTCCCCTTCGAAAACCTGGACATGCAGGTGCTCCACCGCCACATCGACCTCGATGAGGGGGCGTTCTACGAAAAGATCGTCGGGCGGCGCCGTGGGGGCTACTGCTACGAGCTGAACGGACTCTTCGCCGCCCTCCTGCGCGCACTCGGCTTCGCTGTCACCCTGCACTCCGCGCGCCTGGCCGGCAACCGCGGTGCCGCCGGGCCCGAATTCGACCACCTCACGCTGGTCGTGCAACTGGAAGAGCGCTGGCTCGCCGATGTGGGCTTCGGCGAATCGTTCCAGAAGCCGCTGCTGCTCGATTGCGACGGCCCCCAGGCGCAGGAAAGCGGCACCTACCGCATCTCCCACGATGGCCCCACCTGGACCCTCGCCGCGCTCGGCGCCAACGGCAAGTGGAAGCCTACCTACCACTTTTCCCTCGAAGCGCACCCCCTCTCGGATTTCGCGGGCATGTGCGAATGGCACCAGGTGGCGCCCGAATCCGCCTTCCGCAAGGATATCTGCACGCTGCCCACCCCCGGCGGCCGCGTCACCCTGAGCGAGCGCCGCCTGATGGTCGTGCGCGATGGCCAGCGCCAGATGCGCCGCCTCGAATCGGCGGAAGACTACGCCGCGGCGTTGCGGGAACACTTCGGCATCGTGCTGGACTGACGATCGGTGGGAGCCCGCTCGCGGCACGGCGGCAACCTCACGCGAGCCCTCCCTATCGGTCGGGCTACGGACCGTGCGATTCACAATTGGCGATCGTGAATCGTTAATCGTAAATCGCTGGGGACCTACACTCGGGAGCGTGAACGTCGAGGCGCTGCCGTACACGCTGTTGCTCATCCTGGCCGAACTGAGCATCGGCAGCCTGTGGGTGACGCTCGCGAGCGACCTGCGCGGGGGTGTGACGCGCGGCTTCGTGATGACGATGGCGCTCAGCGTGGCGGTGGCCACGGGTCTCACGTACTGGACGGCCGTCAGCCTGGAACTCGCGGCCGATGTGGACGGCTATCGCATCGACCCCGAGTGGTTCGGTCCTGCGAAGGCGGCCCTGCTCGTCGTATTCGGGGCGAGCGTGGTCTACATGTTCAGCGTATTCATGGGCTGGGACCCGGTGGGGCGCCTGGCGGGCATCGCCGGCGCGCTGGCGGGCGCGGTCACGGTCGCGCTGCTGGCGGCGATGCTGGCTCCGCCGACATGGGGCTTCGCGGGTTCGCTGCTGGCGCTGCTCGCGGGCACGCTGGCGATGGGCACGGTTTCCGTATCGATGGTGTGGGGGCACTGGTACCTGACCGAGGGCTCGCTGCCCGTGTGGCCCCTGCGCGACCTGGCGTGGGTGCTGATCGGGGCGCTGGCGTTCCAGGCGGCCGTCATCCTGCTGAACCTGGCGGTGCCGGTGCGCGATACGCCCGTGCCAGCGAACCCGGTGGACGTGGGCCTGCTCGCCAACCCGGCGTTCTACCTGCGCGTGGGCGTGGGAATCGTATTCCCTGTGGTGTTGGCGGTTATGTCGCTCAAGACCACGCAGATGCGCGCGATGCAGAGCGCGACGGGGCTGCTATACATCTGCATGGGCGCCGTGTTCGCGGGCGAAGTGCTGGCCAAAGGGCTGACCTTCCTCACAGGTCGACCGCTTTAGCCGTCGGGTACTGCCTGTTGCCTAGTGCCTGTGGCCTCATGCCTGTTGCCCACTACCGCTCCTGGATCACCTGGGTGCCCGCCACGATCTGGTCGATACGCACGATGATGGCGGCGCCCTTGCGTTCGGGGTCGCGGTCGAGTTCGCCCTGGACGGTGCGCTCCATGACGCGCTGGCGGAGGTCGCCTGCGGCGTGGATTGCGGCGCTGCCGAAGAACTTCCAGACCTGGCGCGCGGCGAAGTTGGTGTAGAGCAGGCAGCACTGCGGGTTGCCCTGCAGGTTCTTGTAGGTGGTGCCGAGTGACCGCTCCCAGAAGGCGATGTGGTCCTTGTCCCAGGCCATGGTGCTGCCCTTGTAGGAAATATCGGGCATGCCGGAGGTGGAGGCGGTGGCGACCGTGACGAACATCCGATCCTGGGCGGAATTGTTCAGGGCGGTGACCATCTCGTCGGTGAATTCGATCATGTGCGGCGGTGCTCCGGGGCGGGATATGGTGAGGCGAGCGTACGTTCCGGGGGGATGGGCCGCAATCGTGCCCTCACCCCCGTCCCCCTCTCCCGACTCCTCCGTCGCGGGAGAGGGGGAGACGGATCAAACCACGTTCCCTCTCCCGCCGGGTCGGGAGAGGGGCAGGGGTGAGGGCAGAAGCATCGGTTAGCCGATGATGCGCACGGTGCCGGCGCCGCCATCGACTTCGACGATGGCGCCCTGGGGGATGCGCGTGGTGGCACCGCGGCAGCCGACGACGGCGGGGATGCCGAATTCGCGCGCGACAACGGCGGGGTGTGAAAGTGGCCCGCCGCCTTCGGTGACGAGGGCGCCCGCGATCGCGAAGAGTGGCGTCCACGGCGGCGAGGTGATGGTGCAGACCAGTACCTCGCCCGGTTCGAGCGCGGACGCCTGTTGCAGGGTGTTGACGATGCGGGCGCGGCCGCGGTGGACCCCACGAGAGGCGCCCTGGCCTCGCAGTTCAGGCG
>JBPCLM010000072.1:0-31425 GCA_051003295.1 Tepidiformaceae bacterium | reverse complement strand
TGACGGAGGTCGGCGCCACGGCGAAGATCCTGGTCTTCGCCAACGGGCTGAAGGGCAGCGGGCCGATGGGGTTCCAGAAGAGCATCATCGACACCAGCCCAACTGACCCGAAATGGAGCCCGTACTGGGACCACTTCACGTTTACCTGGGCTGAGGAAAGCAAGGCCTCGCTGCTCAAATCGGAGAGCGCGCTCCTGCAGGCGGAGTCCGCGGGGAGTCTCAAGCGGTTCCCGGGGACCCCGGACACGAACGGGATGCTCTTCATGGTCAACTGCCCCGTACCGGTGGTCGCTCCCGTCGCGTAGCATTCGGGCGGCAACACCGGCCCGCGTTCCGAACTACGTGTGCACGCGCGCGGAACCCAGTCTGTGATCGGAGTTACCGAGGACGCCGGATGGGCGCGGGTGGCCGAGGCGATCGGGGCGTGATCGCCCGGCCAATCGACACCGGTGCTACCGTGGGCAACGCAGAGTCCTCGGCGGAACTAAGCGGAACTAATTGGTACTCTTCATGATCGGTGGTTGACGGTGAGGGAGCGGTTGCTGGACCGGGTTCCAGCGCCAATCGCGCGGAGCGGCGGTTGGGCAGGGCCGCCCTATACTCGGGGCATGGGAACCGAGGGCTTGACGTGCCGCACGTGTGGGAGCGCCTTTTCGCTCCCGGAGACAGTGCGGAAGAAGTACCCGGGGTGGGCGCCGAAGGAGTGCATGCACTGCCGGGACGGGACGGGCGAGGGGGCAGCCGGGCGCCCCGCGGGCACGTCGGTCACGCGGCAGCGGGTGCTGGGTCTAGCGGAGGTGCTGGAACGGTTCGAAGGCGGGCCGCAGACGGGTGTGTTCACCGACGGCTCATGCCAGGGGAACCCGGGGCCGGGCGGTTGGGGGGCCGTACGCGTGCGCGATGGCATCCTCGGCGAGCAGCGGCACGGGTTCGAGCAGGCGACGACGAACAACCGCATGGAACTGACGGCGATGATCGAGGGGCTGTCGATGGTGGGGACGCCGGAGGCGGTGGATATCTACAGCGACAGCTTGCTGGTGGTGAACACGCTCACGAAGTGGGCGAAGGGCTGGGAGGCCGCGGGCTGGAAGCGGCGGGAGGGCGCGGTCAAGAACCTGGACCTGGTGCAGCGGGCGTACGAACTTGTGCGGGAGCGGCCGCGGGCGCACATCCAGTGGATCCGGGCGCACGATGGCTCGCGCTGGAACGAGTACGCGGACGCGCTATCGACGGCGCACCTGCGCGGGGAGCTGTAGGCGCGGCGGCCTCGTACTCACTTGAGAAACGAAGCGTTCAGTCCGCGGCCTCGGGCCCTCACCCCCCACCCCTCTCCCACTGCGGTGGGCGAGGGGGGCGATAAACGCGCGCTCGCTTCCGAACTGGCGCCAAATTTCTTCAGGAAGTGCTAAGGGCGGAGGAAGAGCCTGGCCGCGGGGCCATCGACTTCGAGGCGGTCGATGACTTCGCGGAGGGCGGTCTGGAGGCTGGCGAAATCCAGGGCTTCCCAGTCGCGCACGAGGCGGGCGCGGGCTTCATCGAGGTGGCGGCGGCGCTCGGCTTCGGATTGCTGGGCAGAGAGGCGCGTGCGGGCGGCGGCCAGTTCGTCTTCGAGGGCGTGCTGGTCAGCGGCGAGGCCCGAACCGAGGGAGCGCATACGTTCGAGGGTGATGTGGCCGTGGGCGGCATCGGAGACGAGGTCTTCGACCTGGCGGCGGGTGCGGCGCATGCGCGATTCGACGCGGTCGACCTGGCCCATGAGGTCGATGACGTAGGAATCGACGTTGCCGGCGCGGCGGACGCGGCTGACGGCGGGGGAATCTTCTTCGAGGAGTGAGCGGACGCGGGCTTCGAGTTCGGCAGCGCGCTGGGTGTTGTAGCCGCAGGAACTCTGGTTGGTGCGGCTTTCGCACTGGTAGTAGCGATAGGAGGAGCCGTGCTGGGAGCCATCCTTGGTGGTCCACTTCTGGCGGCGGCTGACACCGATATGCTTGTTGCCGCAGCGGGCACAAAAGACGAGGCCGCTGAGCAGGAAAGGCACGACGGTGCGTTCGTGGGTGCCCGCGCCGCGGGATTGGAGCCGTTCCTGGACGCGGCGGAAGTCTTCCGGCGTGATGAGGGGCGGGTGACTGCCGGGCACCTTGACGCCGAAACGGGTGTAGGTGCCGAGATAGGAGCGGTTGCGAAGCAGGTCGCGGATGCTGACCATGCTCCATTTGCCGCCGCGCCGGGTGGGGATGCTTTCGCTGTTCAACTGGCCAGCGATGCGGCGGATACCCATGTCTTCCTGGAGGTAGAGCCGGAAGATGTAGCGCACGACGACGGTCTCTTCGGGGACGAGTTCGAGGCGCTGGCGGGGGCCAACGCGGTAGCCGTAGGGGGGGCGGCCGAGGACTTCGCCCTTGACGGCTTTGCGGCGCATGGCGCTGCGCACCTTTTCGGAGATGGGCGTCCCGACGCCGCGGTCGGCCCAGGTGGTGAGCAATTCGCGGGCGGATTCGCGGCCTGAAGGAGCGGAAATGACCTGCACGCCCGTGCTTTCGATGGTGAGCAGTTTGAGGGCGGCTTTGCCGAGGTCGTTGCCGAGGACGCCGAGGCTATCGATGACGACGACGGTGAAGCCACGGTCAGCACGGCCGAGGAAGGCCATCATCTGGCGGAAGCCGCTTTCTTCGGGGGCGGCATCGCCGAGGTCAACGAAGGTGGCGGCGACTTCGTAGCCATGCTGGCGGCAGAAATCGAGGCAGGAGCGGTTCTGATCGGCGATGGAGCGGCGGGCGCCATTGCGGCGGGCACCTTCGACGAAATAGCCAACGGCGTTCATGAGATCACCCCGCCGCGAGGATGCGTTCGCAGTTTGGGCACTGGGAGATGGAAGCGGGGGAAAAGGCCTTGCGGCGCACGGCATCCGGGAGAGAGACGCGGCAACCGCTGCAGGCGCCACCGGCCTGAACGCGGGCAACGGCGAGGCCACCCTTGCGGCGGCGGAGGTCTTCATAGAGACGGAGCGAGGGCGTGGCGATGACGGCTTTCTGGGCTTCGCGGCGGGCATCGGTGGAGGCGATGGCGGTGGTGAGGCGCGCGGCTTCCTGGCGCAAGGCGGCGGAATCGGTAGCCCAGCGGGCTTCGAAGCGGGTGACTGCTTCGGCTGCGGAAGCGTGCTGGGAGGTGGCTGATTCGGCACGTTCGAGGATTTCGAGCAGCTCGTCTTCGAGTTTGGTGCGCTGTGCCTGAAGAAGCTCGATTTCTTGCTGGATGGTGCGCAGTTCTTTGGCGTTGCGGACGGAGCCGTCGTAGAGGCGCTTTTCTTCGGGGACGATGCGGGCGGTGAGATCGGCGACGCCGGCTTCGACGCGGCGCTGTTCCTGGCCGGCGGCCGTGGAGGCGGCTTCGGCGGCGGCGAGAAGGTTGTGGGCCTCGCCGAGTTCAGCATCGCCGAGGAGGCGGCGGTCGACGCCCTCGAGAGCGGCGCGCAGGGCGGCCGCTTCATCGTCAAGTGCCTGGAGGGTGAGGATATCGAGGACCTGGCTCATAGCGCTGCGGGGCTAAACCTAGCGTCTAGAGAGGCGAGAGTAAACGGGTGCGCGGCCACGTAAAGGCGCGATCCGGGAATCGTCACGGAGGGGCGTGGATTATGGTAGCGAAGGAGGGGTCCCGACGGTGGCGGGTTATAATGGAAGCACCTCCACTTCGCGAGGTTCCGCCATGCAATTCAACGTTTCACTGTTGCTGCGCGAACCGGTCGGGGCAACGAGGCGCTACGCGCTGGAGGCGGAGGCGCCCATCCACCGCGGGCGGGTGGTGCTCACGCGGACGCCCGGCGGAGTGCTCGTGCAGGCGGATGCTGAGGTTGTGCTCGAGGCGGCGTGCAGCCGTTGCCTGGCGCCGTTCGGGTACGGGGCGCGCATCACCTTCGACGAGATCTACTACCAGCAGGTGGACGTGGCGACGGGCGCGCGCCTAGAACGGCCGGAGGAGGAGCCGGAGGCGTTCCTGATTGGGTTGCACCACACGATCGACATTACCGAAGCCGTGCGGCAATATAGCGAGATGGCTGCAGCGATGCAGCCGCTTTGCCGTCCTGACTGCCCGGGGATTTGCCCGATATGCGGCCAGGACCTTGGCATAGCAACCTGCCGATGTGACCGTTCGGCGGCGGACCCGCGCTGGGCGGCACTGGCCGCACTGAAGACGTCCGAATGGGTGAGAAGCTGAAGGAGAGCACGTATGCCGCCGCTGCCCAAGCGGAAGTACCCCAAATCGCGCCAGGGGAAGCGGCGGAGCCACCTGGCCATAACGATGCCGCACGTGGTGGACTGCCCACGGTGCAAGAGCCCGCGGCTATCGCACCACGCGTGCCCGATCTGCGGGACGTACCGGGGACGGGAAGTGATCGAGATGCCGTCGCCGGACCTCGAAGGCTAACGACAGCGGCGGCGGCGGTGACACCGTTCATCGCCCTGGAGCCACCGGTGCACAGGGGGCGGGCGTTCGTGTTCCCCGGCCAAGGGGCGCAGGCCGTGGGCATGGGCAAGGAACTCTACGAGCAGTTCGCTTCGGCGCGCGAATTGTATGACCACGCCGACGAGGTCCTGGGCTTCGGGCTGAGCAGGCTGTGTTTCGAAGGCCCAGAGGGAGAGCTGCAGCAGACGCGCAACGCGCAGCCGGCTATCGCCGTGACGAGCCTGGCGCTGCTGAAGGTCGCTCTTGAGGTGACACCGGGATTGGCGCGCATGCCCGCGTTCGTGGCGGGGCATTCGCTGGGCGAGTACTCGGCGTTGGTGGCGGCGGGAGCGTTGGCATTCGATGAGGCGGTGCGGCTGTTACGGACGCGCGGGGAGCTGATGCAGGCGGCGGGAGAACGCAACCCGGGGACACTGGCGGCCGTGTTGGGGCTGGACATCAGCGACTGCGACGAGGTGTGCCGGGAGGCGGGTGCGGAGATCTGCAACGTGAACGCGCCGGGCCAGATAGTGATTGGCGGGAGACGGGAGGCCGTGGTGAGGGCGCTGGACTATGCGAAGGCGCGTGGGGCGGCGAAGGTCATCCCTCTGAGCGTGAGCGGGGCATTCCACAGTTCGTTGATGCGGCCGGCTGCGGAGGGGATGGTGCAGCCGGTGGCGACGGCTGCCATCGAATCGCCGCGGGTGCCGGTTATCGCGAACTGCACGGCAACGCCGATGCGTGACGTGCTGGCGGTGCGGCACGAGCTGGTGGACCAGATGTGCCGGCCGGTGCAATGGAGTTCCACGGTGGACTACCTTGGGGCGCACGGTGTGGACACGTTCATCGAATTCGGACCGGGACGTGTGCTCACGGCGATCATCAAGCGCATGCTGCGCAGGGCGAACTGCATCAACGTGAACGACGCGACGGCGGTGCGGGTGGCGCTGTAGGGGGCTGAATGTGGAAGAGCTCGACGGCCGGGTAGCGCTGGTGACGGGGGGTTCGCGCGGGATCGGGCGTGCGATCTGCCTGGAGCTGGCGGCGCGCGGGGCGCGTGTGGTGGTGAACTACCACACGGCCGCGGGCGCCGCGGGGGAGGTTGCCGGTGCGATCAAGGAGCGGGGCGGCGAGGGCTTCGCGATCATGGCGGACGTATCCGATGCGGACGCGGCGGGCGCGCTCGTGAAAGGCGCGATCGAGCACTTCGGGGGGCTCGACATCCTGGTGAATAATGCGGGGATCACACGCGACGGGCTGCTGATGCGCATGCCGCTAGCGGACTGGGATGCTGTGCACAACACGAATCTGCGAGGCACGTTCCTGGTGACAAAGGCGGCGCTGCGGCCGATGCTGCGGGCGCGCGGCGGGCGCATCATCAATATCGCGAGCGTGGTGGGGGTGATGGGCAACGCGGGGCAGGCGAACTACGCGGCGGCGAAGGCGGGGGTTATCGGGTTCACGCGGGCAGTGGCACGGGAAGTGGCATCGCGGGGGATCACGGCGAACGCGGTGGCGCCGGGATTCATCAAGACAGACATCACGGCGGGGCTGACGGAGGCGCAGGTAGAGGCTGTGCTGAAGCAGATCCCGCTGGAGCGGCTGGCAACGCCGGAGGAAGTGGCGCCCCTGGTGGCCTTCCTGACGGGGCCGGGTGCGGCGTACATCACGGGGCAGTGCATCCAGGTG
This sequence comes from Tepidiformaceae bacterium, assembly GCA_051003295.1. Taxonomy (GTDB): domain Bacteria; phylum Chloroflexota; class Dehalococcoidia; order Tepidiformales; family Tepidiformaceae. The sequence goes on along the minus strand of JBPCLM010000072.1, from coordinate 25,296 downwards.
GATGGCGGCATGGTGATGGCGTGAGCGAGAGCGTGCAGCGGCGCGCGCGCTACCTCGTGATCGAGGCGCTATACGAATCGGAGACATCGACCCATGACGCGGAAGGGGCGTTCGGACGGCGGCTGGCGGAAGCGGCGGCGGAGAATCCGCCCGTGGAACCGGGAAGGCTGGCGAAGACTGGCGAGCGGGCACTGCGCGGGGTGCTGGAACGGCGGGCGGAACTGGACAGGCAGATAGCGGCGGCGGCGCCGCGCTATCCGGTGGAGACGATGGCTGTCGTTGACCGCAACATCCTGCGGCTTGCAATATGGGAACTGCTTTCCGATGATTCACCGCGCGTGGGAGCAGTCGTCAACGAAGCGGTGGAACTGGCACACCGGTATGGGGGTGAGAGTTCGCCCCGCTTCGTGAATGGCGTGCTGCGCACGGTCAGCCGGAGCATCCAGGCCGCACGTGGCCTGCCGCCGGAAGAGGCGGAGACCCCAAACCTTGGAGAGCAGGAGAATTAAGGCCGTGGGAACAGTGTTCGAACGGGTGCGCGCGATCGTCGTTGAGCAGTTGGGAGTCGAGGATGCGGAAGTCGTCCCGAACGCATCGTTCGCGGATGACCTGAACGCCGACTCGCTAGACCTGGTGGAACTGATCATGTCGCTGGAGGAGGAGTTCGCGAGCGACGGCTCCTTCGAGATAAGCGATGAAGATGCGGAAAAGATCGCAACGGTGCAGGACGCCGTAGACTACTTGAAGGATCACGGCATCGAAGACAAGTAGTGCTCTCGCGGGGACAGGGGCGACGTCCGGCCCGGGAGGGGGAGCATACAGTGGAATTCCTCGGCGTTGGTTACCAGGAACTGCTGCTGGTGCTGGTGTTGATGCTTGTGGTCGTTGGGCCCGAGCGGCTGCCGGCGGTGGCCTATCAGATTGGACGTTGGGTGCGCCAGATGCAGCGCTACGCGCGCGCCGTGCGGGATGAGTTCAGCGACGAAATCGGGTACATCGAAGAGCAGTACCGGGCAGTGAAGGGTGAGGTTGACACGACGAGGCAGACTCTGCGGGAGCAGCAGGTGAAGTTCGCGGCGGAGATGCGCGAGACGACGGCGGAACTGGACGGGCCACTGCTGCCGGCGGAAGCGGCGGGCACGAACATCGTCGCGTTCAACAGCGGGGCGGTGGGGGCGGACGTGGAGGACGGCAGCGGCGGGGTGGCGGCGGCGGGCGAGAACACAGCAGGCGAAGGTACAGCGGGCGCGGCGCCCGCCGAGGGCGCCGCGGCGAAAGCGCCGCCGCTTGTGTTCTAGCGTATGAGCGCAGAGCCCGCGTTGGACCCCGGAGAGGGCGGTGCCGTGGTCAACCCGCCGGCGGTCGCGGCGGAAATGACGCTTATCGAGCACCTGAAGGAATTGCGCAACCGCGTGCTCGTGTGCGGAATAGCGCTGATCGTCTCGACGGTGGCCAGCTTTGTTTTTTGGGAGACGATCGTGGGGTGGCTGCTGGCTCCGGCACGGGCGGAGAACCCGGAGTTCGCGCTGGCGGTGTTTTCGCCGACGGAGACGATCGGGGTGCTCTTCAAGGTGGGGCTGTATGGGGGCCTTATCCTGGCCTCGCCGGTGTTCGTTTACGAGATGCTGGCGTTCGTTGTCCCGGGGCTCACAGCGGGCGAACGGAAGGTGCTGTTGCCGGGGATCCTGGGGACGATCGGGTTCTTGCTCGGGGGGATGGCATTCGCCTACTGGGTGATCCTGCCGGCTTCGCTGGCCTTCCTGCTGGACTTCGGTGGCGATCAGTTCAACCCCGTGATTGGGGCGAAGCAGTACATCGACTTCGCCATCCGGATCATCTTCTGGGTAGGGATCGCATTCGAACTGCCGATGGTGCTGGCGCTTTCGGCACGGCTGGGCCTGGTGCGGGTGCGGCAGCTGATCGGGTTCTGGCGCTACGCGATCGTGCTGGTGTTCATCATCGCGGCGGTGGTGACACCGACGCCGGACCCGCTGACGCAATCGCTGGTGGCGGGGCCACTGCTGCTGCTCTACGTTGTCGGCATCGGGCTGGCGTGGATGGTGCAGAAGCCGCGGCCGAAGGCGGCCGCGGCGTGAAGACGATGGCGCTGGCGGAGGACCTTTACGAGCGGGTGCGCACGTGCGAGCTGTGCCCGCTGGCGAGGACGCGTACGCTGGCGGTGCCGGGGGAAGGGCCGCTGGACGCGGAAGTGCTGTTCATCGGCGAGGCGCCGGGCGTGAACGAAGACAGGCAGGGGCGGCCATTCGTGGGTGCGGCCGGGCAGTTCCTGGGGGAGCTGCTGGCGGCGGCGAACCTGCGGCGCGAGGATGTGTACATCTGTAACGTGCTGAAGTGCCGGCCGCCCGCGAACCGGGACCCGTTGCCGGGTGAAATCGAGGCTTGCCGGGACTATCTCGACGAACAGATCGAAATGGTGGACCCGCGCGTGATCGTGACGCTGGGGCGCTCTTCGATGGGGCGCTACTTCCCCGGGGAATCTATTTCGCGCATCCACGGGAGCGTGCGGGAGGTTGATGGGCGCTCCTGCGTGCCGATGTACCACCCGGCGGCGGCGCTGCACCAGCAGAACCTGCGCGAGGTAATCCTGGCGGATTTTCGCAAGCTGGGGGCGTTACTGGAGCGGACGCGGGTGAGGGCGGCGGAGGCTCCGCTGGGGGCCGCCCCGAGGGCAGTGGTGGCGCCGGCGCCTGGCGTGGCGGAAGCGCTGGCGGCGGCACAGGCGGTAAGAGCAGAGGCAGAGACCGCGGGCGCTCAGGCGCGCCTGTTCGAATGAAGGAATCCATGACCAACAAGCTACGGATCATCCCCCTTGGGGGGCTGGGCGAAATCGGCCGCAACATGATGCTCCTGGAATACGGGGACGACATCATCGTGGTGGATGTGGGGCTGATGTTCCCGGAGGAGGAGATGCTGGGGGTCGACCTCGTCATCCCTGACTTCACCTATCTGCGCGAAAACGTGGCGAAGCTGCGGGCGGTTTTCCTGACGCACGGGCATGAAGACCACGTAGGGGCGCTCCCGTACTTCTTCCGCGAGTTCAAGACGCCGGTGTACAGCACGAAACTGACGGATGGGCTCGTGCGCGTGAAGCTGAACGAGCACCGGCTGTTGCAGAACGCGGAACTGCACGTGGTGACGGCGGGCGAATCGATCCAGGCGGGCGTATTCGAAGTCGAGTTTTTCACGGTGGCGCACAGCATCCCGGATGCCTGCGGGCTGATCATCCGGACGCCCCTGGGGCCACTGGTGCACACCGGGGACTTCAAACTGGACCACACGCCGGTGATGGACCAGCACACGGACCTGATCCGGCTGGGGCAGATTGGGGCTGAGGGCTGCCTTCTGTTGATGGCGGATTCGACGTATGCGGAACAGGAGGGCTACACGCCGAGCGAGCAACTCGTGGGCGAGGCGCTGCGGAACATCCTCGTGAACGCCACGGGGAGGGTGATCGTGGCGACGTTTGCTTCCCTGATTTCGCGGGTGCAGCAGGTGGTGGATGCGGCGGTGTTCACGGGACGGAAGGTGTTCGTGACGGGCCGTTCGATGATCGACAACACGGCGATGGCGCGGCAGCTGGGGTACCTGGACGTGCCCGAGGGGGTGATCGTGGGGGTGGACGAGATGCGGAACACGCCCATGTCGAAGCTGGCGATCGTGACGACAGGAAGCCAGGGCGAGCCGACGAGCGCGCTCACGCGGATGGCGAACGGGGACCACCGGCACATCACGATTGTTAAGGGTGATACGGTAGTTATGTCCGCTACAGCCATCCCGGGGAACGAGATGAGCGTGTACCGGAACGTCGACAACCTGTTCCGGCTGGGAGCGGACGTGCTCTACAACCGTGTTTCGAACATCCACGTGCGCGGCCACGCCAGCCGGGAGGAGCTGAAGATCATCCAGGGGTTGTTGCAGCCGGAGTACTTCGTACCCATCCATGGGGAATACCGGCACCTGGTGGTGCACGCGCGGCTGGCCGAGTCTGTGGGCGTGCCGGTGGGGAACGCGTTCGTGCTGACGGACGGCGACGTGCTGGAAATCGACGAGGAGGCGGCGCAGCTGGCGGGCCGGGTGCCGGCGAGCTACGTGTACGTCGATGGGCTGGGTATCGGCGATGTGGACCAGCACATGCTTCGCGACCGGGCGCACCTTTCGACGGACGGGGTGGTTGTGGTGATCGTGGCCGTGGACAAGCAAACGGGGGCACTGACGCGGCCGGCGGAGATCCTGTCGCGCGGGTTCGTGGACGTGGAGGAGAACGAGGAGTTGCTGGAGCGGAGCCGGGGCGTAGTGACGAAGGTGATGGGCGGAGAGGCGCATATCGCGGAGTTTGGCGACATTAACGCGCGCATTAAAGACGCACTGAGCAAGTTCCTGTACGATGAGACGCGCCGGCGGCCGATGGTGCTGACGGTAACGCTCGAGGTGTAGTCGAGGACCCTGGGGCGATGTTTCCGGTGTTGTGAGGGCCGGCCCGCGGGGAGCGCGGCCCCCAAAGGTGTAAGGAGTGGTGCGCCATGACGGCACGCACACGTACGCGTCCCCGCACAGCCCGGACTCCGCGCGGCCGCAAGAAGAGCAGTATTTTCCGAGGCGGTCGCTTCTTGCGGGCGGAGGTGCTGGGCGTCGCGCTGGCGGCGGTCGCGCTGGTGGCATCGCTGTGGCTGATCGACGTCGGGGAAGTAGTAACAGACGCCCGCGACTGGGTCGTGCGCACATTCGGGATGGGGATGTTGATCGTGGCGGCGCTTACGCTGGCGGGTGGGGTGGCGATAGCGCGCGGGGCGCATGAGCACCACGGCCAGTTCGCGCGGCGAGCAACGGGGGCGGTCGCGCTCGGGTTCTTCGCGTGGGGGGCGCTGGGGTTGAACCACGCCCACTGGAGCCTGGGTTCGGTGGACTTCCAGGAGGTAACACTGGGCGGGGAGGTTGGCGACGCGATCGTGGGCGGCCCGCTGCAGGTGCTGGCCTGGGTGAGCCTGTTCGTCATCGGCATGGCGCTGGTGGCGCCGGGACTGACACGGGCGTTCGCGCGCAATTCTCCGGGATGGGTACACACGGCGTGGGTGCGGCGCTATCCCCACCGTGTGCTCGCGGCGGCAGGCCGGTTCGGGGCGTTCATCTTCCGGCGGCCGGGAGACCGGGATGAAGGGGAGATCGTGATTGGTTCGGGGAGCCTGCGCGAGCGGCTGGAGCCCGGCGAAGGCGGCACCTTCGAAGTCGTGCCGACGGTGTTCCGGCCGGCGATCGAGCCCGGGGGGCCGAGCTCGATCGTGGGGGCGGGCGCGGCCGTGCAGTTCGAGCCGGAAGTGCCCTTCGAGCCCGCGGAAGGCGACCTCCGCGCGGCCATCGACGATTACGAAGGGGAGGACCTGGGCGAACCACAGCAGCTGGGGCTGGACCTGGGCGGCAACCCCGGCTGGGCCCTGCCCGCGCTGGAGCTGCTGAACGCGCCTCAGGTTAGCGTGAACCGCAAGCACGACAACGCCGCGCGGGCGCAGCTGATCGTCGATACGCTCGCCAGCTTCGGCGTGGACGCGACGGTGGTGGAGATTAACGAAGGACCGACGGTAACGCAGTTCGGTGTGGAGCCCGGCTGGGAGGTGCGCTACAAGGAACTGCACGTGAGGGACGACACTGGGCGGACGATGCTTGGGGCGGAGGGGCGGGTGCGCACGGAGCGGGTGGAGACGGGGCGGACGCGGGTGCGCGTGAACAGGATAACGACGCTGCAGAACGACCTCGCGCTGGCGCTGGCAGCGCCGAGCCTGCGCATCGAAGCGCCGGTGCCGGGGCGCGCGATCGTGGGCATCGAAGTGCCGAACGACAGCGCCACGGTGGTGACGATGCGGCACGTAATGGAATCGAAGGAGTTTTCGGAGCTAGCGAAGAAGACGAAGCTGGCGCTGGCACTGGGGAAGGGTGTTTCGGGGGTGCCGGTGGTGGCGGACCTGGGGAAGATGCCGCACATGTTGATCGCGGGCGCCACGGGCAGCGGCAAGAGCGTGTGCATGAACGCGCTGATCGCGGGGATCATGATGAACGCGACGCCCGAGGAGGTACGCTTCGTGATGGTGGACCCGAAGCGGGTGGAACTGCTGGCGTACGCGCACATCCCGCACCTGGCCTTCAGTGAAGTGATCGTGGACATGGACAAGGTGGTGGGTGCGCTGCAGGCGGTGGTTTCGGAGATGGAGGCGCGCTTCAGGAAGTTCGCTTCGGTGGCGGTGCGGAACATCGACGCCTACAACAAGCACCCGCGCATCCTGACGAAGCTGCCGCGATGGGTGGTTATCGTCGATGAACTGGCGGACCTGATGATGGCGGCGCCGTTCGAGGTGGAGAAGCTGTTGTGCCGGCTGGCGCAACTGGGGCGGGCGGCGGGAATCCACCTGGTGGTGGCGACGCAGCGGCCATCGGTGGACGTAATCACCGGTCTGATCAAGGCGAACTTCCCGACGCGTGTGGCGTTCGCGGTGACATCGATGACGGATTCGCGCACGATCCTCGATATGGGAGGGGCGGAAAAGCTGCTCGGCCGGGGGGACATGCTTTACATGCCGACGGATGCGGCGAAACCGACGCGCATCCAGGGCGTGTACGTTTCGGACGCGGAGGTGGAGCGGCTGGTGCAGTTCTGGAAGGACGACCGCTTTAGCGGGCTGGTGCCGGGCAACGCCGACGACCTGCTCACGCAGGCGCTCATCGAGCAGAACGGTGAGGGGGACATCGAATTGGATGAAGGTGACCCGGCACTCGGGCGAGCGCGCTCGCTGGCGTTGCAGCACCGGCGCGTTTCGCCATCGCTTTTTCAACGGCGGCTGAAGGTGGGGTACGCCAAGGCGAGCAAGCTCATCGAAGCGCTGGAGGACGAAGGCATCCTCGGTCCACGCGAAGAGGGTGAGTCGCGACGCGTGATGGCGCCGGTGAGCGGCGACTTCGATTGATACACTAGAGATGGTGAGGAACTTTCGCACACTGCTGGGACGCAACGAAGCGGCGGCTGCAGAACAGCCTCCGCGCGCGCATGAACGCTGCCTTTCGTGCGAGGCGGATCTTGAGGGTTCGAAGTCGTACGAGCGCTACCGGGTGTGTCATTCGTGCGGGTTCCACTTCCACCTGACGGCGCACGAGCGGGTTGCGACGCTGCTGGATGCGGGGACGTTCCACGAAGACGACCGCGGCGTGACAGCAATCGACCCGATTTCGTTTCACGGCCGGCAGTCGTACCGCTCGCAGGTGATAAGCGCACAGCGGCGCACGGGGCTGACGGAGGCGGCGCTGACGGGCACGGGGGCGCTGGGCGGGCGCGACGTGGTGGTGGCGGTGATCGACTTCTCGTTCCTCGGGGGGTCGATCGGGGTGGTGGCGGGCGAGCGGCTGGCGCGGGCGTTCGAGAAGGCAGCGTCGCGGCGGGCGCCGATTCTGAGCATCTGTTCGACGGCGGGGACGCGGATGCAGGAGGGGCTGCTGGCGCTGATGCAGATCCCGCGCGTGGCAGCAGCGGCGGCCCGCTTCGGGGACACGGGGCTGCCCCACATCACGGTGATGACCGACCCGACAACGGGGTCTGCTTACACCGGGTTCGTGAGCCTGGCGGATGTGGCGCTGGCGGAACCGAACGCGCTGGTGGGGTACGCCGCCCTGCGCGTGTTGCAGGAAGCGGAGAGCGATACGTTGCCGGCGGGGGCGCACACTTCGGAGGCGCACCTGAGGCACGGGCTGGTGGATGCAGTCGTGCCGCGTCCACAGTTGCGCGATGCGATCATGCTGCTGTTGGACTTGCTGCTGGGCGAATACCGGCTCACGGCGGCGGGTGAACGGCGCAGGGAGCGCCCGGTGCACAGCCACCGGGGAGCGTGGCAGCAGGTGCAGCTTTCGCGCCACGAAATGCGCCCGACGGCGCTGGACTTCATCGGGCGGATGACGGAATCGTTCTTTGAACTGCACGGCGACCGTTCGGGGGAGGACGACCCGGCGGTGGTGGTGGGCCTTGCTTCGCTGGGTGGCGAGGCGGTGATGGTAGCCGGGCAAGTATGTCCGCATGAGGGCGTGAAGACGGACGGCTGGATCCGGGCGGCGGGCTTCCGCAAAGCGGAGCGGGCAATGGCGCTCGCGGGGAAGTTCGGGCTGCCGCTGGTGACGCTGGTGGATTCGGAGGGCGCGCTGCCCACGCTGGAAAGCGAGCAGGCGGGGCTGGGCACCGCCATTGCGCACTGCCTGGCCACGATGCTAGGCCTGCGCGTGCCGACGGTGGCGGTGATCATCGGCGAGGGGAGTTCGGAGGCGGCGGTGGCGATGGCGGTGGCGGACCGGGTGGTGATGCTCGACAACGCGGTGTACGAAGTGATCCGGCCGGAAGATGCGGCGAAGATCCTGTACCAGGAGGCATCGAGGGCGGGAGAGGTGGCGGAGACGCTGCGCATCACTTCACATGATTGCCTGCGCATGGGGATCATCGATGCGACAGTGCAGGAGCCGGGCGAAGGGGCACACACGGACCACGCGGAGGCGGCGCTGCTGCTGCGGCGATGCGTGCTGCGCCAGTTGACGGCCATTCAACGGATGAAGCCCAAGAAGCGGCTGGAGCAGCGCTACGCGCGTTACCGGCAACTCGGGTCCACGCGGTCGTGGGTGAGGGGACGATTGGAGCGGCGGCTGGCGCACCTGATCGACCGCATGGGGGGGATGCTGAACCGGCTGCGGTGGCGGCAACCGGCGTGGCGGCGGGGAGCGGATTTCGGGGACTTCCCCGACATTCCGGTCTAGACTGCGGGCAACCGCGGCGGATTCGAGGACGATCGACTGGAAGCCCACGACCTGTGGCTGATCCCGCTTGGCGTGTTCGTGGGCGCGTTCGGGACGCTGGTGGGCACGGGGGGCGGGTTCATCCTGGTGCCGGTGCTGCTGCTGCTATACCCGGATGAAGACCCTGAGCGGCTGACGGCGATATCGCTGTTGGTGGTGTGCCTGAACGCGGTCTCGGGTTCGGTGGCCTACGGGCGCCAACGGCGGATCGACTACCGCAGCGCGGCCTGGTTCGCGGCAGGGACGCTGCCGGGGGCGGTGGCGGGCGCTCTGCTCGTCGGATACATACCGCGACGGGCGTTCGACGCGTTGTTTGCGGGAGTGCTGATCACGCTGGGGGTGTTGTTGATGCTGCGATCGCAGAGCAACGCCATCCGCAACCCCGTCACGGGGAGGGGCGTGGTGCGGCGCATGATCACGGACCGCGCGGGAAACACGTTCGTCTACTCGTTCCAGGTGTGGAAGGGGGTGGCGATCAGCGGGGGAGTAGGGTTCATAAGCACCCTGCTGGGGATAGGCGGGGGGGTGGTGCACGTGCCCGTGATGACGACGGTTCTGCACTTCCCTGTGCACATCGCGACGGCGACATCGCAGCTGGTGCTCGCGGTGATGACGGCCGAGGGGACGGGCGTGCACATCGCGACGGGGGCGCTGGGGTGGAACAGCGACCTCGGGACGGCGGCGCTGCTCAGCGCGGGGGCGATACCGGGGGCGCAGGTGGGGGCGCTAGCGGCGAGACGCATGAGGGGCGGGATCATCATCCGGGTGCTGGCGGGGGCACTGGTGGTGGTAGGAGGCCGTCTGGCGCTGAAGGCGGTGTAGCGAGGGGCGCCACCCGCGTAAGCTTCGCGGGCCATGACGGTCGTCATCGAAACGCGGGGCCTGACGAAGCACTTCGGCGAGGTGCGCGCGGTGGAGGCGCTCGACCTGAAGGTGAGGGCGGGGGAGGTGTTCGGGTTCCTGGGCCCCAACGGGGCAGGCAAGACGACGACCATCAGGATGCTGCTGGATTTCGTGCGACCGACGGCGGGGAGGGCGAGGGTGCTCGGGGGGAGCGGCGCCGACACGGCGATTCGTCGGCGCATCGGCTACCTGCCGGGCGAACTGAAGCTCGACCGGCGCTATTCGGCGAATGACGTGATCGATTTCTTCGGACGGCTGCGGGGGGGCGTGGAGCGTGTCTATGTGCAGTCGCTGTTGGGCAGGTTCGAATTGGACCCGGATCGTCCTGCGGGCGAGTTGAGCACGGGCAATCGGCGCAAGATCGGCATCGTGCAGGCGTTCATGCATCAGCCCGAGTTGCTCATCCTGGATGAGCCGACGGCGGGGTTGGACCCGCTGTTGCAGCAGCAGTTCCTGCAGTTGGTGCGGGAGACGGCGGCGCGGGGAGCGACCGTCTTTCTTTCATCGCACATTCTGCCGGAGGTTGAGGCGCTCGCGGGCCGGGTTGGGATCCTGCGGCGAGGGCGGCTGGTCACCGTAGCGACCGTGGAAACGTTGCGCGAACGCGCCCGCCAGCGGATCGCTTTCCATCTCGCCGGTCCGGCCGATGCGTCGGTGTTTCGCGTCCTGCCGGAGGTCGTCGATGTGGCGGTGGAGGGGGCGTTAATCACGGTGACGGTGGAGGGCCCGGTCGCTGGCGTCCTGAGGGCGGCGGCGAAGCTCGATGTGCTGCGCGTGGTCGCGGGCGGTTTAGAGCTTGAGGAGCTGTTCCTGGGCTACTACGGGGGTGATGCCACGTGACCGTTTTCTGGCGATTCGTGCGGGACCGGCGGGGGGCCGGGTTGTGGTGGTGTGTGGCGGCTGCCGGGCTGGTGCTGTTCACGGTGGGTTTCTACTCGAGCATCAAAGGGCAGCAGGATGTCGACGACCTCGTGCAGGACCTGCCTGCCGCCGTGCAGGCGCTGCTCGGGGTGCAGGACGGCATTCCTCTGAGTTCGGCGCCGGGGTACCTGCACGCGCGCCTCTTTTCGACGCTGTACGTGCTGTTGATGGTGGTGCTGGGGATCAGTGCAGGGTCGTACGCGATAGGCGGCAGCGAAGAGGACGGGACGCTGGAACTGCTGCTGGCGAACCCTATCTCGCGGACGCGGGTGATCCTGGAGCGATATGGCGGCGTGGTGTTCTTGATGGCAAGCGTGATGGCCGTGTTCGTGGGCGCGCTGCTGCTGAGTGCGCCGGTGGTGGATGCGCTCGAGGGCGTTTCCGTTGGAGGGCTCGTGGCGGCGACGCTGGCGGGGGCGGCGCTGGCTCTGCTGCACGCTTCGCTGGCGTTCGCGGGGGGGAGCGCGACGGGGCGTCGAACGCCCGGGATTGCACTCGCAACGGCCGTAGCAGTGAGCGGGTACCTTGCGTATGGTCTGTTCACAGCTGCGGAAGCGCCGGCTTTCATCCGCAACCTCACGCCGTGGGAGTGGTACTTGCGCGACAACATGCTTGCGGATGGCGCGGCGATCCTGCCGATAGTGCTACCACTGGTGGTTTGCGCGGTCCTCGCCGGGCTGTCGGTCTCACTATTCAATCGGCGGGACTTGCACTAAGAGGGTACTACGAGAGGTTTTCCCAGTCCCGCCAGCTGGTGGTGCGGCCATCGGGGGGTGTGAGCGCGTGGCCAGGGTTGGAATCGGGCGGGGGCGCCGCGGACCGTTCGAGGCGGCCCAATAGCCACCAGACAGCGAAGCTCAGGAAGCCCATGACGGCGGACAGCAGCGCGAGGAGCATGAGCCCGCGGGACTGGGAGCCATCCCAGGTCTTGAGGGCGCCGCTCGCGAGCTCGATCGCCCTATCGTAGTCGCCAGCGGCGAAGGCCTTCTCGGCGGCGCTGACCTCCCCGGCGGGGTCGGCGAAGAGGAGGCCAACCTTCTGCAACCACGAAGGATGGAAAGTGGCGCGCTGTTTGTTGGCGGCCTCGATGAGGCGCGTGGCGGCGGCCTTATCGACGACACCGGTGGTAGCACCGGAGGCCAGGCGCTCGGCGTCATCGAACCTGCCCTCGGCGTACGCGGCGAGGGCACCGGCGTACTGAGAGTGGCCGGGGAAGTCCTGCGGCTGGCCCTGGACTTCAGCGGCGGCAGCGATGAGCGCCTGGAGCGCCTGGCGCTGGTCTTCGATGACGCGGCCGGTCTGGGCCATGGTTGCTGTGCCCCAGGAGCGGGCGACGGCGCCGGGGAGGACGTGGCCGGTGTCTTTCGCGAGGGCGACGACGGCGCCGTATGCATCGAGGAGGCGGCTGGCGGCGGAGAGTTGCGCGGGGATGCTGGCGAAGGCCCATTCATCGAAGTTGGCGGTGATATCCGCGGGCGTGCCGGGGAGGCCGAGGGTTGAGGCTCGAGCAGTCAACGCGGCCAGGCTATCGAGCGCGGCGCGACGATCGCGGAGGAGTGGGGCTGAGGTATCGGGATTGAACACCCACTGGAGGAAGAGGGCATCAAGGTTGGCGCCGCTGACGCGCTCGCCATGGTCCATGAACCAGCGGCCATCGAGGGGCCAGGCCGTAGGGTCATCGTCGATGCGGGCGAGGAGGGCGCGCATGTTTTCGCGACCGCCGAGGGCGGATTCGTAGGCGAACCAGAAGGCCCCGGCCTTGCCGTACCAGTAGCGGGGGTCCCTGACGGAAGACCCGGCGTGCCAGGTGGCGAGGGGATCAGTGTAGCCGGTGGCCTCCCAGCCCCAATCGCGGGGGGCGACGCCGAGGGCGGGAGAAACGACGCGGGTACCGTACTCGGCGAGTCCTTCCCAGAGCCAACTGGTCTCGAGCTGGTTGCCCGCCCACTGGTGAGCGAGTTCGTGGACGGTCACGAAGTCATCGACGCCTGAACCGGTGGCGAGGAGGACTTCGCCGATGCGGGAGAAGGCGACCCCGTCGGCGCCGATGAACGCGATGTGGTGAGACTGCCGCATGGTGATGCGTTCGAAGGGATAGGGATAGGCGAAGGCCTCTTCTAGCAGGGGAAGCGCCTGGCGGGCGATATCGAACTGGCGGGTAGCCCAGGCCTGGTCGCGCTTGAAGTAGCGCAGGACCAGCTTCACGGTGCGGCCGGCGACGGGGACATCGGCTTCGAGGGTGCCCCGCAGGGACGGGTCGGAGATGGATTGGACGAAGGCTGAGTAGGGATCGTCAAGATAGCGCTGGCGGCAGCGGTCATCGAGCGAGGCGCAGGCTTCGAGGGTCTCCGGGTCATCGGAGGAGAGCGCGATGAGGGTGGCTTCGCCGCATACCCAGCGCTCCTTACCGAGCGCCCGGAGGCCCTCGGGCTGTTCAGCGACCTTGAGGCAGCCGGGGTCGAGGTAGTTATCGCCAACGACGGGGGCATCGATGAAGACGAAGGAGCCGGGGCCCTGGCCGACGAGCAGGGCTTCGATGGCGCCGGGTTCGAGGCGGGTCAGTTGTGACTGGACGGCGCCGACGCGGTAGGAGAGGGTCAGATCGACCTGGGCCTGGGGCTTGAGCGGGCGCGCGGGGGTGACAGTGAGGAGGGCGGGTAGCCTCTCGGCGTCGGATGCAGGCTTGATGTCCGTGGGGAGCACTTCGGCGCCCTTCTTGACGACGACGTCGGTGGCGCCGGGCATCGCCCAGAGCGTGAGTGTCTTGAGGTCCCGGCTCTGGGCGTTGCGGATGGTGAGCTCAACGTGGACGGAGAGGGTACCGGCGACGGGGTCGAGATCGTAGTAGGACTCGGAGCGGACGTTCTGGGTCTGCGTAGGAGCGGCGGCGGCGAGGCGCGCGCCGGGCGCCAGGGCGAGGCCGAGAAAGATGCTGGCGAGGGCAAGCGAAAGCGCGGCGGCGTGGCGCGTCATGCTAGGAGATTCGGCCGCCGGGACCCGTAGCAGCAGTGGCCGGGAGGCGCGGGCGGCTGGTCCCGGTCTAGCCGCCGCCGGAAGGCGTGGGTGTCGGTTTGGGCTTCGGAAGCTGTGAGGGGACGGGGGTGGGCGGGGGCGGGGCGGGCGCGGTGGCCGTGGGGCGTGGAGGGGCGGGCGCGGTGGCCGTGGGGCGTGGGGGGGCGGGCGCGGTGGCCGTGGGGCCAGTGGTGGGGGTGGACGACGGGGCCGCGGTGGCGGAGGGCCCTGGTTCCGTGGAGGACACGGTCTGCGTCCCGACCTTGCCGGAGAAAGGGATCCCGCGGGCGCGTGCCAGTGCCGCGGCGAGGTCGGGCTTAAGGGTGGGGAGAGGCATGCGGCCATTGACGCAATCGCCGGTGTACTTGATGTCGGTGCGCTGCCAGGATTCGACGATCTGGCTGCAGCCGCCGCGGCGGCCGCGTTCGGTGGTGGCGGACTGGAATTTGGCGAGCTTTACGTTCTTGGGGCGGAGCTCATCGAAGTTGGCGGGTGTTTCAAAGTCTCCCTTCTCCTTGAGCGAGGCGTGATGAAGCCCCATCCAGTTCTTGAAGAGGCGCACGGTGGTGTTGGCGGAAGCGTAGTTGGCGGCGGGGCCATCGCGGACCAGGGAGTTATCGGCGTTACCCACCCAGACGGCGGTACCGGCGTAGCGGGAGTAGCCGTTCATCCAGGTTTCAAGGGTATCTTTGGCATCGGTGAAGCCCTGCTGGGTGCCGGTCTTGATGCCACCGGGAATGCGGACTTCGCCCACGAAGAAATCGAGGGCAAGGTCGTTGTTGTTGCCGCCGCATCCCCAAATGATGAAGCGAGCTGTGCAGTCGGACATGATGGAGTGGAGCATCCAGACAGAGCCAGGATTGATCGCCTCCCTGCGCTGGAGGTCTTTGCCGTGTTCGTAGAGGACTTCGCCGTTGATGCCTTCGACGCGGAGGATGGTGACGGGATCGACTTCGCGGGTACCGGGCAGGCGGAGGTGGCCGCGGTTGAAATCGAGCTTCTGTTGGAGGGCGCGGTCATAGGCATCGCCGGTGGCGCCTTCGAGGGAGAGGAGCTGGCCGTCTTCGAGTGTGCGTGCGAGCGTGGCGACGCCCACCTGGACGCCCATGTTGGCGATGATGGTGTTCATGTAAGCCATATCGATGGCGCGGATGTTCGCGCCGCCGGTGGCGATGGCCGAACCGTAGTAGATGGCTTCGTGCGAACGGAAGGTGGGGTCGAAGCCGAGATCGAGCGTGGTGATGCCGAGGGCCTTGGCCATGGCGATGACATTGTCGATGCCGGCTTCATCGGCGGCGCGGAAGGCCCCGACATTCTGGGAGCCGCCGAGGGCGGCGCGGGCGGTGATGAGGCCTTCGCCGCCGAAGCCGGGGCGGGGATTGACGATGGTGACCTGGTCTTCGGGCTTGGCTGGCTTCGTGATGAGGGGCATGGGGCTCGTGTCCCAGATCGAGCTCATGGGCGTCTTCCCGAGAGCATCGAACCAGGCGAGGTAAACGGCAGGCTTGAAGGACGAACCGGGCTGGTTAACCTCGGTGAGCTGGTCGATTTCGCCGGCAACTTTGCGGTCGGTGACGTTCTTGGGGTCGATGCTGGTGACGTACACCATGATCTGGCCGGTGCGCGGGTCGATGGTAACGATGGCGGCGTTGTGACACTGGCAGCCCGCCTCCAGGCCGGCAGCAATGTACTCCTGGGCGAGCGCGCGGGCGCGTTCGGTTTCGGCGTAGTCGAGGGTGCTGGTGACGCGGTAGCCAGAGCTGTGGACGCTTTCGACGCAGTTGGCGGTGCCTTCAAGCGTGGGGAGGATGCCGGCTTTGCACATGCGCACGAGGCGAGGTTCGACCTGGTTGTCGATCCAGGCAGCGGCGCGCAGGGAACTCACGGCGGGATAGACACGGAGCTCCTGGGCCGCGGCGGCTTCGGCATCGGCGAAGGTGACGCGCCCGTGCACGACCATGAGGTCGAGGACGTGTTCCTGGCGGCGCTTGGCTTCGCCCGCGACGGTTGTGCGGCCCTGCGCATCGACGATGCAGTTGCCGTCGTCGTCCTTGAGGCAATTGAGGCGGGGATGGTATTGGGTGGGAGCGGAGGGGATGCCGGCGAGGAGCGCTGCCTCGCCGAGGGTGAGTCCTGCGGCGGGCTTGCGGAAATAGCCCTGGGCGGCCGCTTCGACGCCCACGTAGCGGTCCGCATAGGAGACCTGGTTGAAGTACCAGCCGAGGATTTGCTGCTTGGAATAGTCTTTTTCGAGTTCGATGGCGAGGGTAAGTTCCTTGAGCTTGCGCTTGAGGGTACGGGGGGCGACGCAGACCTTCGTGCCATCGATGACGCTGCAGTCATCGCTGAGATAGACGTTCTTGACGAGCTGCTGAGTGAGGGAAGAGCCGCCGGAGCCGGTGCCGAAGCCGCCGCCGTTGTAGTTTTCCCAGGCGGCGCGGAGGAGGCCGCCGGGGTTGACGCCGGGGTTGCTCCAGAAGCTGTTGTCCTCGGTGGAGATGGTGGCTTCGACCATGAAGGGCGAGACTTCGTTGAGGGGGATGGGGCGGAGCAACGCGGCGTTGGGGTTGGCGAGGGCGCCGAGCAAGACGCCATCGCGCGGGCCGCCGCGGTCATAGACTTCGGTGAGGCCCACGTAGCGTTGCAGGATGCGCTCTTCGATGGGGGCGTAGTCCCGCGCGTATGAGTAATAGACGGCAAAGACGGTGCCGACAGCGGTAGCGAGGCCGACGGTCCCGAAGCTAACGATGCCGAGGAGGGTAAGAAGCCACCAGGGAGTGCGCCTGATCTGCGGCCGGCGGGAGCGCATCAGCCTGCGCTTCATGGCTGGTTGCACGTGCAGAGTCCTCGCTTCGGGACCGCGGTGCAGGCCCGCCGCCGGGGCCGCGCGGTGCAAAGCGGGGCGAAGGCGGCGGCCGTTGCGTGGGGCGGCCCGGCTCGAACGCTACCGTGCGGGCGGTGTCATCCTCATGCTTCCGTTGGGGCGGCGCTAACAATTGGCTCGCAAGGCGAAGGCGCGCGCTTTACCTTGCGGCGCGAGTAAGGGGCAATCAGGCCGGGATGGCGCGGGTGGCGCGATAGAGCCGCACGGGTTCGGGGAGGCCCTTCATGACGACGGGGCCGAGTTCTTCCATGGTGCAGAGAGCGCGCAAGGCGATACAGCGGTGATGATCACGCGCCCGGAGCGGCTGACGACGCGCAGCGCGCGCCGGGCGCCGATTTCGATGCTGATCGGTTGTTCGGACATGGTCTCCGTTCGACAGGGCCTGGACTCCATGATAGCAAGGCGCGGGGCATCGGCCCCTGTGATGGGAGTCACACGCGGATGCGGGCGCGGATGGTTCGCGATACCCTCGTGCGGGAATATTGGGGGTGTGATCGCGAGATGGGGAAGATCGGGGACGTGGTCTGCGTGCGGGCGGCGCCTCCGGGCGGGGTGGACCTTGGCGTGCTGGCGGCGCTTGTGAACGCGGCGTTCCTGACGCACGATCTGATGGAGGGAGAGCGCACCTCTGCCGAAGGGATGAGAGAAGAGCTGGGTGCGAGCGGGGACGTGCTGCTGGCCGAACTGGAGGGCGAACTGCTCGGCTGCGCGATTATCCGCCCGGGGAGCGACTACGCGGCGGAGCAGGGTGGGTACCCGTGGGCGGAGAGCGCGCTGTACTTCGGGCTCGCGGGGGTGCGAGTTGAGCACATGCGAGCGGGGATCGGGCGGGCACTCGTGCGTGAGGCGGAACTAATCGCGGTCGAACGCGGGTTCGCGGCGGTGGGGCTTTCGACGCTGCGCGAATTTTCGCTGGTGGAGTATTACGGGGCGTTCGGCTACGAAATGGTGGCCTACGAAGACTACGAGCGGGGGCACTGGGGGTTGTTGGCGCCCCACCGCCTGTGCTACATGCAGAAGGTACTGGGGTGAGAGGAGTACGGGTCGCCACGCCGGCCGATGTCGAGGCGGTCGTGGCGGTCGTGAACGCTGCCTACAACAAGGCAGAGTCGTTCTTCACGGACGAACTGCGCACGGACGCGGTTGAGGTCAGCGAACTCGTGGGCCGGGGCGAGTTCCTTGTCGTGGATGGCGCTGCGGGCCCTGCCGGCGCGGTGCACGTGCAGGCCGAGGCGCAGCGCGGCCACTTCGGGATGCTCGCGGTGGCCCCTTCTGCACAGGGCGCGGGGCTCGGGCGCATGCTCGTCGACGCTGCCGAGGCTTACTGCGCCGAGCGTGGGTGCAGCGAGATTCACCTGGAGGCGGTCGATGCGCGCGTGGAGCTGCCGCGGTGGTATGAGCGCCTGGGGTACGTGGCGTACGGCACGGTACCGTACGTGCGCCCAGAAGAGCAGATGAAGATGCCGGTCTGCTTCGTGCTGATGGCAAAGCGGCTGCCGGTGCGGGCCGCGCGCGATGCCTGACGAGGACATCTGGTCGAATGTCGTGGGAGACGCTCGTGTCGGCCGCCGGCAACCCGCGCATCCCAGCGCTGGGCGAGGTGTTGGATGAGCTGTTCACGGCGGAGGAAGCGGCGCGTTACGAGCGCCACCTGCGCCCGAGCCTGGAGCGCGATGGCCGGGCGATGTTCTCCGCGGGAGCCTTACTGAAGGCGGTAAAGCCGGGACGAGCTGGGGGGTAATCGCGGCGGGAAGCGACCGGGGTTCAGGCGAGGGCGAGGGCGTCGGCGGGGACACCGCGCAGGGAGAAGGGGCCGGCGTGTTCGATGTGCACATCGACCAGGGAGCCGGTGCGGGCGGGCGCGTCGAGGTGGACCAGCTTGCCGCTGCGGGTGCGGCCGAAAGGCTGCACGCCACGCGTCCCTTCGATGAGCACGGGCTGGGTGGCGCCCGTGTACGTGTCGTTGATTTCCTGGGAGATACGGGTTTCTATTTGCTCGATGTGTTGGAGGCGGCGGGACTTTTCGGGCGCGGGGACGTCGTCGGGGAGCTTGCGCCAGGCGATCGTGCCGGGGCGGGACGAATAGGCGGCGACGTGCACCTTATCGAAGCGGACGCGCTCGAGGAGGTCGCAGGTGGCTTCGAAATCGGCTTCGGTTTCGCCGGGGTAACCGACGATGATGTCGGTGGTGATGCCGGCGTCGGGCATGAGGGCGC
Organism: Tepidiformaceae bacterium; assembly: GCA_051003295.1. Classification (GTDB taxonomy): domain Bacteria; phylum Chloroflexota; class Dehalococcoidia; order Tepidiformales; family Tepidiformaceae. The sequence continues at coordinate 6,528 of JBPCLM010000072.1, read as the reverse complement.
GCACCTCGTCGATCTTGGCCAGGTACTCGGCGCGTGTGTAGCCGCGGCGCATGGATTCAAGGACGGCGTCGCTGCCCGACTGCACGGGTAGTGAGAAGCATTCCATCACCTTGGGCAGGGCGGCAACGGCTTCGAGGATGCGATGGGTCATATCGCGCGGGTAGGAGGTGAGGAAACGGATGCGCTGGAGGAGCGCGATGGCAGACAGCGCGCGCATCAGGTCGCCGAGGTCGGGGGCGTCCGGGAGGTCGTGTCCGTAGGCTTCGACGGTCTGGCCGAGGAGGGTGACTTCGCGGACGCCGTGGGCGGCGAGGTAGGCGACTTCGCGTTCGAGATCGGCGAGGGGGCGGCTCTTTTCGCGGCCGCGGCGGTAGGGGACGATGCAGTAGGTGCAGAACTTGTTGCAGCCGTGGACGACGGGGACGTAGGCGGTGGGGCCTTCAGGGATGGCCCAGGTGGTGGGCCAGAATTCGCCGCCCAGGTCTTCGTCAGGGCCCTGGACGAGTTCCATGATGGGTGCGAACTGCTGCGGGCGGGCGAAGACATCGACCTGGGGGAAGCGCTTCTGGAGGTCGGCCGTCTGGAGGCCGACCATGCAGCCCATGACGGCGACTTTGAGTTCGGGGCGTTCGCGCTTGAGCTCGCGGATGCGGCCGAGCTTGGAATAGGCGCGGTCTTCGGCGTGCTGGCGGATGCTGCAGGTGTTGATGACGACGACGTCCGCGCGCTCGGGGCGGTCTGTAGCGTGCATGCCGATGCGGTCGAAGCCGGCGGCGAGCTTTTCGCTATCGGCGCGATTCATCTGGCAGCCGACGGTCCAGAGGTAGTATTTCTGGGGCATGGCGGGCGTCCGTGGTGGCCTGTGGGCCGGGAAGTGGCGGAGAGGGAGGGATTCGAACCCTCGACTGAGGTTACCCCCAGTAAGCGCTTAGCAGGCGCCCGCACTCGGCCACTATGCGACCTCTCCGTACCGGGAACCATCGTAGCGCGGGGGCGGGGGACGGTCACGCCGGGGTGGGGGAGTGTAGGCTGGGCGGGCGAGAGACGGAGGAGGCGCAGATGCGTTACGGAGTCGCTATCCCGCATGCCAACAGCTTCGCCACGCCGGAGGCTATCCGGGCGATGGCTCGGGCGGTGGAGGACCTTGGGTTCGATTCGCTGTGGGTGAGCGACCACATCATCGTGCCCGAGGGTTCGAGCTACATCCCGGAGTTCATGGATGAGCCGCTGGCGACGCTGGCGTTCCTGGCGGCGGAGACGAAGCACGTGGAGATTGGGCTGAGCGTGCTCATCGTGCCCTACCGCGACCCGGTGTTCGCGGCGAAGTTCCTGGGCACCGTGGACTACCTGAGCGGGGGGCGGCTGATCGTGGGCGTTGGCGCGGGCTGGCTGGAGGAGGAGTTCGACGCCCTGGGCGTGCCATTCGCGGAGCGCGGGCCACGGACGGACGAGTACCTGCGGGTGTACCGGAACCTGTGGGAGACGGAGACCTCTTCGTTCGCGGGGAAGTGGAAGCAGTACAGCAACATGCGTATGTTCCCGAAGCAGGCGGCGGCGCGGCGAGGGACGATCCCGCTGTGGGTGGGTGGCAACGGCGCGCCGAGCATCCGGCGGGCGGCGGAGTTGGGGGACGGCTGGCACCCGATCAACCTTTCGCCAGGGCAACTGGCCGAGGGGGTGGCGCAGTACCGCAAGCTGTGCGAGCGGTTCGGGCGGCAGCCGGGGCCGGTGTGCATGCGGCACATGCCGGGAGGGAGAACGCGGCCGGGCGGCGGCACGTGGCCCTTCGCGGGCAGCGCCGCAGAGCAGGCCGGGGAATTGCGGGCGTTCGCGGAGGCGGGCATGGATGAACTGATGCTGTCGCTGCCCGCGCGCACGCTGCCGGACCTGCGGGCGCAGCGGCGGCGGTGCATGCGGGAGGTGGCGCCGCGCCTGTGAGTGGCGGGCTGCGCGGGCCGTTGCGAGGCGAAGGGCTACACTTGGGGCCGTGGCAGCGGCCGTTGTGGTGGTCATCTTCACGGTGCAGGAAGAGCATCTTTCCGTGCTGCTCATCGAACGTGCGGCGGAACCGGCGCGGGGCGAATGGGCGTTGCCCGGGGGCGCACTGCTGGCAGGCGAGACGCTGGACGGGGCGGCGACGCGCAAGCTTGCGGACGAGACGGGCGTCTCGGATGTGTTCCTGGAGCAGCTGTACACATTCGACCCGCTGGGCGAAGGGCGCGCGACCGTGGTGGTTTCGTACTTCGCGCTGGTGGACCTGGCGCGCACGAGGCTGCGGGCGGAATCGGAGTGGCAGCCGGCGTGGCACCCCGTGCGCGGTCTGCCGTCGCTGGCGTTCGATAACCAGCGGGTGGTGGCCTACGCGGAGGAGCGGCTGCGGAACAAGCTGGAGTACACGAATGTGGCCTACAGCCTGCTCCCGCACAGTTTCACGCTAACGCGGCTGCAGAACGTGTACGAAGCTATTCTTGGCGAAGGCATCGACAAGCGGAATTTTCGCAAGCGCGTCGTGGGGCTCGGGGTCGTGCGCGAGACGGGGCAGACGGCCAAGGGCGGGGCTTACCGGCCGGCGATGCTCTACGAGTTCACGAGCCGCCAGCCGATGGCGCTGCAGGAGCGGGGCGGCTAGCCACGTATACTTCGGGACGCATGCGCCGGACCGTCATCGTTGGCCTGTTCCTGCTGGGGGCGATGACGGGGGGGTGCGGCGGCGAGGACGAGGAGGGCATCGTGGTGTTCGCGGCAGCTTCGCTTCCCGATGCTTTCGTGGAGGCGGGGAAGGCGTTTGAAGGGACGGAGGCTGGGGTGCCGGTGCGCTTCAGCTTCGCGTCATCGAGCGCGCTGGCTGTGCAAATCAACGAAGGGGCGCCAGCGGACGTGTTCGCGAGCGCCAACGAAGAGCAGATGGAGGCGGTGGTAAGCAAGGGCAACGCGGCGGAAGCGCGGGTGTTCGCGACGAACCACCTGGCGATCGTGGTGGCGAGCGGGGTGGAGGGCGTGAATGGGCTCGAGGGCCTCGGCAGGCCGGGGCTGAAGCTGGTGGTGGCGGCGAGGGACGTACCCGCGGGGAAGTACGCTCGTGAGGCTATCGCGAAGGGGCGCGAGCGCTTCGGCGCTGAGTGGGAGCGACGCGTACTCGGCAACGTGCGCAGCGAAGAGCCGAACGTGCGCGCTGTGCTCACGAAGGTGGAACTCGGGGAAGCCGACGCGGGCATCGTCTACGTCAGCGACATCGAAGCCCCTGCAGGGGGCGTACGTGCGGCGCCCATTGGGGAAGCCTTCGATGTCGTCGCGCGGTACCCGGTGGCGGTGGTGACGGGGAGCGGGCAGCGGGCGGCGGCGGCGCGCTTCGTGGAGTTCCTGCTATCGGCGGAGGGGCAGCGAATCCTGCGGCAGCACGGCTTCGGGGCGCCACCGTGACGGGCATCGCGCCGCGCAACCAGGACCGCGCGTCCGGGGCGGTGGTGGCCGTGCTGTGCGTCGCATTCGCGCTGTTCTTCGTTCTGCCGTTCGCGGGACTGATTGAACGGGCGCTGCGGGAGGGAGAAACGTGGGACTTCGTAACGTCGGAAGTCGCCCGCGACGCACTCTGGCTCTCGTTGTGGACGTCGACGGTGACGGTGGTGCTGGCGGTGGTGGTGGGGACGCCCGTGGCCTATGCCGTTTCGCGGGGGCGGTTCCGGGGCAGGGCGCTGGTGGACGCACTCATCGACCTGCCGATTGTCTTGCCGCCGACGGTCGCCGGTGTGGCGCTGCTGACGGCGTTCGGGCGGCGCGGACTGGCGGGTGAACCGCTGGAGGACCTGACCGGGTTCAGCCCCGGGTTCACGACGATTGCGGTGGTGATGGCGCAGACGCTGGTGGCGACGCCGTTCTTCGTGCGTGCGGCGCGGAGCGGGTTCGACGCGGTGGACCCACAGTACGAGCGGGTGGCGTACACGCTCGGGGCATCGCGCGTGCGCACGTTCTTGCGGGTGGTGGTGCCGCAGGCGCGGCCGGCGTTGCTCGCGGGAGTAGTGCTGTGCTGGGCGCGGGCGATGGGCGAACTGGGGGCGACGCTCATCTTCGCTGGCAACTTCCAGGGTGAGACGCAGACGATGCCCCTGGCCATCATCCAGACGTTCGAAAGCTCAGCGGGACTGACCGGGGCGGTCGCGCTTTCGCTGCTGTTGCTGGCGGTGGCGCTGGCGGTGCTGGTGGCGTTCCGGGTGGCGCAGCGCGACGTGCGCGTGCTATGACGCTCGAATTCGCGGCGCGGCTGCGGCTGGGCGCGTTCACCTACGACGCCGCCTTCGCAGCGCGCGACGAGATCGTGGTGCTCTTCGGGCAATCCGGGGCGGGCAAGAGCGTGACCTTGCAGGTTGTTGCCGGGCTGATGCGGCCGGCGGCGGGGCGGGTCGTCATCGACGGGGAGGTTGTGTTCGACGCGGAGGCGGGAGTAGAGCTGCCGCCGCAGCGACGGCGCACGGGCTACGTGGTGCAAACGCTGGCGCTGTTCCCACACATGACGGCCGGGCAGAACATCGCCTTTGGACTGGACGGGAGAGGGGGGGCGACGAAGGCGCGTGTGCGGGAGCTGGTAGCGCTGCTGAAGCTGGAGGGGCTGGAGGAGCGGCGGCCGGCGACGCTGAGCGTGGGACAGCAGCAACGCGTGGCGCTGGCGCGAGCGCTGGCGCGGGATGCGCGCTTGCTCTTGCTGGACGAGCCGTTCAGCGCGCTGGATGAATCGTTGCGGGCAGCGCTGCGCCGGGAACTCCTGCGGCTGCGGGCGGAACTCGGGCTCAGCATCGTGTTCGTGACGCACGACCTGCGCGAGGCGCACCTGCTGGCGGACCGGATCGCAGTCTTCGATGAGGGGCGCGTGCTGCAGTTCGACGCGCGCGAGACGGTCTTTCGGCGGCCGGCGAACCGTCGTGTGGCGGAGCTAACGGGCGTGGCGAACATCTTCCGCGGGGTGGCGGCGGGGACCGAGGGCGGGGCACTGCTCGTGGAGGTGGAGGGGCTCGGCCTGAGGTGCGACCTGGCAGCGGGGGCGGCGGTGCCCGCCGGTGGGGAAGCGGTGGACGTCTCCATCCGCGCGGAGCGGGTGAACCTGCGCCGGGGGACGGCGGCGGCACACAGCGAGCCAACCATCTTCGAGGCGCGGGTGGTGGAGGAGTTCGCCTATGGCTCGACGCACACGCTGCGCCTGGAGCCCATCGGCCGTGGGCCTGCGCTGGAAGTGGAACTGGCGGCGCGCCCGTACGAGGTGCTGGGGGTGGCGGCGCAGAAGCAGTGGGCGGTGGAGCTGCCGCCGGCGGACCTCCACGTCACGGCGGTAGCGCGGGAGGAGCCGGGGGCTGGCGTGATTCGAGAGGAAGCGCGCGGGCGACGACGGCGTAGAGGGGGTCGGAGCGACCCGGGTCAGGGCTGAGGTCGTAGGCGAGGGCATCTTCGAAGGCGCCAGAAAGCCGGAAGTAGGTAGCGACGAGCGTGGCATGGTCGCGGTCGTTGAGCGCGCGCCAGATGGCGATGGCCTTGGTGGGGAAGCAGCGGTTGGAAAAGGTGACGGCGAAGGGCGCGCCGGGAGCGAGCACGCGCCCCACTTCGGCAAAGACGGGGACGGGGTTGGTGAGGTACTGGACGGAAACGGTCGCGACGCCGCCCCCGAAGTCCGCATCGGGGAAGGGCAGGCGCGGGTCGCGGTTCAGGTCCTGGACGACGAATGCGGTGAGGCAGGGGTTGGCGGCCAGTTCCTCTTCATTCATGCCGAGGCCGGTGACGGAGGAGTAGATGGCTTCGGGGGGGAGGTGGGAGACCCAGCTGGACATCAGGTCGAGGATGGCGCCGCCGGCCGGAAGGATGCCACCGTAGAAGCGGCGCAGAGCCTCGATCGCGGGGTCATCGATGTGCGTGACGAGACGCGCTTCGCGATAGAAGAGCTCGTCATCGGTTTCATCGAGGCGTTCGAAGTGCTCGGGGCGAAGGGGCGACGGTGCGGGCACGGTGGCCGCCTCAGGGCTTCGGGGCGGCCGCAGGTTCAACCAATACGGCTTCGTAGAAGCGGGCGCGGGGGTGACCGGTGATGACGCCTTCGGGAGTGGAGGCGGAGTGGGCGAGGCGGAAGGCATCGGAGGTAGCCCAGGCGAGGAAGTCGTCCCGCGAGCGCCAGGTGGTGTGAGAAACGTAATCGCCTGGTTCGTCGCCCTTGAGGAGGGCGAACTGGAGGAAGCCGCGCAGGCCCTGGAGGTGGGTTTCGCGAGAGCGCCACATGTCTTCGAATTCGTGGCCACGGGCGGGGTCGACCTGGAACTGGTTCATGGCGATGAACAAATCCTGCCTCCATGGGGCGAACGCCTGGATGCAGGATAGCGCAGGCGCGGGCGAGCGCGGTGTGCAAGACTGGGCGGCGGAACACGCAAGCTGGGGGAGTGGGTGCAGGACGCACAGTTGATGGGGGCTGAGCCGGGGCGTGGCGGGGGGCGGCGCTGGCTGTTGCCGGGAGCGCTCATCGTTGGGCTGGTGGTGGTGCTGGGTGCCGTGGTGGTG
>JBPCLM010000071.1:0-18233 GCA_051003295.1 Tepidiformaceae bacterium | reverse complement strand
GACCTCCACGATCTGTTCGGCGACATCGAGGGCGACGCGCTCCTGCGCTTCTGTCGTTGACGCCCCGAGATGGGGGGTGACGAGGATGCGCGGGTCGCCGAGGAGCGGATTCTCTCCGGGGGGCTCGGAGGTGAAGACATCGATGGCGGCGCCGGCGACCTTGCCGCTGCGGACGGCGTCGGCGAGGGCGGCCTCATCGATGATGCCGCCGCGGGCAACGTTGATCAGGCGGACTCCATCTTTCATGGCAGCGAGCTCGGCGGGCCCGATCATGCCGCTGGTGGCGTCGGTGAGAGGCGGGTGCACCGTGATGAAGTCGGATTCGGCGATGAGCTCGTCGAATTCGACGGATTCAACTCCAAGGGAGCGGGCGCGCTCATCGGGGATGAAGGGGTCGTGCGCGATGACGCGCATATCCATGCCGACGGCGCGGCGGGCGACTTCAGCACCGATCTTGCCGAGGCCGATGATGCCAAGGACTTTGCCGCGCAGTTCGACGCCAACGAATTCCGTGCGGCGCCATTCGCCCTTGCGGATGGAGGCATCGGCGCGGGCGACGTGACGGGCGAGGGCGGTCAGCAAGGCGACCGTGTGCTCGGCAGCCGCGACGGTGTTCCCCTGTGGGGCGTTCACGACGATGACGCCGCGCTCGGTGGCGGCTTCGAGGTCGATGTTGTCGACACCGACGCCGGCACGGCCGATCACCTGCAGGTTCGGGGCGGCCTCTATCACCTGGCGCGTGACCTTCGTTTCGCTGCGCACAACGAGGGCGTGGTAGGCGCCGATGAGGGCAACGAGTTCGGCGGCGGAGAGGCCCGTACGCACGTCCACATCGCCGGCGGCCCGGAGCATGTCGATGCCTTCGGCGGCTATCGGGTCGGCGATGAGGATGCGGGGGCGGGGTTCGTCCATCGGCTAGACCGCGGCCCTGGCTTCCGTGAGAAGCTTCTCGACAACGTCCAGCGCGCCCGCGACATCCTGCTGGCAGACAAAGCCCAGGTGCCCGACACGGAAGATCTTGCCTTCGAGCTTGCCCTGGCCGCCGCCCAGGATGACGCCGAACTCTTCGCGCGCGCGGCGCCCGGCAGCTTTGCCATCAACGCCATCGGGCCACCGGACGGCGGTGACCGTATTGGAAGCGAAGCGCTCATCCGCGGCGACGAGCTTGAGGCCCATGGCCTTGACGCGCTCGCGCGTGTAGCGGGCGATGGCTTCGTGGCGCGTGTATATGCCTTCCAGGCCTTCGGCGCGCATGAGTTCGATGGCTTTGTCCATGCCGTGGAAGATGGAGATGGCGGGGGTCCACGGCGTTTGCAGCTTCGCCAACGACTCGCGCGCCTTCGCGGCATCGAAGTAGAAGCGGGGCATCGTGGCCTGCGCGTTTGCAGCCCAGGCGCGCTCACTCATGTAGACGAAGGCGAGGCCGGGCGGGACCATCCAGCCCTTCTGGGAGCCGCTGACGACGACATCGAGGCCCCAGCGCTCGACCGGGCAGGGCACAGAACTCACGCTGCTGACGGCATCGACGATTATGAGCCGCTCGCGAGCGCGCACTGCCCGGGCGATGGCTTCGAGCGGGTTGGTGACGCCGGTCGAGGTTTCGTTGTGCGTGACGAGGACGGCCTTGATGGTGGCGTCATAATCGAGCATGCGGCCGACGGCGGCGGGGTCCGCGGCTTCGCCCCACTCGCGGGCGTAGCTGACGACATCGGCGCCGTACGTGCTGGCGAGCGACTTGAGGCGGTCGCCGAAAGAGCCGATGGAGACGGAGAGGACGCGGTCACCGGGGCTGAGCGTGTTGACGATGGCAACTTCGAGGCCGCCGGTGCCGGAGGTCGTGAAGGAGAGGACATCGGTGGAGCTGCCGAAGGCCCAGTTGAGCCCATCGGTGACGCGGCGGAGGGTCTGGGCGAATTCGGGACCGCGGTGGTTGACCATCTGGGCGGCGGACGCCTGGAGAACCTCCTCCGGGCAGGGGGTAGGTCCGGGGATGCGCAGGTTCACGGGGGACTCCGTCGGTTGGTAAGGGGGTAGGGATTATGGTCACGGCAAAGGGAGGCGTGGTCAACCGTGGGCGCGCGCCGCGCGTACAATCGCGTCATGGGTGAGCAGCGGGCGAGGGCACTGCCGAGCGTGGAGCGCGTGCTCGGGCTGATGGGCCACGGGGCCGGCCCCAACACACACGGGCTGGCCACCGACGCCGCCCGGCGGGCCATAGCGGAGGCACGCGTGGCGGTGATCGACGGAGCCGCGGCGGAAAGCGCGGATACGATCGCCAGCCGCGCCACGGAGATCCTAGTCGCACAGGGGCGGCCATCGCTGCGACGGGTGATCAACGCAAGCGGCGTCATCCTGCAGACGAATCTCGGGCGGGCGCCACTCAGTGAGCGCGCGCTGGCGGCTATGGAGGCGGTGGGGCGCGGCTACAGCAACCTGGAATTCGACCTGGAGGAGGGGTCGCGCGGGAGCCGCCATGGGCACGTGCGCGAGCTCATCCGCCGGACAACGGGCGCTCAGGACGGCATGGCCGTGAACAACAACGCGGCGGCGCTGTTCATGGTGCTGCAGGTGTTCGCGGCCGGGCGGGAGGTGATCGTCTCTCGCGGGCAGGCAGTGGAGATCGGGGGCGGTTTCCGCATCCCGGACGTGCTGCGGCAGAGCGGGGCGGAATTGGTGGAAGTGGGGACGACGAACCGCACCTATACCCGCGACTACGAGGACGCGCTGACCACCGAAACGGCAGCCATCCTGCGCGTGCACACTTCGAACTTCCGCGTGGTGGGGTTCACGGCGGCGGCGCCGCTGAGCGACCTGGCTACGCTGGCGCGGGGACGGGGCGTGCTCCTCATCGACGACCTGGGCAGCGGGTGCCTTGTGGACACGGCGCGCTACGGCCTCGAACGCGAGCCGACCGTGCAGGAGAGCCTGAGCGCGGGGTCGCACCTCGCGCTGTTCAGCGGTGACAAGCTGTTGGGAGGACCCCAGTGCGGGATCATCGCGGGCGAGGCGGGGCTGGTGGCGGAGCTGCGGCGGCACCCGCTGGCACGCGCGTTGCGCCTCGACAAGCTCTCGATAGCGGCCTTGAACGCGACGCTCGCCAGCTATGTGGAAGGGCGCCAGGAGGAGGAGATCCCCGTCTGGCGCATGCTGAGCCTGCCCCTGGGGAAGCTGCGGGGGAGGGCGCGACGCTGGGCGGCGGCCGCGGGGGAGGCTGGTTCCGTGGTGACGGGTCGGACCATGGTGGGTGGCGGCTCACTCCCCGGCGCGGGCGTGCCGACCTGGTGCGCGGCGGTGCGGCCGCCACGGGGTGCGGATGCCGTGGCGCGGGCGCTGCGCAGCGGGGACCCGGCGATCGTGGCGCGCGTGCAGGATGGCGCGGTGCTGCTGGACCCCCGCACGGTCGATCCTCGAGAGGATGGAGCCGTTGCCGGGGCTATCGGGCGTTCGCTCGAATGAGGGGAGTTGGGGCGCGGCGGCGCGGCCGGGAGCATTGACCCTAAAAAAGAGCGGGCCGAATATTCACGAACGTTACAGATTTCACAACCGGCCCCCGCAACGGTACTGATGACGCTCGAAATCCCGGAAGTTGTGATCAATCGCCTGCCCGTGTACGCACGGGCGCTGGCCACTCTGGCGGAAGACGGCGAGACCGTCGTCAGTTCGCACGAGCTGGGCGAACAGCTGGCTGTCACGCCCGCGCAGATTCGAAAAGACCTGAGCTATTTCGGCCGCTTCGGGAAGCAGGGGCGCGGTTACAACGTCCATGACCTGCTTGCGAAGCTGCGCGAAATCCTGGGCCTCGATCGGCAATGGCGCGTGTGCGTCGTGGGCATCGGGCGGCTGGGACAGGCGATCGTGGAGTACGGCGGCTTCGGCCCCCAGGGCTTCCAGATCGTGGCTGCCTTCGATGCCGACCCGGGGATGGTCGGGCGCCGTGTGGGCACGCTGGCTATCCGCGACGCGGGGGAGGTGGAGTCGTTTCTGCGCACCAACTCCGTCGATATCGGCGTGGTGGCGGTGCCGGCGCAGGCGGCGCAGCAGGTGGTGGACCGCCTGGTGAACAACGGCATCCGGGCGATCCTGAACTACGCGCCGATGCCCGCGCACGTGCCGGAGGACGTGGTCATCCGCCACATCGACCCGGTGCTGGCGATGCAGAGCATGACGTTCTATCTGAAGCGGCCGGAACCTTCGAACAAGTAGGGGCGAGGGCGGGCGTGGGAGACTACGGTGCTGTGGTGCTGAGCCGCGTGACGGCCGAATTCGAACGGCGTCGCGACCCGGTGCGCGCGGTTGCCATGGCGCGCTACATGCGCGGCCAGTTCCCCTTCCTTGGCATCGGTGCGCCGCTGCAGCAGCAACTGGCGCGCGACGCGCTGCGCGGACTGCCGGCGTCCGGGGAAGGTGAGCTGGGGGCGGCGGCGCGGATGCTGTGGGCGCTGCCTGAGCGTGAGTATCAGTACGCCGCGCTTGGGCTCCTCGAGCGCCATGTGCGGGCCTGCGGGCCGGACTTCATCGAGACAGTTCGCGAACTCATCACCACGAAGTCCTGGTGGGACACAGTCGACGCCCTCGCGAGCCGCGTCGTGGGCCCGCTCGTGCTCGCGCACCCAGCCCTGGCGGCGACGATGGACGCCTGGATCGTGGCCGACAACCTGTGGCTGCGGCGCGCATCACTGCTGCACCAGCTGAAGTACAAGGGGCGCACCGATGTGCGGCGCCTGTTCGCACACTCCCTGGGGCGGCCGGCGGAAACGGAGTTCTTCATCCGCAAGGCCATCGGTTGGGCGCTGCGGGAATATTCGAAGACGGACGGGGGAGCGGTGCGGCGCTTCGTAGAGGAACACGAAGGGGAACTGTCGCCGCTTTCGCGCCGCGAAGCGCTGGCATGGCTGGCGGGGCGGGAGGGCTCGAGGCGTGACCCCAGGGGCAGCGCGCCGAAGCTACCACAGGGTGATTATTTCGAAGTCCAGCATGGCGCGGTCGTTGGTGAGCAAGGGGAGCCCTTCGATGACAGCCTGGGCGGCCAGCATCCTATCGAAGGGGTCCCGGTGGCGGGTGGTGAAGGAGCCCGCCAGCAACGCGTGTTGTGATGTGACGGGGAGCTCCTCGGCCTTCAGCCTCGCCATGTGCTGGCGAAAGTTCCCGAGAAATGCCGCGACGCCGGGCAACTTCCCGAGCCGGTACTTCGTGGCCACTTCCCACGCGACGACGCTCGACACCACGGTTTCGTTGCCCGGGTCGATGAGCAGCCGCCGTGCGGTAGGGCTCAGTCTCGCCGGTTCCAGGGTTGCCCAGAGCACGGCGTGCGTATCGAGCAGAACCCTCACGCTGGCTCCACGGCTCCCTCCCAGGCGGAGAGTTCGCCGTCTGGGAGTGATTCGAAGAAGCTTTCGGAGAAGTAGCCCTCCACGAACCCCAGGGGGATCGGCTCGGGCGCCGAATCCGCGAGAGGGATCAAGCGCGCGCAGGGATGGCCGTTCTTGGCGAGGATGATCTCTTCACCCGCTCGAACATCTTCGAGCAATCGCGAAAGGTGAGTCTTGGCTTCGTGGACGTTGACGGTGCGTGGCATGGGGCTAGTTTAGCGGACTAACTTCATTAGTCCAATATCGAACGCCGACAGTTTGGGCGCGGGGGCAGGCCGACGGCACCTGACGCGCGAGGGCGCTCAGGCCGTGTTGACGACGGTGCCGAGACCGGGAATCCTGAAGAGCCCAGGGTCGTCGATGATGCGTGCGACCGCCTGACGAGCCGTGCCGCCCGTGAGCGCCATATCACGCGCGAGCGCCGCGACGACAGCGGGGGCAGCGAACGACGTGCCGCTCCAGCGCGCCCAGCCGGTGAAGTGGTCCGGGTCGCCGCCCGCTGCGGGCGGGAGTGAGCCGTCAAAGAGGCGGAAGAAGCAGCTCACAACATCGCTGCCGGGCGCACAGGCTCGAACCCACCAACCGTAGTTGGTGAACCAGGCGGGGCCGTATGGCCCGAGCGCACCCACGCTGACAACGCCGGGCAGGCAGGCGGGGTAGAGCGGGGCCCAGGTGGCGTCGTTGCCGGCCGAGGCGACGATGACGGCGCCCTTCCTCTGCACCCTGCGCAGTGTGCGCCGGAGCTGGTGCATCTCCTCAGGGGCGTATCCCCCGAAGGAAAGGTTGAGGATGGTCCGTTCGTCGAACTGGTCGAGGAGAGCATCGAGGCGCTTGCCGATTTCCCAGGCGTCCCCGTCGCCAAGGGGAGTGAGGACCTTTAAGACCGCGAGGTCGCAGCCGGGGGCAAGCAACTCGACCACGCCGGCGATGAATGTGCCGTGGCCGGCGGCGGGGTCGAGCTGGCGATCCTCGTCGACATCGGGCACGTCACTGTCGTCGGACGTTGATAGCACGAGATGGTTGAGCAACTCTGGAAGCTGGGACACGCCAAGGTAATCCACGCCCGCAAGGCCGGTGTCGAACACGAAGACCTTCGCTCCGGCCGCCTGGAATTGGACGACGTGCGGCCTTTCCGCGGGTTGAGCGCTGCTCCTACGGCGTCCCGTTGCCCTGTACTGCGGGTTGCCGAAAAGCGGGTTGCCGAAAAGCGGGTTCCCGAACAGCGGGTTCCCGAACAGCGGGTTGCCGAACAGTGGGTTGCCGAACAGCGGGTTGCCGAAGAGCGGGTTGCCGAAAAGCGGGTTGCCGAACAGCGGGTTCCCGAAGAGGGGATTGCCGAACAATGGGTTGCCGAAGAGCGGATTACCGAAGAGCGGGTTCGCATCCAGGTTGTGGGCGAACAGTATGTAGTTGGGTTCGGCGCGGATGCCCTCAGCGCGTAAGTCTTCAATGAAGTCCAGGATATCGACTTCGGCGGGGAGCACGAACCTGGTGTTCCGGTCGTACTCGTCGTGGACGAGTTCCAGATCGGGCGTGTCGAGCAGCTCGCGGACGAGGGCGATCACGCGCGCGCGGGCAAGCTCGCCTCGCACGATGACCTGGTGGGGGCGGTAGGCGAACTGAATGCCCGCGCCTTCGCTGTATGCGACGGTCTCGCTCCAGTCGCTCTTGGGAGGTGGGGGTGATTCGTGCGCTCGGGCTTCATCCTCTGGAGCGGTCATTCGCTTGTCCCTCGTGAAGTGGAAATTCCACGCGCGGATTATGCGCCGGCGCGCGCTGCAATAACACCAGCGGCCGCGCGCAGCACTTCGTCAGCGGAGGCCGCGGCGGCGGGCGCGTCCATGGCGGTGCCATCGCGGACGGCTGCATCGAAGCCCTGGCCGCCGAGGTGTTCCCTGGCGTCGGCGAGCCATTGTTCGCTCGCGCGCAGGTCGTCGTCGTAGAGGCGCCAGCCCGTTTCGTTGAGCATGGCGCCGGCCCTGGCCTGCAGGCGGGTGGCGGTGGGCCAGTCCCCGGAGGCGGCGGCCAACCTGGCGGCAACGATGAGGGAATATGCGAGCAAGACCGGCTGGCCGAGTGCGAGAGCCAGCTCCAGGCAGGCGCGCTGGTGGTGCGCTGCCATGGCTGTATCGCCCAGCCTGAGCGCGATCTCGGCGAGGTTTCCCTCGGCGCCGGCAAGGGAGGCCTCGTGCCCTGAGGCGACGAGCTCTGCGCGTTCCTGGCCAAACGCATCGAAGGCTCCGCGAAGGTCGCCCGAGGCGGACTTCGCCAGGCCCAGGAGGTCCCACATGCGCGCGCGGCCGCGTGGCGAGAGGGAGCGACCGAGCGCCTCGGAGGCGATCGCCGCGGCGCGCTGCAGGTCCCCCGTGCGGGTGGCTATCTCGCCGGTTGTACGCTCCACTCCGGCATCGTCCCAGGGCGCGGGGCCGACGCGGCGGCGGAGGTCCTCTGCCTCGCCGAGGACGACGCGGGCGTTGTCCACATCACCGATGCGCAGCCAGAGGTCCGCGAGGGTGGTGAGGAGCGCAACCCGGCTCGGTGTCTCAATCTGGAGCTCGGCGACAAAACGGCTGACCTCGTCGATACCGAGGCGGAAGGCGTGCACGGCATCGCGATAGCGGCCCACCGAGCAGGCGAGCTGTTGCGCGGCCGCCGGGTCGTGCGGGGCCACCAGAGGGATCACGGTGCGGAGGTTGTCGAGCTCGAGGGAAAGGTCTCCGATCCAGGCGCGATCGGCCGAGCGCCAGGGGCCCAGCCGCTCGAGAAACCACGCGGACAGCCGGAGGGCGACGGGGCCGGTTTCGGAGGCGTCGTCAAGGAGAAGGCGAGCGTAATGCCGCACCGTTTCGAGGAAGCGGTAGCGCGTGTCGTTGGCCGTGAGGTCGGCGCCGAGCAGGGAGCGGTCGACGAGTGACCAGACGAGTTCGGGCACATCCCCGGCTGCCGGCCGCCCATCGCCAACGGCCGCCATGGCTGCTTCCTTGGAAAAACCGCCGCTGAACACAGCCAGGCGGCGGAGCGCGGCCTGTTCATCCACGTCGAGGAGCCGGTAGCTCCAGTCGAGGAGGGCTTGCATGGTCCGTTGCCGCTCGGGCAGGGAGCGGTCGCGGCTGCGCAGCATCCTGAACATGTCGTTGAGCCCGGCGAGAATCGCGGGCGGGTCGAGCACGGCGGTGCGGGCGGCCGCGATCTCGATCGCCAGCGGGAGCCCGTCCAAGCGGCGGCAGATCGCGGCGATCGCCGCCAGCGTTGAGCCTTCGAGATCGAGCCCTGGACGGGCTGTCCGGGCGCGGTCAACGAACAGCCGCATCGCAGGCGCTGATCCCAGCTCAACCGAACCCGGGAGCGGGCCGGGCAGAGGCAAGGGGCCGAGGCGGACGATGTCCTCACCAGCGACGCGGAGCGGTTCGCGGCTGGTCGTGAGGATGCCCACGCCAGGACAGGCGTGCACTAGCTCTGCCACGAGCCGGGCGCAGCGCTCGACGTGAACCTCCGCATTGTCCAGCAGGACGAGCGCGCGGCGAAGGCGGAGGTGGTCGAGAACCTCGTCCCAGCGGTCGGCGCCGGGGGCTCCGTTGGCGAAGGCGCGAGCGCCAACCGCGTCCCCGATGCCGTCCGCTATCAGCGCCGCATCTTCCACCATGGCCAGGTCCACCGCCCAGACTCCATCCGGCCAGGCATCGGCGACGCGCACACCAACTTCGGTGGCGAGGCGCGTCTTGCCGACGCCGCCCGGACCAACGATCGTGACGGCGCGGCCGGGCCCCAGCCGGGAAAGCACGGTGGCTACCTCGTCGTCCCGGCCGACGAAGGTGTTCGGCGGCCGCACCAGGTTGTGGCCTTCGGCAGGAAGGGCGCGGATGGCGGGGAACTGCTCTTCGAGCAACGGCGCGGCCAACTGGAAGATGCGCACGGGCTCATCGAAGTCGGGAAGACGGAATCTGCCGAGGGGAGTGAGCGTGAGATCGGCCGTTGGCGCGGCAAGGGCGGCAGCTTCAGCCGAGACAAGAACCTGGGCGCCGTGAGCGGCCTTCATGAAACGCGCGGCCTGGTGCACGGCGAGCGCGACGTAGTCATTGTTGTGGGGGGCCGCAAGCCCGCTGTGCACCCCCATGCGCACGCGCACGATGCCCTCCGCCCAGGGTTCGGCGCGGATGAGGCGTTGCCCCTGAGCGCAGGCTTGGAGCGCGCTCGTTGTGTCCGCGAAGGCGACGAATGAGCCGTCGCCTTCGGTATTGACCTCTTCGCCGCCGTAGCTCTTCCAGGCCGAGCGCAGGAGGGTGCGGTGGCGATCGAGCAGCTCGGGGTAGCGGTCACCCAGGCGCTTGAACAGGCGGGTAGACCCTTCGATATCGGAGAACACGAAGGTGACTATCCCCGACGGGAGCCGCCGCTCGCCGCGTTTCATGGCCGCATCATGACAGATCGCGGTGAGGGGGGATCAGTCCTCCAGCGGCCGGCGACCGTGTCCGCTAGCGGTCGGGCGTGGGGAAGAGGCCTACGAGGTTCTCCTCTTCCGTCGGCAGGCTGCGGCGGATGACATCGATGTGGTCGAGGGCGACCCCTGCGCCGATGGCGACGCATTCCAGGGGGTTGTCGGCGACGTAGCAGGGGACGCCCGTTTCCTGGGTAAGCAGTTCATCCATGTGGCGCAGCAGTGCGCCGCCCCCGGTGAGGACGATGCCGCGGTCGATGACGTCGGCGGCGAGCTCAGGTGGAGTCTTTTCGAGCACGGCACGCACCGTCTGGACGATGGTGCCGAGTGAATCCTGGATAGCCTGCGCGACCTCGATGCTGTTGAGCGTGATCGTCTTGGGCAGGCCGCTGAGCTGGTCGCGGCCGCGCACCTGGGTGCTGAGGCCCTCATCGATGGGGATGGCGCTGCCGATCGCGAGCTTTATCTCTTCGGCGGTGCGTTCGCCGATGATGAGGTTGTGGCGGCGGCGGACGTAGGCCATGACCGCTTCGTCGATGCGGTCTCCGGCCATACGCACGGATTCGCTGACGACGATGCCGTAGAGCGAAATGACGGCCGCTTCGGTGCGGCCACCGCCGATATTCACGATCATGTTGCCGCGGGCGGCGCCGATGGGGATGCGGGCGCCGATGGCGGCGGCGAGGGGCTCCGGGACGAGGTGCGCGGGCTTGCGGGCGCCTGCCTGCTCGCAGGCATCGCGCACCGCTCGCTGTTCGACGCTCGTGACGCCCGCGGGGACGGTTACCATCACTTCCGGGCGGATGAGGTTGAAGCGGCCGGTGATGAGGCCGATGAAATAGCGCAGCATAGCCTCGGTGGTCAGGTAGTCGGCGATCACGCCATCGCGCATGGGGCGAATCACGCTGATGGAGCCGGGCGTGCGGCCCTGCATGGCGCGCGCGTCGTTGCCGACGGCGACGATTGCGTTATCGCGGTTGTGGCGCGCGACGACGGAGGGTTCGTTCACGACGATGCCGTGGCCCTTGACGTACACGAGAATGTTGGCCGTCCCGAGATCGATCCCCACCTTCTTGGAGGAAAGGAACTCCATGGCCATCAGGAGCGCTCGATCTGGACGCCAAGGGCTCGAAGCTTGGAATCGAGGTGTTCGTAGCCACGGTCCAGGTGGTGGACCTCGTCGATGACGGTCGGGCCCTGGGCAACGAGCGCGACGAGCAGCACGGCAGCGCCGGCGCGGACATCGAGCGCGCGGACGTGGGCGCCGTGCAGGGCCGTGGGGCCGCTGACGATGGCGGAGGAGCCGGTGCTGACGATCTCAGCGCCCATCTTCCGCAGTTCGCCCACGTAGAGCATGCGGTTGTCGAATACGCGCTCGTGGATGATGGAGACTCCGGCGGCCTGGGTGAGCAGGGCCGCCATGGGGGCGTGCAGGTCGGTAGCGAGGCCGGGGTAGGGGAGAGCCTGGAAGCTGGTAGCGGCGATTTCGCCCTTGCGGGAGACGCGCAAGGAGCCCTCCTGGCGCTCGATGCTGGCGCCCGCGGCGGTGAGCTTCGCGATCAGGGCGTCCATGACGCCAGCGGGTGCGTCCTCCAGGCGCACGTCGCCGCCCGTCATGACGGCGGCGATGGCGAAGGTGCCGGCTTCGATGCGGTCGGGCATGACAGCGGCTTCGGCGCCATGGAGTTCGGGGACGCCTTCGATTTCGAGCATCTGCGTGCCGATGCCCGAAACGCAGGCGCCCATGGCGTTGAGCATGCTCGCCAGTGCCTGCACTTCCGGCTCGGTGGCGGCGTTGACGATGGTGCTGCGGCCCCTGGCGAGGACGGCGGCCATCATCACGTTCTGGGTTCCGGAGACGGAGGGGTAATCCATGAAGATGCGGGCGCCGCGGAGGCTGCCCGGGCCGTCCGGGGCCTCGGCGACGAAGCGTTCCCCCTGGCGGCTCACGCGCGCACCCATTGCCTGGAAGCCAGCGAGATGGAGATCGATCGGGCGCTGGCCGATGACATCTCCCCCGGGTGGCGAAGAGGAGGCGAAGCCATGGCGCGCGAGCAACGGCCCCATTATCTGGAAGGAGGCGCGGCTTTCCGTGATGAGCTCGGTTGGGGCTTCGAAGGTGTTCACGCGGGCGGCGTTCAGGCGCATGCGCCCGCCGCGGGAGCGTTCGACGGTGGCGCCGATGCTCGTCAGCAGCTCGCCGAGGGTGTCCGCGTCGCTGATTTCGGGGACGTTCGTGAGGGTCACATCGTCGCTGGTGAGCAAGGCGGCGCACATCTGGGCGAGGGCGGCGTTCTTGGCCCCGGAGATGCGCACTTCGCCCTGGAGGAGCGCTCCTCCCTGGACGGTGTAGCGAGGGGCGCGCAGACGGGTGGAAGTCATAGTGCACGGTCAGGATAGGCTGGGCGGCGGATCAGGGCCAGCAAGACGGGGAGCGGGCGCGGCACGTGGCGGTCAGTCGAGCGGGAAGTCCCAGGCTCCTGTCACAACTTCGCCGATGGAATCGACGAAGACGCGAATGATCGAGTCATCGCGGAGGGTAGCGGCGACGATCACCCCGGACGTATTCGCCGAGACATCCAGCGCCTCGGTCTTGGCGAATTTCGTGTAGCCCTTGACGTCGGCCGCCTCGCTGCCATCGACAAACACCCGCGCGCGGCTCATCGGGTGGGAGATGACGACCGAGCGCCGGTCGATGCTTTGAAAACTCATCTCGTACAGACCGGAAGCGGAGTCTTTCAGGCTCACCACGAAGCGCTCGCCGCGCACCTGCACCTCCACGCCTGCCCGGAAGGCGCTCGCGGGACGCTCCAGTTCGAAACTCTCGTCCAGGCCGCGGAAGAAGGGACCGAAGCGCAGGATGCCACCCGCCGGGATCGTCTCAGCGGCGAAGACGACGGCATAGCCCTGATCAGCCGAGAGACCGGGACGGCGTGACTCCGAATTGCCCGTGGCGCCGTACTCGGAAGGGAGGACGAAGGAGCCGTCCGGGCTCACGATGCGCGGGATGCCAAGCATGTCCGCGAAGCGGTTGGAACCGTCCATTTTGATGGTGTAGTGGTAGAGGCGCGAACCCGTGCGGTCCGTCGTGCCCAGCAGGGCAACTTCGAACCCACCAGCGGCTCTGGTTGCGAGAGGCAACTGGACGGTAGGCTTATCGCTCGCCGACGGCCCCAGGACAGACTCGCCACGCCCAAGGGGCGTTGCCAACTGGTGCTCACGCCGGCCGATGGCTTCGGTCAGGGAGTCTCCGACGAATACGCCGGTGGCGGCGCCGGCCAGCAGCGCAACCGCCGCCAGCAGGAGGCCTTTGCGGGAGCGAAAGTTTCCTGCGGTCGCCCTCAACATCATCTCAATCCTCCCTACCAAGGCCCATACTGCCAAGAAGTAGTCCCTGGCGGCTGCCGCCACCAATACACACCCGGCGGCGGGTTCGAAACGGAAAGATTGCATTGCTCGTCGCGGCTGGCGCCGAACACGAACTCGATGAACTGGTATCGACGTCCTTTACCGGCCGCGTCTCGCGTGGCCTGGCCCGGTCCCTATCCCCCCGGGCGCGAAGGGGGGGCGCCGGTGCGGCGGCGGCGCTGGGCGACGCGCAGGCGCACGGTCGAGCGCTGCAGGGCGGCGACGACGCGGGCCAGGTCCATGTCGCCCACCTGCTGTTCGCGGGCGGCGCGCAGGTGTTCCTCGGCGCGCGAGCGAGCTTCCTCGGCGCGCGCGATGTCGATCTCGTCGCCGGCTTCGGCGGCATCGGCGAGGATGATGACGCGGTCGCGGCGCACTTCCATGAAGCCGCCGGTGATGGCGAAGGCTTCTTCATCGCTGCCGCGACGAAAGACGAGCTCGCCTGCCTCCAGCGTCGTCATGAGGGGGGCGTGGCGCGGAAGGATGGCGAGCTGGCCTTCGCTGCCGGGCGCCACGAGCACATCGACGCCCTGTTCGATGCGCACCACGCGTTCGGCGGTGACGATTTCCACGGTGAGGGGCATCGGCCTAACCCTGCGCCAGGCGCTGGCCCTGTTCGAGAGCGCCATCGATGCTGCCGGTCATGTAGAAGGCCTGCTCGGGGAGGCCATCGTGCGCGCCTTCGAGGATCTCCTTGAAGCCGCGCAGCGTTTCGCTGACTGGTACGTACTGGCCCTTGGCGCCCGTGAAGGCTTCGGCCACGAACATGGGCTGCGTGAGGAAGCGCTGGATCTTGCGGGCGCGAGAGACGGTGAGCTTGTCCTCATCGGAGAGCTCTTCGATACCGAGGATGGCGATGATGTCCTGCAGGTCCTTGTAGCGCTGGAGCACGCCCTGGACACCGCGGGCGGTGTCGTAGTGCTCCTGGCCGACGATGCGCGGCTCGAGTGCGCGGGAGAACGATGTCAGCGGGTCCATGGCCGGGAAGAGCGCTTGCGCGGCGAGCGAGCGCTCCAGCGCGACGACAGAATCGAGGTGGCCGAAGGTGGTGGCGACGCCGGGGTCGGTGTAGTCATCGGCGGGCACGTAGATGGCCTGGAAGGACGTGATGGAGCCCTTGCGCGTGGAGGTGATGCGCTCTTCGAGGTCGCCCATTTCGGTGGCGAGGGTGGGCTGGTAGCCCACGGCCGAGGGCATGCGCCCCAGGAGGGCCGAGACTTCCATGCCGGCGAGCGTGTAGCGATAGATGTTGTCGACGAAGAAGAGCACGTCGCGGCCTTCTTCGTCGCGGAAGTATTCGGCCATGGTGAGGCCGCTGAGGGCCACGCGCAGGCGCACTCCGGGCGGCTCGTTCATCTGCCCGAAGACCATCGCCATCTTGGGCAGGACGCCTGAATCCTTCATCTCGTTCCAGAGGTCGTTCCCTTCGCGGGAGCGTTCGCCCACGCCGGCGAAGACGGAGTAACCGCCGTGCTCACGGGCGATGTTGGAGATGAGTTCCTGGATGATAACGGTCTTGCCGACCCCCGCGCCGCCGTAGAGGCCGACCTTGCCGCCGCGCACGAGGGGCGCGATGAGGTCGATGACCTTGATGCCGGTTTCGAGGACGGAGGGGGCGGTCTCCTGGTCGGCGAAGGAAGGCGGGTCGCGGTGGATCTCCCAGTGGGGGGCGTCCGTTGCGGGCGGGAGGTTATCGATGGGCTGCCCGAGGACGTTGAACATGCGCCCAAGGGATGCTTCGCCGACGGGGACAGAAATGCCCGCGCCGGTGTCGATGGCTTTCGAATCGCGGCGCAGGCCATCGGTGGTATCCATGGCCAGGCAGCGCACCCAGTTGTTGCCGAGGTGCTGCTGGACTTCCGTGACAAGGATGCTCCCGTCATCGCGGATGATGTTGACGGCGGCGTTGATGGAGGGGAGCCGGTCCGGCGGGAACTCGATATCGATGACGGTGCCGATAATCTGTACGACGCGCCCTTCGGCGGCTGCTGTCATGACCATGGTGGGGCCTCCAGGGATTGGGGTTGTGCTACTGCCGGGCGCCAAATGCTTTGAGGCGCTCGGCCATATCCGGGCCGGCGCCCGGACTTGTCTTGCGTTCGAAGGCGAGGCCTTCGGCGAGTGTGTAGTGCTGGCCTTGATTGACCAGGCGCTTGTCAGCGCGGAGGGTGTGCCACGAATTGGTGACGATGCTGGCGGCGAATTCGCGCGTTGCCGCTTCCAGTTCAGCATCCGGGAGGCAGCGGTTGGCGAGCCCGATGGCGGCCGCCCCCACTCCGGTGATGGGTGTGCCGGTGAACATCAGCTCCTTCGCCTTGAGCGGGCCGATGCGCCGCCAGAGGCGCTGGCTCATCCCCCAGGTAGGCGTCATCCCCCACTTGCCGTGGGTATCGGCGAAGCGCGCGCTTTCGGCGCAGATCAGCAGGTCGCAGGCGAGCGCGAGTTCGAGCGCGCCGGTGTAGCAGTGCCCCTGGACGGAGGCGAGGACGGGCTGGGGGAGCGCCTCAATCGCCTCGAGCGTGTCGGCCTGGTAGTGCGCAGATGGGGCGCGTTCGCCCGCCTGGATGGCGCGGATATCGTTGCCGGCGGAGAAAGAACGGCCAGCGCCTCGCAGGATGACGCAGCCGATCGTTTCCGTGGCGGCGGCGATAGCGTCCAGATGCGCGCGCAGTTCCACGAACATAGCGGGGTTGAGGGCGTTCAGCGCCACGGGGCGGTTGAGGGTGAGCGTGGCCACGCCGTCGCCGTCTTCGCGCAATACAAGGCCGGTCATGCGGGCACCCCCAGGATATCGGCGAGGTCGACTTCAGTGAGCGATTCGAGGACCCGCACGGCGCCGGGGAGCGGGAGGCCGCTGGTGTATTCGGTACGGACCGCCCAGCAGGTCATGCCGGCGGCGCTTGCGGAAGCGACGCCCGCCGGTGCGTCTTCGAAGGCGAGGCAGCGCGCGGGATCGACGCCAAGGCGGGCGGCTGCGAGCAGGTAGATCTCCGGGTCGGGCTTGCCATGCTGCACGTCCTCACCGGCGACCAGCACTTCGAAGGCACCCGCAAGGCCGATGGATTCGAGGCAGGTATCGACCCAGGGGCGAATGGACGAGGAGGCGAGGGCGAGGGGGACGCCCGCCGCGCGCAGGCCGACGACGAGTTCGACGGCGCCGGGCAGGGGCGTGCGGCAGGCGCGGTACTCTTCGATGATCAGGTCACGGTAGCGGGCACTGTAGTGCTCCTCGGGGTGGCGCAAGCCGAGGTCGCCAATGAGTTCGCGCCAGCCGGCCTTCGTGCCCATGTAGCCCTTGTAGCGTTCGAGTTCGAGGCTGCGGCCTTCTTCGCCGAGGAGGCGGTTGACCGCCTGGAAATGCAAGGGCTCGCCGTCCACGAGCACGCCGTCCATATCGAAGATGACCGCCGCGAACCTGCTCATTTTTCCTCCAGCGCGGCGGCGCCGCCGATGATATCGAGCAGCTCGGTCGTGATCTGCTCCTGGCGGGCCTTGTTGTAGGTGAGGGTGAGGTCGCGCGAGATTTCGATGGCGTTGTCGGTGGCGTTCTTCATAGCGACCATGCGCGCGGACTGTTCGCTCGCGGCCGATTCGAGGACGGCTTCGTAGATCTGCATTTCAATGTAGCGCGGAAGGAGACGCTCCAGCACCACTTCTGGCGATGGTTCGAAGATGTAAGTCTGGCGGAACTGCTCGGCTTCCTGGCTGGTATCCATCTGTGGGGGTTCGATGGGCAGGAGCTGGCGGATTACGGGCCGCTGGTTCGCGGTGGAGATGAAGTCCGAGTAGCTGAGGAACACGCGGTCCACGATGCCCGCCGTGTAGTCATCCATAATCACTTTGGAAATGGCGAGCGTTTCGCCCTGGGTGGGATAGTCGCCGAGATGGGTGAATTCGGCGACCACAGATGAGCGGGCGCGCACGAAAAAATCGCGGCCTTTCTTGCCGACGGCGACGATTGCCACGGGGTCGGCCTGCGCGGCGGCGAAGAGCCCGGCGCTGCGGTTGAGGTTGGAGTTGAGGCCGCCGCAGAGACCGCGGTTGGGCGTGATGTGCACGATGCCGACGTTCTGGACGGGACGCGACACGAGCAGCGGGTGGGCGGCCTCATCCGAAGAGCCCCCGGTGGCGAGCCCGGCGAGGACGAGCTGCATCTTCTCGGCGTAGGGGCGGGACTGGAGCGCGCGGTCCTGCGCACGGCGCATCTTGGAGGCGGCGACGAGCTGCAGCGCGTTCGTGACCTTGGTCATGTTGCGGATGCCGCTGATGCGGCGCTTGAGTTCGCGAATGGTCGCCATCGGTGTTTCCGGTTGGGGCTGTCGTTGCGGAGGCGCCGCCGTGGCCGCGCCTGTGGGGTGTGCCGGGCGAGCCTAGAAAGGCACCGACTGCTTGAAGCTAGCGATGGCAGCCTTCAGGCCATCGTCGATTTCGGGTGTCAGATCCTTCTGCGATTCGATGGTGGCCTTGAGCTCCGGGTGATTACTGGAAAGGAACTTGCGGAAGGCGTCTTCGAAATCGCGCACCTTTGTGACGGGCACGTCATCCAGGAAGCCCTGGTTGAGGGCGAAGATGATGGAGACTTCGTCGGCAAGGTCGCGCGGGTCGAAGAGGCCCTGCTTGAGCACTTCGGTGGCGCGCTGGCCGCGCTCTATCTGGCGGCGCGTGGCGGCGTCGAGGTCGCTGGTGCCGAACTGGGCGAACGCCTGCAGGGAAGCGAACTGCGCGAGGTCCAGCTTGAGGCTGCCGGAGACATCCTTCATGGCCTTCGTCTGGGCGGCCGAGCCCACGCGGCTCACGGAGACGCCGATGTTGATGGCGGGGCGGATGCCAGCGTTGAAGAGGTCGACTTCCAGGTAGATCTGGCCGTCGGTGATGGAGATGACGTTCGTGGGGATATAGGCGGAAACGTCGTTCGCCTGCGTTTCGATGATGGGCAAGGCGGTGAGCGAGCCACCCGCTTCGAGCTTCGCGGCGCGCTCGAGCAGGCGGCTGTGCAGGTAGAAGACGTCGCCGGGGTAGGC
>JBPCLM010000070.1:0-7464 GCA_051003295.1 Tepidiformaceae bacterium | reverse complement strand
GCGTCAGTGTGCTCGAATGCTCCCTCTAGACGGCTGACGGGCTTTCGGGCGTCACCACCGTGCTCTTCGTCAGGCAAGCAGCGCCCGCGGCCCTCCCAGCCGGTCTCGAAGCGACCGCCGTCGTCGTCACCGCCATCGCCCCCTCCGCCCTCGCCAGCCTCCCCGCGCAGGTCGGTGGCGCTCCCGTCGTTGCGCTTGTGGAGGACCGCACGCTCGCCGGATTCAGCGTCTCCGAAGCGCGCGCCATGTTGCACGCCGATGTCCTCGTCGAAGGTGACGCGGGCGACCCCACCTGCGACTACCTGGTGATCGCCCCCATCGCCTCCGACGCCGGCCAGCCGTACTTCCAGCGCTTTCCTTCCAAGGCCGTCGTCGTGCGTTTCGATAAGACCGACATGCACCTCGCCGCCATGCAGGCCGACCCCGCCTGCCTCGTCCTCACCGGAGGCCGCCGCCCATCGGACTACCTTTTCGATGCCGCAAGCGCGCAGGGCATACCCGTGTTGCTTTCACGCACGGATACCGAAAACACTGTCATCGCGCTTGAAGGAATCTTCGACAACACCCGTTTCCAGGGCCAGCGCAAGCTCGAGCGCATGGCCGGCCTGCTCGGCGCGAGCGCGCTCTTCGCCGCCCTCAACGCCTGAACTTCCCCGTCTCTGCTACTCGGCCGTCGAATCGATGATCGCGTCGTCGCCGATGCGCCGTGGCGGGCGTGTGACGAACGGGTCGCGCGGCACGGTCGTCTCCGGGCGTGGTGTTGCCGCGACGGGCTGCGGCTGCGGCGGCCTCCGGGGTACAGGCGCAGGCCGCGCTTTCTGTTGCGGCTGCAGTTGCTGCGGTGGCGACTGGGGCGCCCGGATGCTCGCGGCGGCCGGCCGCGGGATGCGCGGCTGTTCGCGCATAGGCTTCTCCGCAGCGCAATACGGGCACGAAAGCCACGCGTAGCTCAGCGGCTTGCCGCAAGTGCGGCACGGTTCCTTCAGGCTCGTCCGGCACGAAGGGCAGATCAGGTACTCGTCGTGGACGCGGCGCTTGCAAGTCGGGCAGGCCTTCTGGTCTTCCAGCTCCTGCAGCAGCGCTTCCTCCTCGAGCGAGCGCTCGTACAGCTCTGCCAGCGTGTAGCGCGGCCGCAGGATCAGGTATACCCAGTGGCCCGGCAGGAAGAAGAGCAGGACGAGCAGCACCGCCGTCGTCTGCACGATCGGATCGCGCGTGCGCTGGCGGACGTCCCGATACACCCAGAAGATGAGCGTCAGCCACAGGATGGCCAAGTAAATGCCGACGATCGCGCCCGCGAACTTCAGCGTCGTCTGCCAATCGCCCCCGGGCCACTCAACCAGAAACATACTGCAACTCCTCGGCGCCTGGGGCGCGCCGGCCTCTCCAGTATATCCAGCGGCGGTCTCTCCGTCCCCTTCCAAACGGCGGAAATGGTTCAACCACCTGAACAGATGATAAGGTGACGCTATGATCTCCAGCGGCACGTTGCCCGCCATCGCCGCACAGCTGAACCCCGTCCAGGTCGCCGCTGTAGAACACGGCGATGGTCCGCTGCTCATCGTCGCCGGGCCCGGCAGCGGCAAGACTCGCGTCATCACCCACCGTATCGCCTTCCTGGTGCGCGAAAAGCGTGTCGCCCCGTGGCGAATCCTTGCAGTTACGTTCACGAACAAGGCCGCGCGCGAAATGCGCGAACGCGCCGCCCAACTCCTCGGCGAAGATGCCGCCAGCCTCCACCTCGGCACCTTCCACTCCATGTGTGCGCGCTGGCTGCGCATCGATGGCGCCGCCGTCGGCATCACGCCCAACTTCATCATTTACGATGACGCCGATCAGGTCTCCCTCATGAAGCGCGTCCTCGATGACCTCCACGTCGACCCCCGCCGCTTCTCCCCGCGAAGCGTCCTCTCCGCCATTTCCAACGCCAAGGGAGAGATGATTGTTCCAGCCGAACTCCAGCGGCGTGTCCGCGGCTACTTCGATGAAGTCGTCGCCCGCGCTTACGAGCGCTACCAGGCCGGCCTCCGTTCCGCTGGCGCCCTCGACTTCGACGACCTCCTCACGGATGCCGTCCGCCTCCTGCGCGATTCCGCGGAGACCCTGGAAAAGTACGCCGGCCGCTACCTCCACGTCCTCGTCGATGAATTCCAGGACACGAACCCCGCGCAGTATCAGCTCGCCCGTCTCCTCGCCTCACGTCACCGCAACATCTGCGTCGTCGGTGACCCGGACCAGGGCATCTACTCCTGGCGCTCCGCCGATGTCCGCAACATCCAGTACTTCGAACGTGACTTCCCCGACCGCGCGATCTATTTGCTCGAACAGAACTACCGGTCCACTCGGGCAATTCTCCAGGCCGCCGGCGAAGTCATCGGCAAGAATCCCGACCGCAAGCCGATGAAACTCTGGACCGAGCGCGACGGCGGCGACGCCATCACGACCTATGAGGCTTATAACGACGAGGAGGAAGGCGAGTTCGTCGCCGCAGAGACCGAACGCCTCGTGCAGGCAGGCACCCCCGCTGGTGACATCGCCGTGATGTATCGCACAAACGGGCAATCCCGCCCCGTCGAAGAGGCGATGGTGCGTCGCCGCATCCCCTACCGCCTTGTTGGGGGCGTGCGCTTCTACCAGCGCCGCGAAGTGAAGGACCTCATCGCCTACTTGCGCCTCGTCTTCAACCGCCTGGACGAAGCGAGCCTCCTGCGCGTCATCAACGTGCCCGCGCGCGGTATCGGTGCGACCACCGTCCAGCGGCTTCGCGAATCCGTCGCCATCAACGGCGGCTCTCTCTGGGAAGCCTGCGAGCAGGTAGCTCACGGAGCCTCCCTGAGTGGCGTGACCGGCCGTTTCGCCGCCGCCGTGCGCGCGTTCGTGCTCGCGATCGATCAACTCCGCGACCGCCGCGACCATCCCCTGCCCGAGCTGCTTGATGCGCTCCTGACCACGACCGGCTACGTCCAGTACCTCAAAGATGCCGACCCCGAGTCCGAAGAACGGCTGGAGAACGTCCTCGAACTGCGTTCCGTCATGAGCCAGTACGAAGAGACCGGGCGCGAAGGCAGCGACCTCGCCACCTTCCTCCAGGACGTTGCCCTCGTCGCTGACGTGGATGAAATGCGCGAAGGCGTCGAAGCCGTGACCCTTATCACGTTGCACGCCGCCAAGGGCCTCGAATTCCCCACCGTATTCATGATCGGTATGGAAGAAGGGGTGCTCCCCCACATCCGCTCCTTCGATGACCCCCGCCAGATGGAGGAGGAAAGGCGCCTGGCCTACGTCGGCATCACGCGCGCGAAGGACCGGCTGTACATGGTGCGCGCCTACCGCCGTTACTCCATGGGCGCCGGCTCGGCTAATCCCGCCAGCCGCTTCCTTGCCGATATCTCAAAGTCGCTCCTGCGGCCTCACGGCTCCAGCACCCGCAGCTACGCCGAAGCGGCCATCGCCCCGCCCCGCGAGGAGTTCCGCCCCGCGGCCGCCGAGTGGGTGGCGGGCGACAAGGTGCGCCATCCCAAGTTCGGCACCGGCACCGTCGTGAGCACCCAGGTCAATCGCGGCGATGTCGAGATCCAGGTCGCCTTTGAGGGCGCCGGCATCAAGCGGCTCCTCCAGAGCTATGCCCCGCTGAGCCCCGCTTGATGCTCAGCCCCGTCTTCCTCTTCCCGAACACCTGGGATGAATGGCAGGACTGGTTCACCGACAACGGCCCCGACATCGG
Organism: Tepidiformaceae bacterium; assembly: GCA_051003295.1. Taxonomy (GTDB): domain Bacteria; phylum Chloroflexota; class Dehalococcoidia; order Tepidiformales; family Tepidiformaceae. The sequence goes on along the minus strand of JBPCLM010000070.1, from coordinate 3,740 downwards.
CCTCATCATCCTTGGTCTGCTGGTCGTGCGTTGGTTCTTCCACCGCATCTTCGCCCGCGTGCTCATCGGCGCCGTCCAGCGTGCTTCCGCGGCCCGCCGCGAAGACCCTTCGCTCGTCCGCCGCCGCGCCGACACGCTCCTCGCCACCTTCGATTGGACCTTTACGATCTTCCTGCTCCTCATCGGCACGGCGCTCATCCTCGACCAGTTTGATGTGCAGGTCTCGGCGCTGATCACCGGTGTGGGCGTCGTGGGCCTCGCCATCGGCCTCGGTGCCCAGACGCTCATCAAGGATGTCATCAACGGTCTCTTCATCCTCATCGAAGGCCAGTATGCCGTCGGCGATACGGTGAGCGTCGGCGGAGCAACAGGGGAAGTGATTGAGATCAACCCCCGCCGCACCGTCCTCCGCGACGCCGAAGGCAACATCCACAGCATCCCCAACAGCAACATCACCGTCGCCACGAACCTCACGGCGGGCCTGAACCACGTCGCCATCACCATGGAAGTACCGTTCGCCGAAAGCGAACGCGCCGCCGCGCTCGCCGCCGAAGTGTCGTCGCAACTGGTGGCCGAACGCACGGGAGACTTCGTGACGGCGCCGCGCATCGCCTCCGTGAGGGCTCAGGGCGACACCGAGGCCGTGCTCCAGATGCTCGCCGGCACCCGCCCCGGGGCGGGCTGGACCGTGGAGGCGGAGCTCCGCCGCCGCCTGAGAGCGCGCTTCGAGATGGAAGGCGTGGCCATGCGCTTTCCCGGAGGCGACCCTGGCTAACGTCGCGCCGGACCCGAGCGCCCTACTTCCGAGCCAGTCGCAGGAACTCGTCCACCGATAGTCCCATCTTCTTGACCAGTTGGTTCATCGTGCCCTCGCGTATCGGCCGGTGGTTCGGAATCGACAGCTTCTGCCGTTCCCCGGCGCGCTCATACAGCAAGTGGTCTCCCGTCGTGCGGACATAGCGCCAGCCAACGCTCTCGGCCACTCGCCGCACCTCGCGCGTGTCGAAGCCGGCGAGGCGTCCCACTTAGCCAGCGAGCACAGCAGGGCGCACGACGGTGGTCTCGATGCTTCGGTCCCAACCTTCTTCTTCGCGGTATCCCAGTACGAAGGCGACCTCGGCTGCAACGAGCGCAGGCGTTTCTGCCAGCGGGCCGTCACCGTGTTCCCTGGCCAGTTCAAGCCACGCGGCCATGACTTCCGCCGCTGCCGCGAGCGCCTCCTCGCGTGTGTCGCCTTCCGTGATGGCGCCGGGCATCGCCGGCACACTCACCGAATACCCGCCCACGTTGGGGTCGGGCGAAAGCACCACCGTGAAACCGTCCATGGCTCCCATCATACGCCCGCGGCTAGGCCCCCGCGTCCCGTTTCGGCACCAGCACCTTGCGCCGGAAGTAGCACACTTCCTCGCCGCGCTGGTTCATACCCCGCGTCTCTACCGTAACCACCCCGCGGTCCGGCTTGCTGCGCGATTCAACTTTATCCAGCACCGTCGTCTCCGCCCGGATCGTATCGCCGTGGAAGGTGGGCATCGAGTGCTTCAGCGTATCGATCTCCAGGTTTGCGATCGCCTTTCCCGAAACATCGGGCACGCTCATCCCCAGCACCAGCGAGTACACGAAGTTACCCACCACCACGTTCTGCTTGAACTGCGTCTCCTCCTCTGCGTACCAGCGGTCGGAATGCAGCGGGTGGTGGTTCATGGTGATGTCACAGAAGAGGTGGTCCTCCGCTTCCGTGATCGTCTTACTCGGCCAGTGCCGGTACACGTCGCCCACCTCGAACTCCTCGAAGTACCGCCCAAACCGGTCACGCCCCTCATGCACCGTCATAAGTCTTCCTCTGAACTACCTTTGCAATCGTGAATCGTGCATCGTGCATCGCCTAAACCGGGTAGTCCTTCACAAGGCTCCTAGCGATCACGATCTTCTGGATGTCGCTCGTGCCCTCCGCGATGATCATCAGCGGCGCATCCCGGTAATAGCGTTCCAGCGGCAGTTCTTTGCTGTAGGCCACGCCGCCGTGGATGCGCAGCGCGTCCAACACCACTTCCTGACACATCTCCGTCGCAAATAGCTTCGCGATCCCCGCGTCGAGGTCGCTGCGCACGCCTGAGTCCTTCTTGCGCGCGGCGTCGAGCGTGAGCAGCCGCGCCGCCCGGATCTTCGTAGCCATCTCGGCCAAACGCAGTTGCTGCGCCTGGTGTTCGAAGATCGGCTTGCCGAACGCCACCCGCTTCTGCGCATAGCGGATCGCGTCATCGAAAGCCGACTGCGCCAGCCCCACGCCCCTGGCCGCCACGTTGATCCTCCCCACTTCCAGCGCGCTCATGATGTGCTGGAAGCCCCGCCCTTCCTGGCCCCCGAGCACGGCCGTGGCCGGCACGCGCGCGTCATCGAAGGAGAGTTCCGTGGTTTCCACGCCCTTGTAGCCGAGCTTGTCGAACTTCTTCCCCTTCGTGAATCCCGGCGCGTCGTGGTCGATGAGGAACGCTGTGATCCCGCGATGCCGGGGCTCGGCCGCCGGGTCCGTCTTCGTCATCACGAGGTAGACCCCCGCCTTGTGCCCGTTCGTGACCCACATCTTCTGACCGTTGATGACGTAATCGTCGCCGTCGCGCCTGGCGAGCGTCTTTATCGCCTGCGCGTCCGAACCCGCATCCGGCTCCGTAATGCTGAGCGCGCAGCGGATCTCGGGCTCTACCAGGCGCGGCAGGTAGGCGTGTTTCTGCTCGTCCGTCCCGTATTCGCTGATCGCGTAGCCCACGAGCACGTGCGTGTTGATGATCCCCGCCAGGCTCATCCAACCGCGCGCAAGCTCGATGCACACGCCAGCGTAGCATTCGAAGGAGAGGTCGAGGCCCCCGTACGCCTCGGGGATCTTGATGCCGAAGAGGCCCATCTCCGACATGCCTTTGACGAGCGGGTCCGGGTAGGCGTCGGCGTGCTCGTATTCGCTCGCGACCGGTTTCACTTCGCGGTCTACCCACACCCCTACGTTCGCGACGACCTCGCGGGCGATCGGGTCGGCGATATCTGCGGCGAAGTCACGGGCCATGGGCGGTACGGGCCTTTCGGGAACTGTGTTCGGCGCATTATGCCCGCGAACCCGCGTAGCGGAACAGCGCGAGGCGAACAGACCGCCGCGTGGAATTCGAATTCGACTCTCGCAAGGCAGCCGCAAACGCGGCCAAGCACGGGGTATCGTTCGAGGAAGCGGCCTCGGTCTTGAGAGACGCTCTTAGTGAAAGCGGCCCCGATCCGGCAAACTCTGACCGAGAGGACCGATTCCTAATCGTCGGCCTCGCAGGAAGCGGTCGCCTGCTCGTTGTTGCCGTTACACATCGGCGAGACGCAATCAGAATCATCAGTGCCCGTGAGCTGACAGCGCGGGAGCGAAGAGCCTATGAACGACAGCGAGCGCCTTGAACCAGCGGATGACGATTTGGATGACGACCTGAGGCCCGAATACGACCTCGATGACTTTTTCCTTCACTCGCAGCGCGGTGCGTACGCGAAGCCGTACGCGGCCGGCACGAACCTGGTCGTTGTAGACGCGGGCATCATGCAAGCGTTCCCGGACGCCCGGGCCGTCAACGCGGCGCTCCGTCTGCTCCTGGAGGCGACCAGGCTGGCGCGCCCCGCGCCATGAGCCCGGCGCGGGCGACCCTTCTGGAGCCTCCCTACGCCGCACCGGTCCCCTCGCGGGCTGCGCCCACCAGGATCGCCATGTTCCCGTAGAC
>JBPCLM010000069.1:0-6974 GCA_051003295.1 Tepidiformaceae bacterium | reverse complement strand
CGACCGTCGTCCTCCGACGTGTGACCGCCGCGATGCTCGCCACCGCTGCGGTGCTCCCCGCGGTCGCCGGCGCGTTCCCTCCGGCGCCGCCCGGCGTGCAGCAGACCCGGGTGCGCCTCGAGCGCCTTACGGTCGCGTCGGCCGGGACCCTCGCCGGCTACAGCCGCGAGCGGTTCGGCGGGGACTGGTCGACTACCACCAACGGCTGTGACGTGCGCGAACGGGTGCTGATCCGCGACGGCCGCGAAGTCATGCCCGGGCCGAGTTGGGGTGCCGTTAAGGAACGTCGCACCAACCGACAAGTACGACTTCGCTTTCTGGCGGCGTCTGCGCTGACGTCGGATAGCCGCAGGCAGGGCGCCCACGCTGGATGGCCCGGTCTGCGGCAGGGTGAAGCAGCCGAGCGGGCGGCTACGGTCGGATGCAGCCGTAGGCGGCCTGGCCCCGGCGAATGCGCTCGGCGATGAAGCAGCCGTGGTGTAGTACTTGGACGTCGAAGGCCTCTGCCCGTGCCGGTGCCCGCATGAGTCTGATGGTGCAGACGAACAACTGCGCGCGTGTCCTGCCGAACGTGTGCCGCGCCCGGTCTTCGACGGTCGCCGTTGCGCACGCGGCCGATCGCGCCTCGTCGTTGGGGTTCGTGAGCAATGCGGTCTCGAGTTCGGTCGACGTGAATCGGCGCGGACTCGCGTTGGTGGTGCGTCGTATGGCGCGCTTGGCGACGCCGCGGTGTCGCGAGCGCAGGATCGTGCGGAAGACAATGCGCTGATTGACGTGGGGGCCGCGGAGGTCGAACGCGTAGCAGCCTGGACCGGGCAGGACGGTGGAGGTCACCGTGTAGGCCCAACGGCCGGGCCCGCGCGGCAGTCGCAGCTCGGGCTGGACCGCGGCGCGCAGGGCCGTGGCAGTGTCCGGATCAGCTCCGTTGAAGAACCCGGCGGTGGCGCGACTGCTCAGCGCCGTGACGCGGACCGTGATTGTTCCACGCGCGCCCGGGCTAGTCGCCCAAAGCGTCTTGTGCAGGTACAGGCTGCCGCGCCGAACGTCGTCATCCAGGTTGACGACACCGAGCGCAGCGGGTGGCGCCACCGGCATGCCCAGGACGGGGTAGGCCGGGCCGTCGCCGAGCGCTATGGCCGCCCCCTTCGCCTTGCGTCCTCCGGCGGTGCGCGGGCACGCGCTGGCCGCTATGACGGCCTTTGACCCGCTGGCCGTCGACGTTGACGTCGACGGGCTGCTGGGCGGCGAACTGGCGCAACCGGTCACGGCGGCGACGGCGCACGCCAGCACCAACCTGAGCGCTGAGCGCTTCATCCGGTCTTGCATGCGCGTTTGCATCGGGCGTCGCGAAAGTCGCCGGTGGAAAGCGCCAGAGCGCCGGCGGCTTTGCGGGCCAGGGCGCGGTCGCTGTCGGTCGCGTCGGAAGCGCTGATGACCCAGACGGAGAAGCGGTGGCGCTGGGCTTCGCCGCCGGCTCGTTCCCATCGCAGCCCGGGCCAGCGGCGCGCGGGATGGGTCGGCGCGGATCGGAAGTCGCGGGGTTGGGGCCAGGGGCGGCGCGGTATCGGCGGGAAGGCGTCGGAGGCCGGCCCCTTGCGGTCTTCGCGTACCCATAGCAGGACGCCGTTGTCGGGAAAGGCGTCGAATACGCTCCCCGGGAAGCGACTCGGGAGGCGCCGGGCGGTCCGCGTGCGGCGCGGCGGCGAGGTCCCCAGCCCTGGCAAGGCACGGTTGCTGGCGAAGAACAGCGTGCGCGGACGGCTGTAGCGCCGCGGAGAGGTGGTGACCGCGGCAGGCCAGCGCGGCGGGGTGCGGATGCTGTCGCCGGTCTCGTCAGTGAGCAGGCGCCAGCCGGCGTAGGGGTCGGGCGGCGGCGGGGGCAGGGGCGTGAAGCGCAGGCTGTCGAGGATGCGCAGGACCTGGGCGCGGCGGGCCGCGGTTGCGTTCTTGCCGAGCGCGACGTGCAGCTGGAACGGGCGGTCGGCGGCGCGGAAGTGGATGAGGTAGCTGGGCACCCGCCAGCATTCAAAGCCGCCCAGGTCGCGGCGGCGCAGCGCGAAGCGTCTGGGCCGGGGCGGGAAGTGGCGGCGGTTCACGTGCCGCCAGACGGCGCCGAGCTGCGGGCGATACTCGAACAGGTAGACGAGGGCGCCATCCGCCGGAAGGTCTCGCGCGGCGCGGTCGGGGCTGCAGTTGCCGCCCCGGCGAGTGCGGTAGGAGGTCAGTAGCAGGCGCTCGGCGGGAGAGGACAGGGCGCTGATGGGAGGGGCGATGAGCTGCCAGCCGGCTGGGTAGCGGACGCTCACGCCGGCACCGACCTCGGTTTGCGGCGCGCCGCCTGCGTGCTGTGCTCGTTGTGTGGCCGCGGGTTCGGCGCTGGTTGCGCAGCCGGCGACCGCGAGACCGCAGCCGGCGATCGCCGCCCCGACGCGCAGCATCCTGATTGGCGGATGATGTCCCTTGGCCATCCCTATCCCCACCCGGCTCGAAGTGGGACGGTCAGTGACGCTGTGTCCATCGAGCCGTCCGACCGTCGGATCTGGAGGAGTACTCGGGCGTCCTTGGGATGGCTGCCCTGCCAGAAGTACGGGCTGCGGTCGGGAGTCACCTCCAGGGGTCCGTGGAGCAGGCCGGCCGGCTGGAGATAGCCCGTATAGGTTGGTCGGCGGCCGTCCAGTCGGCCGGCGCGCAGCCTCAGCGACTGGCCGTTGATCTTCGCCGCCACGCTGGCGGCGGATCGCTTCAGCCAGACCGCCAGTCCTACGCGGTCACACGCGATCGAGTGCGCCTGAGGACAGGCCACGCCCAGATAGGGCGTTCGGCGCAGCAAGCGCTGTCCGTGGACCTGCGCCCTCTTCGAGGTGTCGCAGCTGTCCTTGCCGAACGCCAGCCGCAGGTGCGCCGGGCGGCGCCCGGGACTAGTGACGGTTAACGCGAGGCAGCGCGGGCCCGCAACGACGATGCCGCCGAGGAAGTCGGTGTCGGCCTTCGAGCAGCCGCGGAAGGTGACGGATTGGTCGCCGTCGGCCACGCGATAGGCGCCAGGCGCCCCGGGGCGCTCCTGATTGCGGGCGTGGCGGCTGTAGATAAGCGCGACCGAGGACCGCTGCGCTGAGGCGACCGACAGGGTCGCTTCAGACCCGGCCGCGACGCGCACAAAGACCTCGTGTACCGCGTAGCTGCCGGGCGCGGTGTGCTCGAGCGTCCGTCGGGCCGCGCGTCGCTCGTGGTCGCTGCCGGAATCAGTGGCTATGCGCCGCAGCGAATCGCGTGTGGGTTCGAAGGCGCTGGCGGGTTGGCCGGCGTACTGCTTGATGTGGGCGAGTGTGAGTGGTCCGCTCACGACACTCGTCGCCTTCCAGTCCGGCGGCAACGGGTTCGGATTGTTCCCGCCTTCGCTACAGCCGACGATGGCCGAGGCCGCAGCCGGCGGCGGCGCGGCCGGTCGCCCGGCGTCAGCTGCGCATGCTGCGAGGCTCGCGCACACCAGCCCACATGCGGCGGCTGTCCATCTGCGGTGCATGCACGACATACGCGGCCGTGCGCGTCAAAGGTCCGAGTACGGTCTACGGGCCCTTGCGAGGCGGCTCGCTGCAGCACCACTGCACCGAGCGCGGAAAGACCGGACTCGTGGTTCCCGGCATGAACTGCCGGGCGATATTCGCCACCGCGGCGAGCCGTCCGCCGCCCCGCGGACGCAGGAACAGCCACTGGTCGGCCTGCGGCCAGCCGATCAGCAGCCTGGCGCCGGTGGGAGACCACGCCAGGGCACCGAAGCGTCCCGGTCCCCTGAACAGCACCCGCCCGCGAAGCGCGCGCCCAGCGTCCGCCAGTACGACCTCACTTTGGCCTATCGAAGCCGAGTACCGCAGGACGGCGATCACGGGCCCGCGCGGCGCCCACGCGGCCTGTCTGATCTGCGCGCCGGAAACCGCGTGGGTGACCAGCCGCCTCCCAGAGCCGTCGAACAGGACGAGGCGATGGCGCGTAGCCGCGAGCAGGCGGCGTCCGTTTGGCGACCACGCCAGCTGGATGGTTCCGGGCAGCCGCGGGCTGCGCCACAGGAGCTCGCGCGAGTCGACCGCGACGACGTTGACCCGGTCTGCCTGGTCGACGTAGGCGAGCACGTGGGTGTTGTCTGGCCGCCACGCCGGTGCCACGTCCCGTCTGGCCGCGCCGTAACGGTGGTCACCGGTCCCGTCACCGTTGACGATGCGCAGCTCGCCACCGGCGAGATAGGCGATGCGGAAACCGTCGACCGGTCCCCAGCGCGCGAACGCCACGCGCTCGGGCCGCGCCAGCGACCATCGCACCCGGCCGCCGGGGTCAAGCGTCGTCAGCTCGTGGCCGCGCCACGCGACCACGAACAGCCCATGTGGCGACCACGAGGCCCCGGAGTAGGCGCCCAGGCGCCGCCTCGTGCCATTGGCAGACACCACCCAGGCACTCTCGCCAGCCTGGACGAGCAGCCGGCCTGCGCCCGGCAGCCTCACGAGCGCCGGACGCGCGTGCTGCTCGCCCACCCCGAGTACCGATCGCACCAGATGCCCGACCGCGCTACGCGGGGCAGCGGCGGCCACACCCCCGACGACGGCCACAGGCACCAGCGCAGCCGCCACAGCCAGCGCCGCACGAGGAACACGCCGTCGGCGCTGGCGTGGCGCATAGCTCGCGTACGCTGCCTGCACCACGCGCCAGGAACGCTGCCGAGCGCCGGCGTCATCATCAACCGCGCTGCGCAGCGCGTCACGGAGTTCCCGCTCGTTCATCGGTGCTCGCTCTCGATGACGTCGCCGAGAGCATCCAGTCCGCGCCGCAGCCGCGAGTTGACGGTGCCCCGTGGCAGATCGAGCATCTTGCCGATCTCGCCGGGGGTGAACTCAAGCAGGTAGCGCAGCACCACGACTGCCCGTTGCTCAGCGCTCAGCACGCTCAGCGCCGCGGCGAGGTCCTCGTCCAGTGCCCGCGGATCGCCACTGGCCGGTGCCACCGACTCGCGGGCGCAATCAGCGGCGACCTCGTTGCGCAAGGCCCGGGCGCGCGAGAAGTCGATCGCGCGGTTGACGACGATCCGATGAAGCCATGGGCGCAGCGGTCGACGCACGTCAAAGCTCGGCAGAGCCCGCAGCGCGGACAAGAACGCCTCCTGGGCTATGTCCTCAGCTGCGGCCCCATCTCCCGTGACCAGGAACGCCGCACGGTATGCCTGGCCCCAGTGGCGCGCGAAGAGCTCCTCGACGGCCGCCTCTGAACCCTCCTGCGCTGCGCGGATGACGGCCGCCTCGCTCGCTCCGCGCCGGCGTGTCAGAGAACACCGCCAGCGAGCAACGGCCGGCTCTGCGATATCTGATGCCTCCATTGCCGCCTGCTGTCCCCGTCCTGGTTGGTGTACGACTCGACGCCTGCCAGCAGGGCCGACGCTATCGGCCTCCGCGCACGGCACGCCAGGTACAACGACTGCTCCGGCGATGACGTCGTAGTCCACACGACGTCATACGGCCAGCGGGGAGGGAAAGGTCCCGTCGAGCGGCGCGCAATCAGGCCCCCGCGCTGCCTGCGGAAGCTCCGAAAACCCAGGCGTCCTCCTGTCCTGGAACATGGCCGTAGGTCTGAGTCTCGCCGCTTCGTCTTGGGACCCCTAACGTCGGCGACGCGCGGGATCGTGAGCCGCAGTCATGGCGGCGACGGCTTCGGCTCCGGGCCGCGCGTACTTCTGCAGTGAGCGCAGGCTCTCGTGTCCGCTCTTGGCCATCAGTAGCGGCAGGTTGACGCCGTCTTCGGCGAGGTGCGTCAGGGCGGAGTGGCGCAGTTGGTGCAGCGTCCAGCCGGTCGTGTGGATCTTCCTCGAGTGCTGCTTGAACAGGTAAGCCGATCGTTCGTAGGACAGGCGGCCACGGCCGGTAACCGGACACCGGTCCAGCGAGGCGGGTGCTCGGGCCGGGCTCGGACGGCGAGCGGCGAGGAAGATTGGCCCGGCATCGCGATCGCCGATCAGCCTGGGCAACAGCCGCGCTGAGCCCGATTGAAAGTGCAGCCAGTCGCTGTCGCCGCCCTTGCGCCGCACGCGCAGGCGCTTGTTGTCGAGGTCGAGATCCGCGATGTCGGCGTTGAGCACCTCCTGCGTGCGGGCGGCGGTCTCGTACAGCAGCCGCCAAAGGCATCTCTCGCGGATCGCGACGTCGTCGCGGCGAAACAGCCGCTCCAGCGACGAGCGGGTGATCGCTTTGGTGCGGTCGGCCGGTTCGGTGCGTCGCTCGAGCACTGCGGCCGGATCGGCGGCGAGCCAGCCTCGGCGTCTCGTGAACGCGGTGAAGGACCGCAGCGTCGCGACGTGGCGGTTCCAGGTCGCCGGTCCGCACTGGCCCCAGGTCGCCGCCGTGAACGCGTCGAGCGTCGCGCCATCCAACGCCGCGACCGCCAACGCGCCGTGCTCGACAATGAGGCGGTGCATGGTCTGTGCGTAGGAGCGCCGCGTCGTCACAGCCATGTCGCGGCTCAGGAACGCGTCGGCCGCATCGGCGATCGTCTTGCCCTGATGCAGCGCTACCACGTGCCCGGCCAACGGGTTCTCCCAGGATGATGTGACAGGGAATGTGTCCCCGCCACCGGTGCGGGCGACCCGTGCCGGTCTGGCTGGCGCTCAACCTTCAGCGGTCTCGGCGTCCAGCGCGAGGATGATGATGTGACAGGGAATATCGTATTCCCTGTCACATCGGAACACCAGGCCCGACACGCCCCTGGAGCGCCGGGCTGGCGGGGTCCGCCGAAGGATTCCCTCGGACGTTGCGGGCCCGTCGCGCCGTGCGCTTCTGTGGCGGATCATGCGCTGGTTGACTTGCGGCGATGATCCTGGCCCGCGCCGATCGCGAGCTGCGCGAGCTCGTCGGCGAGCTGCGCGACGACGCGGCTATCGCCAAGCGCTTGGGCCTGGAGCTCGACGGGCTGATCGAGGCCGCCGAGGGACGCACCGAACG
>JBPCLM010000068.1:0-20705 GCA_051003295.1 Tepidiformaceae bacterium | reverse complement strand
GGTAGGGTGTGTCGTTCGTACTCTTTGGGTGCCCGGTGGGGGGGGTGGGAAACCCCGTTTTCCTTTGTGCCCGCCCTCCCTCCCCCGCGGCTGCTCCCGCGAACGTGCTCCCATCGGCCAGCACAAGCAGCGCCTCAGGCACGGGTATGCTCCTCCGCCAGCGCCAGGCGGCCCGCGACTACCACCGCCCGCACCACCCCCGCCAATTCGCGGCCCTGCAGCGGCGTGTTGCGGCCCCTGGAGGCGAAGCGCGTCGAATCCACGGTCCAGCGGCAGGCCGGGTCAAACACAACGAGGTCACTGGCCTTGCCCTCGGCCAACGACCCCGCCCCGGGCACCCGCGCCCCGATGCCGAATGCCGAAGCCGGCCCCAGCGTGAGCGCGCGCAGCACCGCTTCCGTCTCCAGATCCCCCCGTTCCACCAGCGCGAAGAGGCTGCCCAGCGCGGTTTCGAAGCAACTGATGCCGAAGGCCGCCGCGTCGAACTCGCAGAGCTTGTCCTCCACGGCGTGCGGCGCGTGGTCTGTCGCGATGGCGTCCACCAGTCCTGCGTTTACAGCCGCCACGAGCGCGCGCCGGTCGCTCTCTGTGCGGAGCGGCGGGTTGATCTTGGCGGCGCTGTCGTACGCCGGCTCGCGCCCGTCGCCGAAGACCGCTTCCTCCGTCAGGTACAGGTGGCTCGGAGTCACCTCGCAGGTCACGGGCAGCCCGCGCGCCTTCGCTTCGGCCACCAACTCGATCCCCCGCGCCGTGCTCACGTGCGCGATGTGCAGCCGCCCGCCGGTCGCCTCGCAGAGCGCCAGGTCGCGCGCGATGGCGGCGATTTCCGAAGCGGCGGGTTGGCCCGCAAGCCCCAGGCGCTCGCTCACGCGCCCCTCGTTCATCACGCCGCCGCCGCTCAGTCCCGGGTCGTCGGCATGCTCGGAAATCGGTAGCCCCAGCGCACCCGCCAGCATGAGCGCGTTACGAAAAATGGTCCCGTTCGCCACCGGGTTGCCGTCGTCGCTGAAGGCGATGCAGCCCGCCGCCGCGAGTTCCGCCAGTTCCGCCACTTCGGCGCCCGCGCGGCCGCGCGTCGTGCACCCGATCGGCAGCACGCGCACATGCGCGTCACGGGCGATGCGCTCGATCAACGCCTCGACCACGGATGCGCTATCGGATGGTGGGTTCGTGTTCGGCATCGCGCACACCGTCGCGAAGCCGCCGCGCAAGGCCGCCAGCGTCTCCGTCGCGATCGTGCCCTTCTGCTCGAAGCCGGGCTCTCGCAGGTGTGCATGAAGGTCGATGAACCCGGGCGACACGATGCACCCGCCGGCATCGACGATGTGCGCGCCCTCTGCCGCCAGGCCCGCACCCATGCGGGCCACGACGCCCTCCGCGATGAGCACGTCGAGGCGCTCGTCGATGCCCGCACCCACATCGATCACGCGCCCGCCGCGGATGAGGATGCGCTCGCTCACGCCGCCCTCGCCGTCGCCATCAGGTAGAGGACCGCCATGCGCACGGCCACGCCGTTGCTCACCTGCTCTTCTATCACCGAGCCGATGCCGTGCGCGATCTCCGGCGCGATTTCGATCCCTTCGTTCATCGGCCCCGGGTGCATCACGAGCGCCCCCGGCGCCGCCAGCGCCAGCCTGCGGGCGTTCAACTGGTAGCCGCGGATGTACTCCCGCAGCGAAGGGATCAGGCCGTTCTCCGCCCGCTCCTTCTGGATGCGCAGCGCCATCACCACGTCAGCCCCTTCGAGCGCGGCATCGAAATCCGTGGTGCACGTGACGCGTCCGCTTTCGCCCCCGGCGGCGAGCGTCCGCGGCAGTAGCGTTGGCGGCCCGCACAGTGTCAATTCCGCACCGGCCGCGAGCAGCGTCCACACGTTCGAACGGGCCACGCGGCTGTGCAGCACGTCCCCGACGATGACCACCTTCCGGCCGTCCACGCTGCCCAGGTGCCTGCGCATGGTGAAGAGGTCCAGCAATGCTTGCGTGGGGTGTGCGTGCGTGCCATCGCCACCGTTGATGACGCCCGCGCGCGTGTGCCGTGCGGCCAGGTAGGGCGCCCCGGAACTCTGGTGCCGCATGACCACCAGGTCGGCCCCAATCGCTTCCAGCGTCCGCACCGTGTCGATTAGCGACTCTCCCTTTTCCACGGAGCTGCCCGTGGCCGTCAGGTTCACCACATCCGCACCGAGCGCCTTCGCCGCCACTTCGAAGCTGGCGCGCGTGCGCGTGCTCTGTTCGTAGAAGAGCGTTATCACCGTTGCGCCGCGAAGGCTGGCCACCTTCGCCATCGGGCGCGAACGCACCTCGTGCATCGCATCGGCTGTGGACATGATCAGCTCGATATCGGCCGCATCGAGCACGTCGGTGTCGAGCAAGTCCTTCCAGCGCCAGCGCCCGGCCCCGCCGGCTGCATCCGCCGCCCGTACTTCTTCCGTCAGCTCAAGCATGGCTCGCCTCCTTATCGAAGACGTACACGCCGTCCTCGCCATCCACCTCTGCGACGTGCACCCGCACCGACTGGAACGCCGCCGTGGGGATGTTCTTCCCTACGAAGTCGGGGCGAATGGGCAATTCGCGATGCCCCCGGTCGATGAGCACGGCGAGGCGCACGCGCGCGGGCCGGCCGAAGTCGAGCAGCGCATCGAGCGCGGCGCGGATGCTTCGGCCCGTGAAGAGCACGTCATCGACGAGCACGACCGTGCGGCCGTCGATGTCCGCCGGGATCTCGCTTGGTCGCAGTCGTGGCGGCGCCGCGCGGTGGGCCACGTCGTCGCGGTAGAGCCCAATGTCGAGGCGGCCCACCGGCACGGCGCTGCCTTCGAACTCCTCGATGGCGAGAGCCAGCCGGCTCGCAAGCGGGTACCCGCGGCTGAGCAACCCCACGAGCACCAGGTTTTCCGGCCCACGGTTGTTCTCGATGATCTCATGCGCCAGGCGCCGCAGCGTGCGCGCTATCTCCGCCGGCCCGAGGAGCGCTTCCATCGTCATGGTGGGCCGCCAATGGAAAACGCCTCCCCCGGCCCAGGGCAGGCGCGCGAAAAAGTTGCGAAGAACCAGTGCGCCACCCGGCGCCTCCTCCCTTGCCAGCCTCTCAGGACTAGCTTAAAGGGCTCACGACAGGATACCTCGACCACCGCCAGGACGGCAAACATGAACCATAAGTAAACCGGCGCTATACTCGCCGGGCCGGCCGCGTGCCCCCGCGCCTGCGAATCGCCGTCCATCGGAGCCGCCGTGTCCACGTTTGCCACTGTCATCGGCCGCGAAGCCGAGGTGCGCGACCGCATCTTCGCCAGCGCCCTCCGCCACTTTTCGCAGAAGGGCTACGCGGCCACTTCGCTACGCGAAGTCTCCCTCGATGCCCAGACCACCAAGCCGATGATCTACTACTACTTCGGCTCCAAAGAGCGCCTCTACGGCAGCATTGTCCGGCAAATCCTCGAAGAAATGGCCCAGGCCATTCGTTCCGGCCTGCCCGCCGATGCCCCGCCCGCCGCCCAGATTCAGGCCTACTGCGAACGCTACCTGGACCACTTCCTCGCCCAGGAAGAGATCATCGCGCTCGTCTTGCGCGAAGTCTTCGGGCTCGGCGGCGCACCCATGGCCGCTTTCTCCCAGGCCCTCGGCGAACAGGTTCGCCACCCCCTGGATGAAATCCTGCGGCGAGGCATGGAAAGCGGCATGTTCCGCCAGGACCACGTCGGCATCTGCGCAACCGCCATCACCGGCATTCTCAACATGTTCATCCTCGCGCACGTCTTCGGCGGCGCCCCCATCGAACGACAGGCACCCATCACCCAGGTGCGCTACTACATCGCAGGCCTCACATCTTGCATGTGAATGTTAGTCGGATGCCCTTTGGGATCGGGTGCAGAGTGCCGTCTCTATCACTAGAGGCATCGCCATGGCCAGCGCCCGCATCATCGACTACTACGCAATCCTGAACGTACCGCCCACCGCCGACCTCGCCGGCATCGAGAGCGCCTACGCGCGTCTCTCGGACGAACTCGCTGTCAACCTTCGCGAAGATGAATTGGGCGCCGGCGTGCTGGGCCGCCTCAACGAAGCCTATTCCGTGCTTTCGCGGCCCGTTGTGCGGCGCGACTACGACCGCGTGTACTTCAGCCGTGAAATCGAACGCGAATCTTCGCGCCTGCGTGCAGATGAGCGGCGTCGCGGCGCCTTTCGGGGCCTGCTCATCGGCGGCTTGCTGCTCATCGTGGCCGTCCAGGGGGCCGCCCTCGCCTACCTGGGGCGCGCGGAACTCGGCGATGCGGCAGAAGTCGTATTTGGGCCGCTCATGCCGAGCGAGGCCAACTGAGGCCCGCTAGCCAGCTGCTTCGCCCGCGCCCGCGAAGGCCGCTTCGGCCTCCGCGTAGGGAGTGATCGTTTCGACCATGTTCACGCGGCTGTCGAGCCGTTTCTGCAGGCCGCTCATGAGGCCAATCACGCGGAAGATGAGCAGCACGTCGGCCGGCACCTCCGTCACCGGGTTGTTCTTGAGGATGCGCGCCAGCCGCTCGTTCACCTCCGGCATCACATCCACGTCCACGTAGGGCTTTGCTTCCGGACCGCCCACTTCGAAGAACGACTTGCCCAGCGCGACAAGCGATTGCGGGTCATCCGAGCGCGTCTTGAAGCCGAGCGCCCGGAAGGCCGCGACCATGCCCGCGTTGTCGTTCGCGATAATCGCCACGATCAGGCGCGCGTAGTTGCGGCGGAAGCCCTCGGGCAATTCCTTGCAGAGCCCAAAGTCGATGAACACGACCACCGGCCCGGGGAGCACCAGCAGATTGCCCGGGTGCGGGTCGGCGTGGAAGAAGCCGTGCACCAGGATCTGCTCGCAGTAGGCCTCCGTCATTATCAGCGCCACCTGGTTCGGGTCGATGCCCACTGCTTCCAGTCGCGCCGTGTCCGATATCTTGATGCCGTCGATGTACTCCAGCGTCAGCACCCTGCGCGCGCTGTGCTCCCAGACTATCTCCGGCACGCGCACGTCGCGCCGATGCGCGAGCTCGGCGGCGACGCGCTCGGCGCTGTGCCCTTCGAGCACGAAATCCAGTTCGCGCGGCACGTACCTGCGCACCTCTTCCATCAGGATGCGGAAATCGAAGTCCTTTTCGATGCGCGCGAGGATGCGCACCAGGATCGAGAGGTTGCGCAGGTCGGTTTCGACGACGCGGTCGATGCCGGGGTACTGCACCTTCACGGCGACATCGCGGCCGTCCTTCGTACGCGCGCGATGCACCTGGGCCAACGATGCGGAAGCCACGGGAATGCGTTCGAAGCAATCGAAGACTTCATCCGGGCCCGCCCCTAGCTCCCGCCGCACCTGCGCGTCGATTTCCGGGAACGGCCGCGGAGGCACCCGGTCCTGCAGGCGGCCGAGCACCGCCACGTATTCGGGCGGCGCCACATCCGCCCTGCTGCTGATGAACTGGCAGGTCTTGATGAGTAACCCCTGCATCTTCGTGGAGAGCCGGTAGATCCGCTCCGCTGCGCGCTGGTGCTGGCGCGCGTAGAGCCGCTCGCGCTCTTCGCCCACCAGCCCCTTCTTGCGCTGTAGACGCTTGTAGCCCAGGTAGATGACGACGAAATTCCAGCCCACCAGCACGAAGCGCTGCACGCGACGCTGGAGCGGTAGCGGCCTGGCCCCGGTATACGACATCCTGCCCATCACATCCATGGTAGGGGCGGGCGCTTCATCGGAACCAGCGCCTTCACCGCCCCCACGGGAGCGCGTGTGGACCGGCGAAAAGCGGCCAACTACCGTTGGCCGGCGGCGTCTACGCCTTCATCGCCATGTCATCGCACTTCCAGGCGCCCGCAACATCCTTCCACTTCGTCACGATCACGCCTTCGCCCTCGGGGTTCTTCATGACGATCTCGACGACCTTGTCGTCGCCGTCCTCGCCGGCCATGCGCACTTCGTAGCCGGTGGCCGGCGGCCGCGGGTTGGCCTGCATCTGCGCTTGCATCGCCATCGCTTTGCCCATGCCTACCGGGGTGAACGTCATCATCAGCCCGGCGATGTTCTGAGCGATGAGGTCCTTCGCGAACTGGTCCGCGACCGTGTCGAGTTCTGCCATCTATGCCTACTCCTGGAAGGTGAGGGCCGGCTTTCTGCCGCCCCGGTCGGGCAATGGTTAGAGCGCAACGGAGCTGTGTCAAGCCACCGCGCAGCCTTCGAATAGCAGCTCGCTCACGCGGCGGCCACCATCGTCAGCCGTCATCCTTCATGAAGCGGTCCACGAGCGCGCGCCCCACGCTCCAGTCGGCCGTCTTCTGGGCGATCTCGAAGTTGCGCGGCCCAGACGCCAGGTAGAAGCGCTCGTAGAGCTCCACGCGGTTCGCGAGCGCGCTGCCACAGAAATCCCAGGCGAGCCGGAACAGGCGCGAGCGTTCCTCGGCCCCTACTTCGCCCGCCCCGCGCAGGTACTGGTCGATGAGCGGCCGCAGCCCCGCGTCCGCCAGCATCCCCGAAGAGGCGACCGCCAGCAGGTTGTGGCTGCCGATGAGCTGGATGATCTCGTTCACGCGTGGGAACCACTGGGGCAGGGTCGCGCGCAGCGCCGTCAGCGGGCGGCCATCGGGGAACCACGCCCCGTCTCCGTAGTCCCGTGCGCCCACTTCCGCCGCGAGGATCGCGGCCCGCGCGAACTCGGCGTAGCTCCACAATTCGCCGAGCATCTGCGTTGTGGCCGGGCGCGTGTCGTTCAGCGCTTCGGCCAGCCGCGATGCAAGGGCATGCGCGAACTCGAGCTTCGTGTGCGCGCGGATCGTCGTCTGATGCGTGATGTTCGGGCTCCAGCTGGTGGCCATCACCTTGTTGTGCACGTCCAGGTTGCCATCGATGAACACCCGCTCGCCCGGCACCTCCACGTCCTCGAACACCGCGAAGCCGTCCTGCTCATCGAAGCGGCTCGAAAGCGGGTGGTCGAAGCGGTCCGGCGCCGTGGCGTAACTGTCCCGGCAGAGGAACCTCAGCCCCGGAGTCGCCACGGGGATGGAGAAGCTGAGCGCAAACGCCTCCGTGCCGGGCGCAAGCGAGTGCCCGGGATAGACCGCTATCTCGTCCGCGAAGGGCGCAAGCGTCGCCAGCACGCGCGCGCCCCGCACAACGATGCCCCCCGCCGTCTCCCCCACCTTGCGCAGCGACACTTCGTTGCCGGGCAGGGGCGTATCGCCTTGCGCGCGGTCGATGGTGGGGTGGATGAGCGTGTGCGTGAGCACGAGGTCGCGCCGCCGCAGCTCTTTCTGGTAAGCGACCAGGTTGGCCGCGCCCTGCTCGTTCCCGCTCGCGGCCCACGGCCCGTTGTGGCCCGCGAACCCCGCGAAGGTGACGTTCATATAGTCCGGCGAACGCCCCAGGATCCCGACCGAGTGCTCGGCCGCGAGGCGCAGGCAAATGTGGCGCCGCTCCAGGTCCTCGCGCGAACGCGGGATCATGTGCGAGATGTTGATGGGCTCACCCGTTTCCTCATCGGGCATCAGGCAACGGCTCGCTTCGCGCTGCTGCAGGTCGAACAGCTCCGCCACCGACCGCGCCGCACCGCACAGCGCCGGGTGCGCCGTCACGTCCGCGACGCGTTCCCCGCCCAGCCAGATTTCGCGTCCATCGCGCAGGCCCGCGAGGAACTCCTCGCCCGTCCTCGCCGCCATCGCACGTCTCCTCGCCGCCGCACCCGCTTCCCCGCGGGGGCCGTCGCGCCGCGCCCCTATGATGACGGAATCGCCCGCCCCGCGCCCTTCAGCCCTTGAGCGCGTCCGCGTTCATCCCGCCATCCACCACCAGCTAGCGGCCGTTTACGAAGCCGCCTTCATCGCTGGCCAGGATGAGCGTGGCTTGCGCGGGCGGCTGCGCTCGCGTCGGCCAGGGACGGCCGATCGCCAGCCCACCGCGATCCGAGACTCCCGTCGTGGTGCGGCTACGCCCGAAGCCTCACGGGCCCTACCGCATGCTGCCCGGTGGGCGCGTGGAGCGGTCCGAATGCGGGGATCCAGGGTCATCAAGTGGATCGAAGCGGTGTACCCACGCATTATGACTCAATCGTGTGCGTCCCCATCTGCGCAAGCGCCACCGCTGGTTCCGCTGCCTGCTGGCCCGTCGGGTCGCTCCGTCGCGCCGCGCGGGGCGACGCCCGGTGGATGCGCGGACTCCATTCTGTTGGCGGTTGGCGAGGCTATGGTAGTTCGCGATGAAGATCGTTCACTTCGCGGACCTCCACCTCGACGCACCGTTCGCATGGACCGGCGCGACGGGCGACGCGGCCAGGCGGAGGCGACAGGAGCTGCGCGACGCGCTCCGGCGGATCGTCGCGCTCGTCGGGGAAGTGCACGCCGACGCGCTCTTCTGCGGCGGCGACCTGTACGAGCACGAGCTCGTGACTCCGGACACCGCGGCTTTCCTTCATAAGTCTTTTGCAGAGCTGAACCCAACGCCGGTCTTCCTGGCGCCCGGGAACCACGATTGGTTCGGGCCGCGGAGCCTCTATGCCACGGATGGCTGGAGCCCGAACGTTCACGTCTTCCGGTCGGGGCGCCTCGAGCCCGTGACCCTCGCCGACGGGTTGACTCTGTGGGGCGGCGCGCACCTCGCGCCGGCGAACACACGCGACTTCCTCGACGGCTTTCGTGTTGAAGGGGAGGGTGTGCACGTCGCGCTCTTTCATGGTGCTGAACGCTCGTGGCTTAGCGATCAAGAGGACGGTAAGCAGCCGCACGCGCCCTTTGACGCGCTAGAGATCGAGCAAGCGGGTCTGCATCACGCCTTCCTGGGGCACTACCACCGACCGCGCGACGCCGGGCGACACACTTATCCCGGCAATCCGGTAGCACTTACGTTTGGCGAAGACGGCGATCGGGGTGCCGTGATCGCGACGATCGCGCCCGACGGCGGCGTAATGCGCGAGCGACGGGTCGTCGCTGAGCGGACGGCTCACGACGTAGCACTGGACGTAACGGGCTGTCGTTCGCGCGAGGAGGTTCGCGCGCGGCTTCGTGAGCTGGTGGCGGGACTGAAGGGCGTGGCGCGGGTCACGCTTGAGGGCGAACTGGACCCCGATGCGGAGCTGCAGCCGACAGACCTCCGCGACGCCATTTCACAGTTTGACGCGGTGATGATCAGGACCGGTGCGCTCTCTGTCGCCTACGACATCGAAGCTATCAGTCAGGAAGCGACGGTCCGCGGGCAGTTTGCGCGCGACATGCGCGACGCGCAGCTCGAAGAGGATGAACGCCGCAGGGCGCTCGTCACGGGATTACGGGCGATGGCGGGGCGCAACGATCTCGAGGTGCTGTGATTCGTTTCGAATCCGTCACCGCCTATGCGTTCGGGCCCATCGAGGGCGAGTCGCTGGACTTGGCGCCGCGCATGAACGTCGTGTTCGGAACGAACGAGGCGGGCAAGTCCTCATGGCACGCGGCGATCTACACCGGCCTCTGCGGCGTGCGGCGGGGCCGCGGTCAACCGCGTCGCGAGGACAGTGATTTCGCCAAGCGTCACCGCCCCTGGGACGGCGATCGGTGGGAGGTCGGCGCAGTCGTTTGTCTGCAAGACGGCCGACGGGTCGAGCTGCGTCACGACCTCGACGGACGTGTCGATTGCTCCGCGCGCGACGTCGATATCGCCGGTCGCGACTACTCCGGCGATATCATGCATGAGGGTGCCCCCGACGGGTCGCAATGGCTTGGCTTGGACCGCCGGTCGTTCCTCAGTACCGCGTGCGTGCGCCAGGCGGACGTGCTCGGCCTGCTGGATCACGAGCGCGCGCCGTCGCTTCAAGAACAGCTGCAAAGAGCGGCGGCCACGGCTGGGACCGACCAGACGGCCGCCGCTGCGCTGACTCGGCTCAGGGACTTTCAATCTACGCAAGTGGGACTGAACCGGTCGAACTCGGCCAAGCCGCTCCGCACGAGCCATGACCGCGAGCAACGAGCGGATGCCACGCTCAGGAATGCGCGTGCGAAGCACGAGGAGTACCTGAACCGGGTCGCGGGCGTTGAGCAATTCGAGACCCGCTATCGCGAGTGCGACGCGCGTGCTGCGGCTCTTGAGGCGGTCGTCGCCGAGATCGCCGCACGACGGGTAGGCGAGCGGCTCGAACGCGCGCACGTGCTTGCGTCCGGCTTCCCGGGCGGCTCGCCGCCCGCCCCCCGGCACGACGAGGATTCCGCACAGACCGTCGCCACCGCGCTGCACGGATGGGAGCAACGACCACCGATCCCCGAGTGGCTAGGGCCGACTCTCGCAGAGCTTGACCAACAGGCGGCGATGCTGCGCGACCAACCGCGTGTCCTCGCCGAGCCACTCGCCCTCCGGCGGCGTCCGCGTGGGTTGGTCGCAGTCGGCGCAGCGACCGCTGTCGTCGGGCTGCTCGCGATCGCCTTGGGACCGATGCTGCCTGGGGTACTCGGACTGGGCCTCGGCTTCGGGATCGCGCTCTGGGGCTTCACCCGCCCGGTTTGGTCGGCTGTCGATGGAGGCGCCGCCGTATCTACGAACGCCGTTCTCGACGCTCGTCAGCGCGAGGCCGAGGCTCGCGTCGAGGCCGCGCAAATGCAGCAACTCCGGATCCGGGAGGCGCATGAGACGCGAGAACGCGCGCTCGCGCGGCTGCGAGAAGCGGCGGCCTCCGTCAGTGCCGTGGGTGAGACACCCCAGCACCTCGTCGACGCGCTGACGAGGTGGCAACGCACACGCCACGCTCAGCTGGACAAACAGGACCACGCGATGCAGGGGTGGGGCGAGTTGCAATCGATGCTCGACGGTGGCTCGGTCGAATCGCTGGAGCAGGACGCGCAGCAGCTCCGCGCCCACGCGGAGCTGCTCGCTGCCGCGGTCGAGCCAGGTGAATTGATCGCGGCGCGCGCCACCCAACCAGGACCTCGCGAGGTCACGTCGCGGGATGAGGCGACCGCTGCACTTGGCCAATGGGAACACGCGCGCGGCGAGCTGCGCGAGTTCGCCGCGGCGCTGCCGGATGTCGCGATCGCGGAGGAAGAGCTGGCTGTGGCGCGCGTCGAGCGTGAGCGGGTAGAGTCCCTCGATCGTACCCTTCAGCTGACGATTCGGTTCCTCGAAGATGCTCAGGGACGCGTGCACCGTAACGTCGCGCCGGTGCTGCGCTCGGCGGTTCTAGAGTGGCTTTCCCGCATTACGGGAGGCCGGTACGACGATTGCCGCGTCGATCCAGAGACGCTCACGGTGGAGGTACGGGGCGCCGGCGGGTCATGGCGACCTGCGGAACTGCTCTCGCATGGAACTGCGGAGCAGCTCTATCTCCTACTGCGGGTTGCCATGACCCGGCACCTGACACGCGGCGTTGAGCCCTGTCCGCTGATCCTCGACGACGTAATTGCGTCCTGCGATCGCGATCGACGTGTCGCGGTGCTGGAGGCATTGCACGAACTGAGCACGTCCACGCAGGTGATCCTCTTCAGCCAGGAGCAAGAAGTCCTCCAATGGGCGCAACGAGAACTGCTCGATGACGGCGATCGGCTGATCGAGCTCGATCAGCCGAAGGTCCCAGCGTGATGGGCAGTGGGTTATGGCGACCCCGAGCGGATTCGAACCGCCGATCTCCACCTTGACAGGGTGGCATGTTAGGCCGCTACACCACGGGGCCGCGCGGAACTAACCTCGTCGATGGTAGGGCCAGCGCCCCCCGCGCGGCAAGCGAAGCGCGACCCTCGCCGCCCCAATTCGCCCATGCCCCGCTTCGTTTCTAAGCTGGGACCATGCCCCCGCACAAACGCAAGCACAAACGCTTCGATTTGCCCGACTCCGAACGGGAGCGCCTGGTGCTGCGCATCGAAGCGCCCGTGTTCGGCGGCGCGATGCTCGCCCACGCCCCGGACGGGCGCGTCGTCTTCGTGCACTACGCCATCCCCGGCGAACTGGTGGAAGCCGAGGTCGAACGCGCCCACCCCGACTACCTCGAAGCCGTCGTCACTCGTGTCATCGAGCCATCACCCGACCGCGTCGATCCGCGGTGCGGGATCTTCGGCGAATGCGGCGGCTGCCAACTGCAACACATGTCCTACGCCGCCCAGGTCGCCGCCAAGGAAGCCATCGTGCGCGAGCAACTGCGGCGCATCGGCCGCCTGGATGATGCCGTCGTCCGGCCCGTCGTGGCCGCCCGCGACCCGTGGGCTTACCGCAACCACGTGCGCTTTTCGACGGGCAGGAAATACGGCGATGTGGGCTTCATCACCCGCCGCGGCCGCCGCCTCCTCAAGGTGGAAAGCTGCCCCATCGCCGACGAATGGGTCAACGAAGTGCTGCCCGCGTTGCAGGGCAAGGGGCGCGGCCTGCACCAGATCCAACTGCGGCACAACGCCGCCACCGGGAGCTTCCTCATGAGCCCCGCCGTCCCGGAAGCCGCACTGCCATCCGGCCAGGCCGCCTACGAGGAGGAACTCGCCGGTCACCGCTTCCAGGTGAGCGCGTCCGCCTTCTTCCAGGTGAACAGTGCCCAGGCCGAAGAGATGGTGCGCCTCGTGGGCGAAGCGCTCCCGCCATCGGGCCGCCTGCTCGTCGATGCCTTCGCCGGCGTCGGCACCTTCGCCGTCATCTTCGCGGAGCGATTCGAACGAGTCATCGCGATCGAGGAATCGCACAGTGCCGCCCGCGACGCCCTCGCCAACATCGCCTCCACGCCGAACGTCGAAATCCGCGCCGGAAAAGTCGAGCACCTCCTCCCGCTGCTCGATGCCTCCCCGGACGCCGTCCTCCTCGACCCGCCCCGTCCGGGTTGCGCGCCCGAAGTGCTCGCCGCCATCGGCCGCTTCCGGCCCGCCGTGGTTGTGTACGTCTCCTGCAACCCGGCCACGCTGGCGCGCGACCTGCGCGTCCTCGTCGATTCCGGCTACCGGCTCGATTGGGTCACCCCGCTCGACATGTTCCCGCAGACCGGCCATATCGAGTGCGTGTCGCGCCTCAGCCTCGCCGACGCCGGCACTGACGGCGCATCCTCCCCATGACGCGCGTCATCCTCGCCTCCGCGTCGCCTCGCCGCCGCGAACTGCTCGCCGCGCTCGTCCCTGTGTTCGATGTGCTGCCCGCCGCTATCGCCGAGCAACTTACCGCCGACCCCATCGCTGATTGCGAACGGCTCGCGCGCGACAAGGCGCGCCATGTGGCGGCGCAGGCTCCTCCCGGCTCCATCGTCATCGGCGCCGACACCATCGTCTTCCGGGACGGCCGCTCCTACGGCAAGCCCGATAGTCCGGGCGAGGCCGCCGCCACGCTTCGGACGCTGCGGGGCGCGCCCCACTTCGTGGTCACCGGCCTGGCCGTTGTGCGGGGCGATGACGCGGAGGTGGGGTACAGCCGCGCACACGTCACACTCGCCCCGCTCAGCGATGAGGCGATCGCCGCTTACGTCGCTTCCGGACGCCCGCTCGATAAGGCGGGCGGGTACGCCATCCAGGATGACGACGTGCCCACCGTCGCAGCGCTCGATGGCTGCTATTGCTGCGTGGTCGGTCTGCCCCTGTGGCGCCTGCGTTCGATGCTCGCCACCGCCGGCGTCGCTACCCCTCCCCCGGACCAGGCCCTGGCCCGCTGCGCCGCCTGCCCCGAACGCCCCGCCGAGCGATGACACGCCCCCGCCGGTAGAATGCCACCACCACCAGCAAAGGCGGGTTCTCATGCCCTACATCGACCGCGACGGCGTGAAGATTTCCTACTCAGACGAAGGTAGCGGCCGGCCCATCCTCCTCAGCCACGGCTATTCGGCCACGAAGCAGATGTGGCGCGGCCAGGTGCAGGCACTCTCCCCCCGCTACCGCGTCATCACGTGGGACATGCGCGGCCACGGCGAAAGCGATAGCCCGGCTGACCCTTCGCTCTATTCCGAAGCCGCAACCGTCGCCGACATGGCGGCCATCCTCGCGGCTTGCGGCGTCGACCGCGCCGTCATCGGCGGTCTTTCCCTCGGCGGATACATGTCGCTCGCCTTCAACGTCGTCCACCCGGCGATGGTGCGCGCCCTCATGCTCTTCGATACAGGCCCCGGCTATCGCAACCCAACCGCGCGCGAAGGCTGGAACCGAATCTCCGAAGAGAGGGCCCGCGCGTTCGAAACTCAGGGGCTCGCAGCCCTCGGCGCAGGCGCGGAGGTCCGCATCGCGAGCCACCGCTCAGCCACCGGCCTGGCGTTGGCCGCCCGCGGCATGCTCGCCCAGTTCGATTCGCGCGTCATCGAATCGCTCGAATCCATCGCCGTGCCCACGCTCGTCCTCGCCGGCGAAAACGATCAGCCATTCCTCGGGGCCACCGGCTACATGGCGAAT
Organism: Tepidiformaceae bacterium; assembly: GCA_051003295.1. Lineage (GTDB taxonomy): Bacteria > Chloroflexota > Dehalococcoidia > Tepidiformales > Tepidiformaceae. Next base: position 6,408 of record JBPCLM010000068.1, on the reverse strand, counting down.
AAGACCCCCGGCGCCCGCAAGGTCCTCCTGGCCGATGCCGGCCACGCGGCCAATATCGACCAGCCCGCCGCCTTCAACGAAGCCGTGAGCGGGTTCCTCGATTCGTTGCCCGCCTGAGGCCGGGGCGCCGCGCGGCTGTTACAGTGGAACCATGCCAGGCAGCGGAGAAACGCGCATCGAACACGATGCACTCGGCCAATTCGCGGTGCCCGCGGGCGCCTACTACGGCATCGATACCGCACGCGCGGCGCAGAACTTCCCTATTAGTGGCGAGCGCCTCGGCCGCGGATTCATCCACGCCCTCGGGCTCGTAAAGCACGCCGCCGCGCTGGCCAACCGCGACCTGGAACTGCTCGATGCTTCCATCGCGGACGCGATCGCGACCGCCGCGGCGGAAGTCGCAGCCGGTGCGTGGGACGCCGAGTTCGTCGTTGATGTCTTCCAGACGGGCTCGGGCACATCGACCAACATGAACGCCAACGAGGTCATCGCCAATCGCGCGAACGAGTTGCTCGAAGGCGGCCCGCGTGGAGTCTACGCGCCGGTGCATCCGAACGACCACGTCAACCGCGGGCAGTCCTCGAACGATGTCATCCCTACGGCCATCCACCTGGCGGCCGTGTCGGGCATCCAGAAAGAGCTCCTGCCCGCGCTCTACGCCCTGGAGACGGCCCTGAGGCAGAAGGCCGTCGAGTTCGACTCTGTCGTCAAGACGGGCCGCACGCACCTCATGGACGCCACGCCGATCCGTCTCGGACAGGAATTCGAAGGCTACGCCGGACAGATCGAACGCGCGCGCCGTCGCGCCACGGCTGCCTCCGAAGCGCTGCGCGAGGTGGCACTCGGCGGCACCGCTGTCGGCACAGGCGTCAACACTCACCCCGAATTCGCCGCCCGAACCCTCGCCTATGTGTCGCAATTCGAACGCGTGCAACTCCGCGAAACACGGAACCACTTCCAGGCGCAATCAACGATCGATGCTGTGGTGGAGGCGAGCGGCCTCCTGCGCACGATTGCCATCTCGCTCGTCAAGGTCGCGAATGACATCCGCCTCATGGGCAGCGGTCCCCGCGCGGGCCTCTACGAACTCGCCCTGCCCGCGCTACAGCCCGGCAGCTCGATCATGCCCGGCAAGGTGAACCCGGTGATCCCCGAGGCCGTTGTCCAGGTGGCCGCGCAGGTCGTCGGCAACGACGCGACGATTGCGATGGCGGGACAATGGGGCTTCTTCGAACTGAACACCATGATGCCCGTGGCTGCCCATAACCTGCTGCAGTCAATCTCTCTGCTCACGAACGCGGCCCGCGTGTTCGCTGAAAAGTGCGTGGCGGGGCTCGAAGCCACGGAAGAGGGCCCGCGCATGGTCGAGCATGGCCTCAGCATCGGCACCCCCCTCGCCACCGTCATCGGCTACGACCGCGCCGCCGAGCTCGCCAACGAGGCGTTCCGCAGCCGCCGCTCCATACGTGAAGTCGCCCTCGAAGCAGGCATCCTCCCCGAAGCTGACCTCGACCGCATCCTCGATCCCCGCCGCATGACAGGAGAGTAGGCGCACACAGTCCGAGTGAGCTATGTGCCCGCATCGACAACGAGCGCACAACCATTGGCGATCTCTTGGACCGCGAGTCTATCAAGCTCGCTGATGCGGTCGATGGCCCGTTCGAGCGAGATGCCGCGGAGCAGCAGGACATCCGCGGCTGAGTCGGGAGTCGAGCCCGTTAGCGTCCGAACGCGCGATGAAGAACTTGTTCGCCTGCCGCGCGAACCGGCCTTGCCACGTGGTCAACGGGACGATCACGCGGACCCGTAGATGCTCGAAAGCGAGTGAGCTGACCACAAGGGCGGGCCGCGTCTTGCGGGCTTCAGACCCGAGAGCCGGTTCGAAATTGACCCACCAGATCTCCCCGCGCGAGGGGGAGAGTTCACACATCGATGAACGCGCCAATGTCGTCATCAGCGGCTTCAAGCTCTCGAAGCAGGTCGAGGTCTACCTCAAATACCCACTCCCGCAGGATCTTGTGGCGCGCGCTGAGGCCAGTTTGAGCAGGGCACCGCAGTCGAGCCGCCCCTCTGCCGTGGTGTAGGCGCGATCCGCCGCGCGCCGTTCCTGCAGACTACGAAGGAGGCTCAGCCTCCTCGTCCGACACGGTCTGGACCAACTGTGCGAGGTCTTCCCTGGCTCCCATCGGCCAATCCTACACCCCACTCCTCACCCGATCATCACGTGCTCCTGCACGATCACCGCGAACGCTGTCGGAAGGTCGAACAGGTTCTTTTCGTCATCGCGCACCGCCCGCAGTTCGGCCGACCGCCCGGACGCGCGCATCGACTCCAGGTCGTCGAACCAGGCCTCGGCGAACCCGTCGTAGGCCATTTCCCGCTCCGCGTCGCCGATGCGTGCGGCGATGTTGATGACATAGCGCCGGATGCCCGGCACCTTACGCGCCAGGTCGGCGTGCGTCGTCGTCCAGTACCGTTCAAAGTCCTCGCGGCTCATCCCCGGCTTGCGCTTCGCTCCGAACACCTGCTTGTACATCCTGCACCTCCGTTGCGCCCAGCATTTTAGCCGACGACGTCGGTGGAGGCGTAACGCGGTCCTTCAGGCCGTCAGCACCTCGGCTGGTTCGGTAAGGAACGGATTGACGACAACCACGCCACCGAAGTCCTGGCCAGGTTGAAGATCCTCGGTTAGCAGGTGCGCGCACCGTGCTGCCTGCGCCGACGCGACGATCAGCGCGTCCCACCACGAGAGGCCGAACCGATCCTGGACGGACCATGCCTGGTCCAGCGTAAACCGGTCGGGTGTCAGAGGGCCCCAGCCAAGGAGGTCACGCACCATCGCCCGCGCCTGCGCCGGGGGACAGAGCCGCGTTAGTTTGCGCGTCACAGTAGCATAGAACTCATGCAGCACCTGACAGCTCACTTGGCCGCGTCCAGTTCCCCAAATGGCGGTCACCCAGCCCCTCGCCGTGCGGTGCTTCTCAATCTCCCGGTCATCGACGTGGTAGACCAGCACATTCGTGTCAACGAAGAGCGGCGCGGTCATGGAGCTCGTCTCTGGAAGGCAGTCGTTCGCCCGGATTCCGCAAGGTACGGGGCGGAATGGCCAGGAACCGCTCCATCGCGTGTTGGTAATCGCGCTCTTTGACCATTTGCTCTCGTAGCATGTTTCCGACGAGCGCCGACACACTTGTGTCGCATTCGGCTGCACGGATGCGCGCCCAGCGGGCCGTCTCTTCGTCCAAAGTGATGGTGGCGTTCTTTCTCACAGACACGATCTCGTGCTACACGAATTTCGTGTCAACCGGCGCCCGCCGCCAGCACGACATACGTCCCGTGCCCCAGGCCCACCTGCGTGCCCGAGCTATCGAACATTTCCACCGTGCAGTGGCTCAGGCTGCGGCCTCGACGCAGCACCCGCGCGCGGGCGCGCAGCGTCTCCCCTTCGAGCGCGCGCAGCCAGCGAAAGTCAGACTGCGCTGTCAGCACTCTGTCCTCCGGACCGGCGAGCGTTGCGAGCGCGCCGCCCATGGCCGAGTCCGCGACCAGCAACCACACGCCTCCGTGCACTATCCCGTACAGGTTCTGCACGCGCGCAGACGCCTCCAGCGTTACCTCCGCCCAGCCTTGCCCGGCACCGCTGAAGCGGTAGCCCAGGTCGCGAAAGAGCGCTACCGCCTCCATCTTTCGCAGCGCCGGGTACTGGTCGTGGAAGCCGGTCACACCCCAGGCCCCTGGCGGGAAGCACCGTCGGCCACTCGTCGCAGCGCCGCCGCCGCCCGCTCGAAGCTCGCGAACACCGGGATCGCCCGCTCGTTGAACTTCGGCTTGATGCTGCCGACGTATTCCTCTTCGTGCGCCGGGTGCAGCACCACTACGAGCGCCTTCGCCGAACGGTCCATGTGTACGCGGATAGCGTCCAGCATCTTGTCGAGCGTCTCCGGCTTGTTCCGCCACTGGCGCGCCGCGAACATCGCCGAAAGCTCCATCGCGATACCGTCCACGTTGCTGTCCGCATCCACGATGCGCAGGATGCGGTCGAGCGTTTCGATGTTGCCCGCTATAGTGCCGCCCATATCGAGGGGGTTCTGGTAGCTGCCCCCGATGATATTGAAGAACGTCTGCAGTTCGGCGTACGTCTCGTCGCTGAAACGGGGCACACGGAAGCCCGCCTTCGCGAACGCATCCGAAATCGAAACGGACTGTCCGCCCGTCTGCGCGAGCAGCGCCATGCCGTCGCCCCGCGGCGCCTTCGTCAGCAGCAGGGCCTTCATCACATCCACGGTTTCATCGAGGTTGTTCGTGGTTATCGCCCCGCACTGGCGCATCATTCCCTCCCACACGGCCTGGGGCGCCGCCAGCGACCCGGTGTGCGACCGCGTGGCGCGCGCGCCCGCTTCCGTCTGGCCACCCTTCCACACAACCACCGGCTTCTTCGCGCAGGCATCGCGCAGCACACGGAAGAAGCGCTGCCCATCCTTCACGCCCTCGACGTACGCGCCGATGACCTCCGTCTCGTCATCGAGCGCCAGGTACTCCACGTAGTCGCTGATATCGAGGACGACGGCGTTCCCGAAGCTGGCGGCACGGCTGAGGTGCAGCCCGCTCGCCGCCGCCACGAGACTGAACATGATCCCGTGCGTCCCGGACTGGGAGAGGAAGCCGATGCGGCCGGCTTCCGTCACCGGCGCGTCGCTGTTGAAGCGCACACCAACCTTCGGCAGGTGGAGGCCCATGCAGTTCGGCCCCACCAGGTTGAAGTTCGCATCGCGCGCCATCTGCGTCAGTTGCTCCTGCAGTTTCACGCCCAGTTCCTCGCCGGTTTCGGCGAAACCGGAAGTGAAGAAGCCGGCGCCCGCCGCGCCCTTCGCGATCAGGTCCTTCAGCACAAAGGGCGAAACCTGGCGCGGCACGGCCACCACGGCGTAGTCGATTTCGCCTGGCACCTCGGCCAGTGACGTGAAGTTCTGTACGCCGAGCTTCTCAATGCCCTCGATTTCCTTGGGGTCCAGCTGGACCGAGTAGAGCGCGCCACCCCGTTCCTTGAACGGCAGGTTGTTGTGCAACCACATGTAGGCCGGGCCCTTGTCACCCACCACCACCACCGTCCTGGGGTTGAACATGCGGTCCAGCCGGTGCCCCGGTACCGCCATCTCAGGCCTCCGCAACCACGATGCGCGCGTCCACGGCAAGCGCCCCGTCGGGGTAGGCGAACACGGGGTTGAGGTCCAGTTCCCGTACCTCCGGGTGCTTCTCCACGAACGCCGCCACCTTCACGATCGTTTGCTTGAGCGCCTCAATGTCGGCCGCGGGCTGCCCGCGCACGCCATCCAGGATCGGCCGCCCCTTGATTTCGTCGATCATCTGGCCTGCGTCGCGCTCAGTCAGTGGCACCAGCCGGAAGGCAACGTCCTTCAGCACCTCGACCATGATCCCGCCGAGCCCAAACATCATCACCGGGCCGAACTGGGGGTCGGTTGTCATCCCCACGATCACCTCCGTCCCCTGGGGCGCCATGTGCTGCACAGCCACACCGGTGATGCGCGCGCCCGCTACGTGCTTGCCGCAGCTGGCGATGATCTCGTCGTACGCCGCTGCCACCTCCGCCCGCGAACCAAGGTTCAATTTCACCCCCCCGGCGTCGCTCTTGTGCGCGATATCCGGCGAGACGACCTTCAGCACCACCGGGTAACCGGCCGCCTCAGCCTGGGTTTGCGCCTCACCGCGCGTGCTGGCGAGCGTTGTCGCGGCGACGGGCACGCCCGCATCGCGAAGCACCTGCTTCGCCTCGACTTCGTTCAGCAGGGTCCGCCCTTCGGCGCGCGCCTGCGCAAGTACAGCTTCGAACGTCATAGAATGCCTCGGTTGAAGTGACGCGGCGCGCGCTGCAACCACGCTGGCGGCCTGCGCCGTCGCGAATCATAGCGGAGGTCCACCCCCATGTCAGTTCTTGCGGCCGCCCCGGAGTGACCGCGTCTCCCGGCTACGATGTGGTCGTCATCGGCGCCGGCTCGGCGGGCGCGGTCGTGGCCGCCCGCGCCAGCGAAGACCCGGCGCGCTCCGTCCTGCTGGTCGAGGCCGGCCCGGACTACCCCAACCTCGCCGAGATGCCCTACGACCTGGTCAACAGCCACAACAATTCCTACACCGCCCACGATTGGGGTTTCACCTATCAACCCACCACGGCCGGGCGCGTGCAGCCGTTCCCCCGCGGCCGCGTCGCGGGAGGGTCCAGCGCCGTCAACACCACCATCGCCCTGCGCGGCCTGCCCGAGGACTACGACGGCTGGGCCGCGCAGGGGAAACCCGAATGGGGGTGGGAAAAAGTGCTGCCCGCCTTCCGCCGCCTCAAACACGACCCGGACTTCGGTGACCGTCCCTATCACGGTGACGCCGGCCCCATCAGCA
>JBPCLM010000067.1:0-23639 GCA_051003295.1 Tepidiformaceae bacterium | reverse complement strand
CGCCCCGACGACGGGCGAGATCAGCGTGACGGACACGATCCCGGCGAACACGACCTTCGTGTCCGCCACTGGCACAAACTGGGTGTGCGCGGGTGTCGCCGCCGGCGGCACGGGCACCGAGACCTGCACGAGCGCGACCGCCACCGCCGCGGGCGGCACGAGCACCATCACCCTCATTGTCCACGCCAACGACAATTTCTGCGGGACGATCACGAACACGGCCGACGTCAACGGCGGCGGCGACACCGGCGATCCGCCCGACGCCACGGACACCGAGCAAACCACGACCAACGGCTGCGTCGTCGATGTCAGCGGCGAAAAGGCCCAACGAGCCGGGACCTCTGGCGCGTTCGTCACGAGCGCTATCACCGTCCAGACCGGCGGTACCCTCCAGTACCAGATTACGGTCACCAACGCCGGCACAACGCCCCTGACCAATGTCACCATCAGCGACACCGCACCGGGCGGCACCAGCAGCCCCGTCGAAGTCTCCGACCCCTCGAACTTCTGCCAGGTGACCGGCTCCGACTTCGACTGCGCCATCCCCTCGCTCGGCGTCGGCGCCTCCTACACCGCGGTCTACTCCGTCACGGTGGGCACATTCTCGAGCTGCACCGCCACCATCACCAATACCGCCTTCGTCGATGCCGATGAGCTCCTGGCGGAAGTGACGAACACGGTCACGGCCGGCCCCGGCTGTGGTTCCATCACGGTCACCAAGACCACGCTGCGCAACGGCGTGAACGAGCCCTCCCAGAACGGCCTCTGGTTCTTCCGCGTGCAATCGGCTGACTGCGGCATCGATGTCACCGGCAATACCGTCCAGGGCCCCGTGGTGGGCACGGTGGTCTTCGCCAATCTCCCCACTTGCGATGACTACGTGGTCACGGAGAACGTGAACAGCAAGATCGGCGCAAGCCCGCCGTGGAGCCCCGTCGGCCCAACCCAGCGCACTGTTACCGTCACTACGAACGGGAACGTCACCGCCGGCTTCGTGAACGCGCGCAACGACGCCACGCCCACGCCCACGCCCACGCCGACGGCAACGCCGACCAACACGCCCACGGCGACACCCACGAACACCCCGACGAGGACGCCCACCACACCCGGCAACACCCCCACGAACACGGCCACGGCCACGGCCACGAACACGCCCATAATCATCGTGGGCGGAGCGGCAACACCCGGCGCTCCCGCCGCGGGCGGCGGCTTCATCTCCACCGGCGGCGGCAGCCTCAACCTGGGCGTGGTCCTCCTCGGCCTGCTCGCCATCGCCGCCGGCACGATGATGCTCGGGACAGCCCGCCGCCGCTAGCCCGCGCCCACACCTCCGCAACCACCGAAGGGGCCTCCCGCCAGGAGGCCCCTTCTCCACGCCACCTGCCCCTCTCACCTCCTCGGCCCACCGCGCACACTCCTCCCATGTCCGCCCGACCCCACTTCGCCCCCGCTCCGCCTCCATCGCGCCGATCCTTCCAAACCTCCCACTCACAGCGTTCAACGCTGCCTTTTCTTTTTCTCGCGGTAGATTTGCAAAGTTTCCCAGGAGTCAACACTCAGGACTCAGCACTCAGGACTCAGCACTCAGGACCCAGCACTCAAGACCAGCGCCGCAATCCGCCCGCCTTTGCTAACATCCCCACATGGCCGTGCAGCGCTTCCGTGTGTGGTTCTCCAAGGGCGAACGCGTCCGCTACATTTCCCACCTCGATGTGTTGCGCGCGTGGGAACGTTCCCTTCGCCGCGCCGGCCTTCCCCTCGCCTATTCGCAGGGCTTCACCCCACACCCAAAGATCGCCTTCGCCTCCCCCCTGCCCCTGGGCTTCACGAGCGAAGCCGAGCTCATGGACATCACCCTCGACGAACGCGTCGATGCCGCCGAGTTCCGCGAACGGCTGACCGCGGAAAGCTCCCCCGACCTCCTCGCTACCGCCGTCGAAGAGGTGCCGCTGAACACCCCGCCGCCCCAGGCTGTGCTCCTCTGGGCGGATTACCGTGCCCTGCTGCCCTGCGTGCCCCTCGAGACGGCCGCCTGCCGCGCCGCCTCCTTCCTCGAATTGGCCGAACTCCCCTGGACCGTCGAGAAGGCGGACAAGAGCCGCACCTATGACCTCCGCGCTGCTGTCGCCCACCTCCACGCCGCCGCCGCAGAGGCCGGCTGCACCCTCTCCATGCGCCTCAGCGCCGGCCAAGAACTCACCGCACGCCCCGAGCACCTGCTCGCTGCCCTCTTGCCCGGCGTCGAAGCGGCCCTCATCACGCGCACCGGTCTCCTGCTCGAAGAGCACTCGCCCGCCCGCGAAGCATGGCGCCGCCGCGGTCAGTACGAAACATGACCATCGCCGTGCGCCCCTGCGTCAGCGCCGATGCGCGCGCCCTCTATCCCGTGTGGCTCGCCGTCCGCCACCACAACGCCGGCATCGATGCGCGCGTCGTGCTCGCGCCCGTATCCGAACCGGAGTTCCGCGCAGGCCTCGATGAATCCCTCCGCCGCGACTTCTCCGCCGCCTACGTGGCCGAAGACAGCGGGCGCCTGGTCGGCTTCATCAGCGCCCGCATCGAAGCGGGCCAGCCCGACCGCCTGCCCGAACAGCACGCGACCATCGGCTACCTGTACGTCGGCCCCGGCTACCGCCGCAAGGGCATCGCCCGTCAGCTCGTCGCCGCCGTCAGGGAGTGGGCCGGCGGCCAGGAAGGCATCTCCCATATCGAGATGCCCGTCCTCGCCGCGGATGCCGAGGCGGCCGCCTTCTGGCGCAGCCTCGGCTTCAGCCCCTTCATCGAACGCCTCTGGGCCTCCCTCCAGGACGACCCCGGCGACGACGCCCCCGCCAGGCGATGATCATCTACCTGGTACGCCACGGCGAGACCGCCTACAACCGCGATGGGCTCGGGCTCGGCCGCGCCGATGTCCCCCTCACCGAACTGGGCCAACGGCAGGCGCTCGCCGTTGCCGCACGCCTCGCGGAGGTCCCGCTCGACCGCGTCTTCAGCAGCCCCCTCGAACGCGCGCTCAGCGTCGCCCGCGCCATCGCCGGCGAGCGCGGAGTCCCCCTCGATGTGCGCGCTGAGCTGACGGAGATGGACGTCGGCGAAACCGAAGGCCTCACGTTCCCGGAGATGCGCGAGCGACACGCGCCCTTCCTCGCCGAATGGCGCGGGCCCGGCGGCGCGGCCGCCGTCATGCCCGGCGGTGAAAGCCTCTCCGCCGTCGATGTCCGCCTGCAGCCGTTCTACTCGGCCTTGCGCGGCACCGCCGCTGATGCCGTCGCCGTGGTCTCGCACAACTTCGTCCTGCGCCTGCTCCTTTGCCACCTGCTCGGCCTCGAGCTGGGCGCGTTCCGCTCCTTCCTCCTGGGGCTGGCGTCCGTTTCGATGCTCTCGCTCGAACGCGGCGAGGCCACCCTCCGCCTCCTCAACGACTCCTGCCACCTCGATGGCTTGAACCTTCCCCCCGCGGCGCGTAGCTTGTGAGACCAGCGATGGCCGTGTTTCGCCTGGGTCGCAGCCGCCTCGTCTTCTTGGCCTGTCTCCTCATCACGGGCTACTTCGTCTACTCCGCTGGCTCCGCCGCCCTTCGTGGCCGCGAACAGGCCGAAGAACGCGACAACGCCGCCCGCGCAGTCGCCGCATTGGAAGAGAAGAACGAGTACTTGGGTGCCGTGCGCGATTACGTCGCTTCCGATGCCTACGTCGAGCAGCAGGCCCGCCGCCAGTTGGGGTACATACGCAATGGAGAGACCCCCTTCGTCGTCCTCAGCCCGCCCCTCCAGGAGGAACCGCGGCTCGCCGGCGACTGGTGGCAGCGCCTCTTCCCCCGCTGAGACGGCACCCATCACCCACCGCGCCCTCGAAACCGTCGCCGCCTTCGCCACGCAGGAGAAGCTCTTTCGCAGGGTTGCGCGCGTGCTCGTCGCCGTTTCCGGCGGCCCCGACTCCGTCGCCTGCTTGCTCCTCCTCTTGCGCCTGCGCGAACGGCTCGGGTTCGAACTCGTCGCCGGCCATTTCGACCACAAGCTGCGCCCCGGCTCCGATGCGCACCTGCGCTTTGTGCGCGACCTCTGCGCCCGCCTCGAAGTGCCCTGCTTCACGGGCGAAGGCGACGTTGCCGGGGCCGCCGCCGATCGCCGCGCCGGCATCGAAGAGACCGCGCGGGCGATGCGCTATCAGTTCCTCTCCTTCCTCGCCGGCAAGGGGCGGGCCGACTGCATCGCCAACGGCCATACCGCCAGCGAATAGGGGGAAACGGTGCTGATGCGCATCATCCGCGGCAGCGGCGTGCGCGGTATCCGCGGCATGCTCCCGTCCGCCGAAGCCCCCGGCGGCGGCGCCGTGCGACTCGTCCGGCCCCTCCTGACGCTGCACCGCGCCGACACGGTACCCATCTGCCGTGAGGCCGGCATCGAGCCCCTCTCCGACCCGAGTAACGCCGACACGCGCTTCCGCCGCAACCTCGTCCGCCATGAAGCGCTCCCCGCCCTCCGCGCGGTGAACCCTGCCATCGAAGCGGCGCTTATCGGCCTCGGCCTGAGCGCGCGCGAAGTCTTCGCCGGGATCGAACGGCAGGCCATGGCAGCCCAACCCGAGGCCCGCGGCCAGGTCGGGTCGGTCTTCGCCCTGCCCGCATTGCGCACTCTGCCGGCGGAGGCGCTCACGCTCGTCGTCGAACGAGAGGCGTCATTCGCCAAACTCGACGTCGCCGTCAACCGCACGCTGCTCGAAAACCTGCGCGCCGTGCTTGCTCGCGGCTCCGGCAGCATCCGCTTCGGTGCCGCCGAAGTAGAGGCCTCCTGCGGGCGCGTCCGCATCGGCGCGCCCGCCGCTGCCATGGCCACTGCCGCCTTCGAACCCAAGGTCCTGAACGTCCCCGGTGTCACTCCCGCCGGGCACTGGCGCGTGCACACTACCACGGCGCAAGGGCCGCCGGGCGAGCCCGCTTCCGTCATCGACGCCGCCCAGGCGCGCGGTGCGCTTCGCGTGCGGCCGCTCGCGCCCGGCGACCGCATCGTCCACGGCGGCATCCTGCGCAAGGTTTCCGACCTCCTTACGAACGAAAAGGTGCCCGCCTGGGAGCGGCGCGGCCTCGTCGCCATCGCCGATGCCGAGCGCGTGCTCGCCATCCCCGCGCTCGCCCTTCCCCGGCTCTCCCACGAACCTCAGGACGCCCTCTACGTCCGTGTTGTCCCTGTCCCGCAGGACGCCACCCCCAACCGGCCTTAGACTCGAACTACCCGTTTGAAGGAGCATCGCGTGAGCGACGCCACCTCCACTGCCCGCGACATCCTCCCCTTCCGCGCTGCCGAGGCGACGCTGCCCAATGGCCTGAGCGTGATCGTCGTACCCACCGGGTTCCCGAACCTCGTGTCGCTTCAGATACCCGTCCAGACCGGTTCGCGCAACGAAGTGGAGCCCGGCAAGTCCGGCTTCGCTCACTTCTTTGAACACATGATGTTCCGCGGCACCGCTCGATACCCCGCCTCCGCCTACCAGGATGTCGTCACCCGCTCCGGCGCGCGCCAGAATGCCTATACCACCGACGACTATACGAATTACCACATAACGTTCGCGAAGGAAGACCTCGAATCCATCCTCGAACTCGAAGCTGATCGCTTCATGAACCTCGCCTATTCCGAAGATGACTTTCGCACGGAGGCGCGCGCCGTGTTGGGTGAATACAACAAGAACAGCGCTGACCCGCTCAACAAGCTCATGGAAGTGCAGCGCGACCACGCCTACACCACCCACACCTACAGGCACACCACCATGGGCTTCATCCGTGACATCCAGGATATGCCCAACCAGTGCGAATACTCTCGCACGTTCTTCGACCGCTGGTACCGCCCGGAATACACCACGATCATCGTCGCCGGTGATGTGGATGGCCCCGCGACGCTTGCGCTCGTCGAAAAGCACTGGGGGCACTGGCAGGCCGGTTCCTACGATGTCGCCGTACCACAAGAACCCGCGCCCGCCGCACCCGTGACCGCCCACGTCCCCTGGGAGACGGAGACACTGCCCTGGCTCTCCCTCGCCTTCCACGGGCCCGAGTTCTCGGTCGTCCGCCCTGACTTCGCGGCGCTGGACGTGCTCTTCGACCTCTCGTTCAGGGAAACATCCAGCCTCTATCGCAGGCTTGTGGAAGAAGAGCAGATCGTCGATCAGTTCTTCCCGTACGTCCCGGCCACCCTCGACCCGGGGCTGCCGGCCATCTTCGCACGTGTGAAGCGCCTGGAAGACATGCCCGCCGTCCGCGATGCCATCCTCGCGGCGGTCGCTGAGCTGCGGGCGGCGCCCCTCCCCGCTGCTCGCCTGGCCGAGGCCATCTCCCACGCCCGCTACGCGTTCGCCCGCACGCTCGATAACTCCGATTCCGTTGCCTCCACGCTCGCGCGCTTCGTCCACTTCGAGCGCTCCTACGGCACCCTCAACGAACTCTTCCGGCTCTACGATTCCCTCACCGCGGCGGACCTGCACAACGCAGCCCGCGCCTACCTCGCCCAGGAGCGCATGGTTATCACGACCCTTTCCTCCGGGACACTCCCCTTCGCGCTTGCGGAGACCCCCACCATCCCCTCGCCGGCAGCTGCCAGTCAGCCCCCGCTGGATCTCCTCACGCTGCCCTCGGAATCACCCTTGCTGCGCTTCAAGCTGCTCTTCCGCGTCGGCTCCGCGCACGACCCGCAGGGCAAGGAAGGTCTCGCCCAGCTCGCCGCCTCCATGATCACCGAGGCCGGAAGCGAGCAACGGCGCATCGATGAGATAACGCGCGCGCTCTTTCCCATGGCGGGCAGCTTCGTCGCCCAGGTCGACCGCGAGATGACCACCTTCACCGCCGTGATCCATCGCGATAACCTCGATCGCTTCGCCGATATCGTGCTGCCCCAACTCACGCGGCCCGGCTACCGCGAAGAGGACTTCGCCCGGCTGAAGGCGCAACAACGCAACGCGCTCGTCCAGGACCTCCGCGCCAACAACGAAGAAGAGCTCGGGCGGGAGCGGCTGCAAGCGAACGTGTTCGCGGACAGCGGCTACGGCCACCCGCCCCAGGGCACGGACTCCGGAATCGATTCACTCTCCGTGGAGGATGTGCGCGCCTTCGTGACCGCGAACTACACGCTCGCCAACCTGCTGGCCGGGGCCGCCGGCGATGTCCCCACCGCCTTCAGCGAGCGGCTGCGGACCGAACTGGCGACTCTTCAAGGTGGCGCTGCCGCTCCCGCCCCGGCTATCACTCCGCGCCGCCCCCAGGGCATCGAAGTCGAGATCATAGCGAAGGACACGCGCGCCACGGCCATTTCCTTCGGCCACCCGATCGCCGTCACCCGTCCACACCCCGATTTCGCCGCCCTCTGGCTGGTGCGCTCGTGGCTTGGCGAACATCGCGCTTCGCAGGGGCGCCTGTTCCAGCGCATCCGCGAAGTGCGCGGCATGAACTACGGAAACTACGCCTACATCGAAGCCTTCCCGCGCGGCATGTTCCTCTCTGTGCCGGACCCGAACCTTGGCCGGCGCGCCCAGCTCTTCGAAATCTGGATCCGCCCGGTGCCCCCCGAGCAGGCGCACATGGCCCTGCGCATCGCCATCCACGAACTCGACAGTCTCATCCGCGACGGCCTCTCGCAGGCAGACTTCGCCGCCACCCGCGATTACCTGATGAAGAACGTCTTCATCATGACCCGCACGCAGGACCAGCAACTCGGTTACGCCCTCGATAGCCGCTGGTACGGCATCGGTGAGTACACCGCCTTCATTCGCGAGCGTCTCGCCGCACTATCGCTGGAGGAGGTGAACGCCGCCATCCGCCGCCACCTTTCCGCCAACGACCTCTCCGTCGTCATCATCACGAAGGACGCCGAGGCATTGCGTGACCAGCTTGTGGCGGACGAACCCTCCCCCATCGTCTACGACGGCGCCCGGCCAGAGGAGTTGCTCGCCGAGGACCGTATCATCGGCGCCCGGCGCCTCAATATCGCACCCACGGCCATCCGCATCACGCCCGTGGAGGATGTGTTCGCGCGCTAGGGCTCCGCGTCGGGAGGCGGGTCCAGAGCCTCGCGGACTTCGAAGCTACCCTGGGGAGAGCGCACCAGCCGCCCGCCCTTCCAACCCCCGATGACATACGGAAAGGGGCTGCCCGCCGTGACCGCATCCAGTTGCGCCGCCAGCCCCCCCGCCTCGGTCACCGGCAGGTCGCAGACCATGTCGCGGCAGAGATACGCCGCTGCCCCTCCTTCTCCCGCCGCACGGCCTTCCAGCACCGGCAGCCCGCGTCCCTCGGCCGCGGGGGCGAGCACGAGCGACGGCATGTAGCGCTCCGCCGCCACGCGCTCGAACGGTTCTCGCGCGCCAGGCGCCCCCACGATAGCCAGCTCCAGGCGCGGGGCGAGCAACAGTTCGGCCACCTGCCACCCGCTGCCGAACCCCGTCGGCGCCTGCAACAGGTGTCGCTGCACTTGCCCCAGCACCTCGGGTGCCAACGCCTCGTGGTCCGGTCGCGCGTAGTACCGCCCAACCCAGAAAGCGACCAGCGCCGCCGCGCCGTTGCCACTGGGCGTGGCCGAATCGAAGAGCGGCTTTTGGCGAAGCAACAGCTGCTCCCCGCCTTCCGCGGTCTCGTACAAGCCGCCGCCCTCCTCGTCGTGGAATCGTCCGACCACGACTTCCAGCAGTTCCCGCGCCCACTCCAGGTGCGCGAGGTCACCGGTGAGACGGTACAACTCCACCAGGCCGAGGCCGTAGTACGTGTAGTCTTCGAGCATCCCCGCGATGCGCGCGCTGCCGCCCTTGTAGGTGTGCAGCAGGGTGCCGTCGCGCCAGAGCTTCTCGCGTACGAACGCCGCATTCGCCTCCGCTACCGCCCGGTACTCCGCGTCACCGAACACCCGCGCCGCCTCCGCGAACGCCCCGAGCGCCAACCCGTTCCACGACGTCAGCACTTTGTCATCGAGGCCCGGCCGCACCCGCTGTTCGCGCACGGCGAGCATCCGCTGACGCAGTTCATCGATCTTCTCGGCGAACAACTGCGGCGCCAGACCGAACTTCGCCGCCACTTCGCCGACCGGCAGCGGTGTGCTCAGCACATTGCGCCCGACGAATTCCGGGTGGTGTGGGTCCTGGAAGTTGCCCCGGCCGGTTACATCGAACCACTCGAGAAACAGCGGTGCCTCTTCCCCCAGCGCCTCCCTCACCTCCTCCACCGTCCACACGAAATACTTGCCTTCGATGCCCTCGCTGTCGGCGTCCTGGGCGCTGTGGAAGCCGCCCTCCCCGTCCAGCATCTCGCGTAGCAGGTAATGCAGGGTTTCGCGCACGATGCGTTCGTAGAACGGGTCCTGCGTCAGTTGCCAGGCGTGCAGATACACGCGCGCCAGCTGCGCGTTGTCGTAGAGCATCTTTTCGAAGTGGGGCACCAGCCAGCGCTCATCGACGCTATAGCGCGCAAAGCCACCGCCGAGGTGGTCGTACATGCCCCCCTCCGCCATTTTGCGGAGCGTCGTCAGCACCATCTCCAGCGCGCCGGGCCGGCCGGGCGCGCCCCCGCCCGTGCGCGCGTGATACGCCAGCAGGAATTCGAGGTTGCCGGGGCTCGGGAACTTCGGCGCGCCCCCGAACCCGCCCCAGGTGGCGTCGAAGGCATCGCGGAACGCCTGCACGCCTTGCTCTGTCATGTCCGCGCTCACGTCAGCGGCGGCGCGAGTGTCGCGTGGCACCGTCCGTTGCAGATGCTCGGTGATGCCGTCCGCCGAAGTGAGTACCTTTTCCCGGTCGCCCTCCCAGGCGTTGTGCAGGCTTTCCAGCAACCGCGGGAATCCCGGCCGCCCATGCCCGTCCTGCGGCGGGAAGTAGGTGCCCGCATAGAAGGGCCGCCCGTCCGCCGTCATGAACACCGTCATCGGCCAGCCCCCCTGGCCCGTCAGCGCCTGCACCGCCGTCATGTACACGCCATCGACGTCCGGCCGCTCCTCGCGGTCCACTTTCACGTTCACAAACCAGCGGTTCATGAGCGCCGCTGTCTCCTCGTCCTCGAACGATTCGTGGGCCATCACGTGGCACCAGTGGCACGCGCTGTACCCCACCGAGAGCAGCACCGGCTTGTCTTCGGCACGCGCCTTCGCGAACGCCTCCTCGCCCCACGGGTACCAGTCGACCGGGTTGTCGGCGTGCTGCAGCAGGTAGGGACTGGTCTCGTGAGCGAGACGGTTGCGGTGGGCAGGGTTCGCTTCGGCCATCGATGCCTCCGTGGGTCCGTTATCCACCGTAACGGCAGCGGGGGTCGTTCGCGACTCAGCGCCACCACAGCTATGCTGTGGCATCTTCAGCGCCAGAGGCTGCCGTGGACCGCGAGTCTATCCGCGAACTCTTCGACTACACCGGCTGGGCCTGGGAGCGCATCGAACGCACCATCGATGGCCTGCCGCCGGGCACCTTCGAGCGGGCAGTCGATGGCTCTGGATGGCCCGCCCTTCGCGATTGCTTCCAGCACTTCTGCGCGGCCTACGATGGCTGGGTCCACGGCAAGTGGGCTCTCGCGCTGGGCGATATGATCTTCACCGGCCCCGACTCGCTCGCCACCTGGGAACAGGCGAAAGCCTACCGCCCGCGCGTCCGCGCCGCCTTCCTCGCCGCCCTCGCCGCGCCCGACGACGTGCTCTTCGCGAAGAAGGCGTACGAATTCGATGGGGTCCCCGAGTCGCTCAGTCGCGCCGACATCCTCTCCAATCTCGTCCTCCACGAGCGTGGCCACCATGGCGATATCAACACCCTCTTCCACCAGCTCGGTGTCCGCAGTTTCTTTGTAGACTACCGCTACTTCATCACGCGGCCGGCTGATTTCATCCTCGATGAGGACGACCCCGAGGAAGACTGACACCCCCCAGAGAAGGACACATGCCCGCCGATATCACCTTCCGCAACGCCCGTGTCGTCGATGGCAGCGGCTCGCCTGCTTTCGAAGCTGACGTAACCGTCGAGGGCGGCCGCATCTCACGGGTGGGCCAGGGTGCACCCGCCGCCCGGGAAGTCGATGCCGCCGGCCTCGTCCTCTCCCCCGGCTTCGTGGATGTCCATTCCCATGACGACAGCGCCTTCCTGCGCTACCCCGGCATGGCCTTCAAGCTCGCCCAGGGCGTGACCAGCGAAGTCAGCGGCAACTGCGGCTTTAGCGCCGCACCGAACGTCCCGGGGAAACAGTTCCTCCCCGGCGATATCGCCGGGCCGACTGCCCCATGGGAGGACATGGCTGGCTACTTCGCCGCCTGCGAAGCGGCCCGCCCCGCCATCAACAACGCCATGCTCGTCGGTCACAACCGCGTGCGCGCCATGGTGATGGGCCTCGAACGCCGCGCTCCCAGTGCCGCCGAGCTGGCCGAGATGCGGGCCCTGGTTGCGGCCGCCATGGAGCAGGGCGCTGTCGGCTTTTCCACGGGCCTCATCTACGAACCCGGCCGCTACAGCGCCACCGGCGAAGTGGCCGCCCTCGCCGGCGAGGCTGGCGCGCGTGGCGGCCTCTACGCCACCCACATGCGCAACGAAGGCGACCAGTTACTCGAGGCCGTGGAGGAAACGCTCGCGATCGGCCGCGAATCCGCCTGCGCCGTGCACATCTCGCACCACAAGGCAGCTGGTCGCCGCAACTGGGGTCGCATCGGCGAGTCGCTCGCGCGTATCGACCGCGCTGCCGCCGAGGGTCAGGAAGTGACCCTCGACGTCTATCCCTACACCGCCGGCAGCGGGCCCATGAACCAGTACTTCAACCTAGATGCCATCGACCTCGAACTCGCGGCCGCCGTCCGCATCGCCGCCTGCCCGGACCACCGCGAGTTTGAGGGACTCATGTTGCCCGCTATCGCCGCCGCCAAGGGCTGGACGCTCGAAGAAGCGGTGCGCGCCGCCGTCACCGGCCCACGTGGCAAGGAAACCATCTGCATCCAGTTCATCATCGATGAAGCGGACATCGAGACGAACCTTCGCCATCCGCAGATGATGATCGGTTCGGATGGCATCCCCAATCTCAGCGGCAAGCCACACCCGCGGCTCTACGGCACCTTCCCCCGCGTGTTGGCGGAATACGTCCGCAAACGCGGCGTCCTGGCCCTCGAAGAGGCCGTCCGGCGTATGACTTCGCTCCCCTGCGAGCGTTTCGGCCTCGCCGGCCGCGGCTACGTGCGCGAAGGCTATTGGGCCGACCTCGTCCTGTTCGACCCCGCCACCGTCACCGACCGCGCCACCTACGATGACCCTCAGCAGGAACCCGAGGGCATCGCCGTGGTCGTCGTCAACGGTGCCGTCGCCTGCGACCACGGCACGCACACCGGCGCCAGCACGGGCCGCTCCCTGCGCTACCGCCAGGGTGGCTAGCCGCCCCGCCCGCGCCTCACCGTCGTGGAAGCCCGGCCGTACGAATCGCTCCTCGGCCGCGTCCGCACCGCTCTCGCGCCCCCGGTTAGCTCCCCGGCCGATACTCTACACCCGGCAGATCCTTGAAATCGGCGTCCTGCGTCCACACCGTCGCCCCGAAACGCTGTCCGGTCGCATAGATGATGCTATCGGCCAGCGGCAGCTGGTGGGCAACGCCCAGCCGCGCAGCCTCGAGAGCGAGCGCGGCATCTAGCGGCACGCTCCGGCCCCGCGTGAGCGCCAACAGGACATCGGCGGTGCCCTGAGGCTGACCCAGCTGCAATAGCCGCCGCCTGACCTCCAGCACGACCACCGTCGGCACCAGCAGCCGCTCGAGATCATTGATCGCCGCTTCGAACGCTGAACTGTTAGGCCCGTCGGCGAAATACTCGAGCCACGCGGAAGAATCGACCACGTTCACACGCGATCGTCGTCGCGCTCGAAGTGAACGTCGCGTCCGCGGAGGATGCCGCGATAGGTGTTCATCGGCTTCAGCGGCACAAGTTCGATCACCCCGTCGCGATCCCGGACCATCACCTTCTGGCCAGCCTGGAGGCCGAACGCCTTGCGCACAGCGAGCGGAATCACGACCTGGAACTTTGGAGAAACGGTAACGATTTCCATCGATCAATCCTCGTTGTACGACTCTCTTGGTCGATTCTACCACGAGGGCGCCCTCCCCCGTTATCGCCCCACTCCCGTATAGTGCCCCCACAGCCTCCCCTGGAGCCGCCCCGATGCCGATGCCCACCCTCGCCCTTGCCGCCGTCCCCGGTCGCCGCCTCGCCACCATCGACCTCGCGCGCGAAATCGAACGGCGTGGTTTCGCCGGCATCTACTGCGCCAGCTTCGGCGACGGCACGGGTCTTTGCCTCTCCATCGCGCATGCCACCAACACCATCCGTTTCGGTACTGCCATCGCCAACATCTACGCCCGCAATGCGCTCGAAATGGGCCAGGCCGGCGCCTACATCCACGAAGTCAGCGGCGGGCGCTTCGTACTCGGCCTCGGCGTGAGCCATGGCCCCACGCACCAGCGCTTGGGCGTGCAGGTGGGCAAGCCACTGGGCGACATGCGCCACTACGTCGAGACCATCCGCGCAAACGCGAAGGGCTTCGGCGATCTCCCGCCCATCGTCCTCGCCACCCTCCGCCGCAAGATGGTCGACCTTTCCGTCGAGCTCGGCGATGGCGCCGTCTGGGCGAACGCCGCCCGCTCTCACATGGCCGCGTCGCTTGCCGCTGTCCCGAAGGAGCGTATCGACGCCGGCTTCTTCGTCGGCAACATGATCCCCACGTGCATCGATGACGACGCGGAAGCGGCCGCCGCCGTCAACCGCCGTACCCTCACCGGCTATCTGATGCTGCCCAACTATCGCAACTACTGGAAGGAAGCGGGCTACCAGGAAGAAATGGAGGCCGTTGAACAGGCCCTCGCCGCCGGCGAACGTGACCGCCTCCCCGGCCTCATGGCTGACCGCTGGCTCGCCGATACGACGCTCTTCGGCAGCGTCGTCCAGGTCCGCGAAGGCCTCGATGCCTGGTTCGCCGCCGGTGTATCGACCCCCATCCTCGTGCCGTCGTCAACGAAGGGCGGCCAGATGAAGGCCTTCGAGGAGATGTTCGCCGCCTTCGAATGACTCCCGATTTGTGCGCGCTCGCCCCAAGGGCGACAGTTACCGGGTGCTTGAACAGGAACTGCGGGTCGCGGTCGAAGCCGCGCGCGCGGCGGGGGCGCAGGTCGCCCGGCTGCGGCGCGAAGGGCCGCGTTACGGCCGCAAGCAGGGCTGGGAGCTCGTCTCAGAGGCGGACGTCCTTGCCGCCGAAATGCTGCACGCCGCCCTCACTCGCCCCTTCCCCGATTGCGGCTGGCTCAGCGAAGAACATGAGGACACGGCCGACCGCCTCCGCCGTGAGCGCGTCTGGGTGGTCGATCCCATCGACGGTACGCGCGAGTACCTCCAGGGCATCCCCGAGTACGCCATCTCCATCGGGCTTGCGATCGCTGGCTGCCCCGCGCTGGGCGTCGTCTACAACCCCGCGACCGCCGATCTCCACGCCGCGACGTGCGTCGGCGCCGTCGAGTCCGACCGGCTGCCCGCGCCCGAACGCTTCGAAGTGCTGATAGGGCGCGGCGAACATCTGCTCGATGAGGTGCCCTTGCTGCCAGCCGGTGCTTCGACCACCCCCGTCGGCAGCGTCGCCTACCGCCTCGCGCTGCTTGCCGCCGGCCGCGGTGATGCAGTGCTCACCGGCCATGGCAGGGCCGAATGGGATGTCGCCGCCGGCGCCGCCCTTTGCCTGGCCGCCGGGCTGCGCACCACCGATGTCCTCGGCGAACCCATTCGGTTCAACCAGCCGCGTCCGTTCGTGCGCGGCCTGCTAGTCGCCTCGCCTGCTCTGCACGGCCTCATTCGCGCCCACTTCGACCTGAACTACTAACGCAGGCCCGCGGTCACAAGGCACGGCAGCCCCCGTTCCGCTAAGGTTGGGTTCAACAACACGCTTCGGATGAACCAACCATGAGCATCCGCATCGGCCTCGGCCTCGCTGGCTTCCCGTTCTCTGGTCCCGCCGCCTTCTTCCGCTGGGTCGATCGCTGCGAGGCCGAGGGCTTCGATTCGCTCTGGCTGAGCGAACGACTCGTCTCATCCCACCTTTCGCTCGAGCCAATGACCGCGCTCGCCGCCATCGCGGGGCGCACGCAGCACATAAAGTTCGGCATGAACGCCGTCGTGCTCCCCCTGCGCGACCCCCTCGTCCTCGCCAAGGAATGCGCCACGCTCGACTACCTCAGCGACGGCCGCCTCCTGCCGGTCTTCGGCGTGGGCGCCGAAACGGCGCCCGAATTCCGCGCGACCGGCCAGGAGCCCGCAGGCCGTGGAGCCCGCAGCGACGAAATGCTCGGGATCATGACGAGACTCTGGAGTGAAGAGCACGTCACACACGAAGGCCGCCACTATAGCTACACCGACGTGACCATCTCGCCGCGCCCCAAGCAGCAGCCTCTGCCCGTCTGGATCGGTGGTAGTAGTGAAGCGGCCATCCGGCGGACGGCGCGGGTCGGCACTGGCTGGCTCGCTGGCCTGCAGACGCCCGCCCAGGTCAAGCCCGTCGTCGCAGCCATCCGCGCCGCCAGTGCAGCAGCAGGGCGCCCGCTCGATGACGACCATTACGGAGCCGGGTTCGCTTTCCGCCAGGGATCCTGGGATGACCCGGCGGTTGCCCGTGCCGCCACCGGCCTCGCCCGCATCGCGCCGGGGGTCGAGCCGGCCGATTACCTCGCTGTCGGCGATGCCGCGACGGTGCTCTCGCGTGTGCGCGAATACGTCGATGCAGGGATCTCCAAGTTCGTCCTGCGCCCCGTTGCCGACGGCGACGAGGAAATGATGGAACAGACGAGCTGGCTCGCCCGCGAAGTGCTGCCCGCTATCCACGGCTGACGGCGTCGCCTGAGGCTAGAATCCGTCCGGGCAGTGCGGCAGGTACGTTGTGCGGAATAGCGCGTCCGCGCGTTCCAGCGCTTCCGGCGAAGCCGCTTCCAGCTTGCCGATGCGGCTCATGTGCGTGGCCGTGCGCAGCCCCGATACGAGCGTCGCCAGCGTGGCCACCGGCATCACCAGGTCAGGCGCGCGCTCCCTGCGCTGCACTTCCGTGGTCGTGCCGTCGGTTTCCAGCAGGTACGTACCGTTGTTCCAGTCGCACATCTCGTCGCCCGCTATCGTGAACGTCAGTTCGCCGCGTGCGCCGTAGGGCCGTCGGGGCAGGCCCGCCTCCACATCAATCACGCGCATCCAGATGCCATCGAGCGTCCGCCGCTCCAGCATCCGCGGTTCCAGGAGCAGGTCCTGCGCAGCGTCGTCGGGCGGGAGCGCGTTCCACATGCGCACGCGCCCCACCAGGTCGTGGCCCCGGACGAAATTCCAGAGCGCGCGGTAGGCGTCCAGGTCCAGGGCGATGTAGTCGCGCACGTTGAGCGTCTGCCCCGGCCCCGGCCGGAAGTCCGCCCCGCCATCCCCGTCCTCCGTGCGGTAGACAACGTGACCGCGCGCGTTTCCGGATTGGTCACGGTAAATGGCGTGATAGACCGGGTACCCCTTCTTCGCGGGCCGCAACACGGCCGCCTCCCAGAGCGCCGCCGCCCTGTGGATCATCAGGTTCCGCGGCGTCGCGTGCTCAATGTAGTTCTGCTTCATGATGGGGTACGCGTCGTCACGGCTCTCCAGCGTGATCGTCCCTGCCACTGGCGCCTCGCGCTCGAAGCCCGCGAAGCGCGGGTCGAAGCTGTAGACCGACTGTTCCGACGCGAGCCCGTATCCGAACCGCTGGTAGATGGCGCCCATGCTCGCCCAGAGGATGGCGAACGGCTGGCCGCGCTCGTGCATCTGGTCGAAAGCGGCGTCCATCACGCGCCGCAGCAGGCCCTGCCGCCGATATTGCGGCAGCGTGCCCACGGCGGTCACCCCCGCCATCGGCACTGGCGCCCCGTTCAGCCGCACCGTGAACGGAAACGCCCCCAGCGTCGTCGCCATGCGCCCATCCACAAACGCGCACGTCGTCCACTCCGGCTGCGTGGATGCCAGTTCTTCGGATACGTCCTCGCGCTCGTTGCTCGCGAACACGTAGGACACGATGTCGCCGTAGGTCTTCATCTCATCACGGTCGGCGCACGGCCGAATTTCGATGGTCATGGCGCTGCTCCTCGGCCGCTGCCAACTCTTCGGCGCGGGAGCCGAAGTATAGCAGCCGCCGACTCATGGCTGGAGCGGCGTCAGCGTCGCGTCTTCCGTCATGAACACCTGGTAGGTCGTGCAGGCCTGCATCTGGTCGAATTCGCGCGCCCAGGCCGGCGTCTCCGGCCGGCCCCACCACCCCCAGCGCGGGCCCGCTGCATCGTTCACAAAGCGGTAGACATTCGTGTACTTGCTCGCGATCGAGATGAGCGCGTCGCGCACATCCGCTGTCGCCCCGATGTACACGAACTCGTTCCACCCCGCCTTCAGTTCAACCGGGAATGGCACTGTCAGGGAAAACCCGCCCGCGATCTCCACCTCGCTCTCCACGTCGAACCAGTACGCCTCCCCCGGCTGCAGGGCGCTCAGTGTCTGTCCGTTGCCCGTGGTGAACCAGCGATCGAATGCGCCCTCGCCGTCCCGTAACCGATAGATGGACCGCACGCGGCTGGGCAGCCCCAGGTTCGCGGGGTAGGCACTCCCCAGCGTCGCCGGCGAACTGCCGAAGAAGCCGGCGTGGTTCCACCCCGGACGCAACGTGATATTCCCGCACTGCACGACCCCGGAACCCACACGCGTGGGGGGTCCGAACTCGCTCGTGTTCCCCGCCCCGTCAGTGACCGTTCCCGTTACCCATTGCCCGAGCGCAACGGGCGGGTTGCTGAAGGTGAACGCTCCGGCGCCATCGGTGATCGCGATCCCTGTGAGTACGGGGGCCGTGGGGTGGTCGCCGGCGCCACCCGGCGTGTGGCTGACTGTGTACAGCTCCACGGCACAGCCCGCGCAGGCGCCGGCGTTGCCGGCAATGTGGCCCTGCACCGGCCGCGTGAACACCGGGTGGTTCAGCAGGGTATTCCCCCCGCTGTCCGCATCCCCGGCGTCGTTCGCGTTGAGGATGCCGTCGGCGTTGAGGTCGATTGCGAGCCCGCCGATGGCCGTGAAGACGTTCCGCCGCAGCACGTTCCCGGCGGATGTCACACCGCCGCTGTCGGCGGCCACAGCGACCGCTGCCCCGGTCACGTTCGCGAACGTGTTCCCGTTGATCGTTGCCCCGCTCCCCGGCTGCAGCAGTTGCACCCCCGCACCCACGGGCGCCGCGGTGCCTGCGGCGCTCCGCCCGATCGTGTTGCGAAGCACCACCGTCCCCGTGAACGGCGGCCGCCCGTCGCCGCCTCCCACCCGGATAGCCGTTCCCGCGTTGCCGATGACGTTCATGAGAGCCGCCGCGTCGCCACCTACGACGATCCCTCCTGCCCGCACGTGGAGCCCTACCACGACCGCTGCCGCTGCCCCATCGGCCGCGAACCCGACCGTGTTCCCGGTGACCGTCGCCCCTGGCCCGCTGGCCTCGATCCCGGTGCCGCAGCCGCCGGCGGCAATGCCTTCGGCCGCTATCCGGCTGCCGCCGATCGTTGCTTCTTCACCACTCACCGCGAGGCACGTTCCGCCGAAGTTCCGCAGCGTCAGCCCCATCACCACGGCGCTCTTGCCGCTGATCACCAGCCCGTCGGCGGGCTGTGGCAGCGCGGCCCCATCGATGACCACCCCCGCCGCCGAGCCATCGATGGTCACGAACCCGCGCGTAGTCACCGGTAACTGTCCCGCCAGCACCGCGATCGTCGTCGGCGCACCGGGCGGGAACACTCCCGCGTCGAACGTGATGGTGTACCGGTTCCCGCTCTCATCCGGGTTCACGAATTCGATCGCGCGGCGCAGCGTGCACAGCGCTTCATCCGGGCACACCGCCTCTTCCGGCAACTCGCTATCGCCGGCGCTCGTCACCACCACCACGAGTGGCGGCTCCGCCTCGGCCACACCGTTGTCAACCATCGATCCGGTCGTGGCCACTCCCGCCAGCACGACCGCCGCCATGAATAGCCACCGCCGCATCCTCGCCCTCATCCAGCCCATGGCTAGCAAGCTTCGCCCCCCAGCCCCCTTGCCGCAAACGCCTCAGCGCGCGCGGAACACCCGCTTCCCATCCAACCGCACGATCTGGCCCATCCCCGGGAAATCCCAGTGGCCCGCGATCCACGTCCGCCCATCCGCCGCCGCCTCGTCGAACAGGCGGTCGCGCGTCTTCGCGGATAGGATAGGGTCCGTATCGAAGGCGGGGGACCAGTCCGGGTGCACCAGCTGTGCGGGATGGTGGCTTGCATCACCAACGATGATCGCCCGTTCGCCCGCCGAGAAAATCCCGACCGCAACATGCCCCGGCGTGTGCCCCGGCGTTGCGACGAACGTCAAATTCTCATCCAAGGGGCCTTCGCCGCCGAAGAAGCGTATGCGCCCGCTATCCTTCAGCGGCGCCACACATTCCACCAGGTGGGCATTCCCCGGCTGTTCCAGGAACTGCGGCTGCATCCAGAAATCCCATTCCGCCTGCTGGATGACGAACTGCGCGTTTGCGAAGAAGATCTTGCTGTTGCCCTTCTCGTCATCGACGGTGTTCCAGCCGACGTGGTCGATGTGCAGGTGGGTGTGTACGACGAGGTCGATCTCCCCAGGGTCGATGCCCGCCTCCTTCATGCGTTCGTCCAGCCGGCCACGGGGGAAAAACTCCCGCTTGCGCGCGCCCAGCCCCGTATCGATGAGGATGTTCTTCCCCGCCGAGCGCAGCAGGTACGACGTGATGCTCATGTTCATGAGCCCGCGCGAATCGGCCAGGTGTCCGAATTCGCTGAGGAACGTGTCCGCGTGCTGCGGCATGAACTGCCGCGGGTCCATGAGCACCGGTGCATCGAGCAGCGGCGTTATCTGCACGTTGCCAATCGTCACGGTCTCCATAGGGCACTCCTCTGCGCATTCGTCTTGAAGGCGCGATTCTACGCCGCCCACCGATGCCGCGTCTCGGCCGGTTCTTGATGCTTACACCAGCGGCCAGGGGTAGCTGCGGTGCGGGCCGGGCGCCGGCAACTTGCGGGACGACAGCAACTGCTCGCAGCGCTGCACCAGTGCGGGGCGTTCGTCCGGTTCCAGCAGCCCCTCCAGTGCGGTGACCTTCGCATCGCCCGCCAGGAGTGCGCAGCGCAGCGCCTCCACGTCCGTCAGCCACGGTTCCGCGATAATGTCCCCCGCCCAGTCCCAGATCACCGTCCGCATTTTGTACTGCGCGTGGAAGCAGAGGCCGTGGTCGATGCCCCAGATGCGCCGCGCGCCATCGAGCAGGCAGTGGCCCCCTTTGCGGTCGGCGTTGTTCGCCACGAAGTCGAATACGGCCATCCGCTGCAGCTGCGGTACCAGCTCCGGGTCTGCGCGTTGTTCGAAGAAGTGTGACGACTGGTCGTGTTCGACGAACAGCTGCAGCGAACCGACCCCCTGCGGCCCATCGCGCACTACTGTCGGCGGCACGAAGCCCCAGCCAAGCGCCTGCGAAAGCTGGTAGGCCGCCGCTTCGCGCCGGTACAGCGTGCCCTCCGGGAAGTCCCAAAGCGGGGTCTCACCACGCCGCGGCTTGTACACCGCCGCGAACTGCCCGCCGTCAGGGCCACACAGCATGGCCAGGTACACATAGTTGGAGGAGTACCAGACCGGCCGGCACTCAGCGAAGTCCGCCCCCAGGAGCAGCGCCTCGGCCTGCGCGAACCCGATAGCGTCGCTCACGTTCGGAGCTTAGCAGAACACCCCGGCCCATGGCTCAGACCGTCAGCGAGCCCCGCAGCACCGTCACGGCGGTGCCCGCGATGCGCACCGCCGTGGGTTCGTCCCCGTCCGCATCTACCTCCACCTCCACGATCCCCGGACGCCCGATGATGTGGCCCTGCTCCACCGTGTACCGCGCCTCGCGCACCAGCCCGTACTTCCAGAGGTAGGCCGCCATGCCGCCCGTGGCGCTGCCGGTCACGGGGTCTTCGGGGATGCCCGCCGCCGCCGCGAAGTGGCGCGCGTGCGTCCGGTGGGGCGCTTCGAAGGCCTCCAGCGCAAACACGTGCGAACTGTAGAAGTGCCCCACCTGTTCGAGGTCGCTCAGGTGCTGGTTGTCCGGCCGCAGCCGCTGCAGCACCTCCAGGCCGCGCACGGGCACCATCGCCTGTGGCGTGCCCGTGCTCACCACCTGCACCGGTACGTCTTCCAGGATGTCCGACGGCTTGATGCCGAGCGCCTGCGCAAACACGCTCCGGTCCAGCCTCCGCTGGAATTCCGGCTTCGCCTGTGTCATGACCACGCGCACGTTGCGCTCGGCATCGAGCCCGATGTCCACCGGCAGCACACCTATGGTCAGTTCCTGCAGCACGCGCGTCGGGCCGCCGGAAAGGTCGATGCGTCCCTCCTCCACGAGCGCGTGCATCGTCGCGATCGTCGGGTGCCCGGCGAGCGGGATCTCCTTCGACGGCGTGAAGAAGCGCACCTTGAAGTTCGCCCGTTGTGATGCGAACACGAAGGCTGTCTCGCTGGCGTTGATCTCCCGTGCTATCGCCTGCATCTGGGCGTCGCTCAGGCCGTCCGCGCGCGTGATCACGCCACACGGGTTGCCCGCGTAGCGGCGTGTCGTGAAGGCGTCCACGATCTTGACCTGGTAGTCAGGCATCGAGGCGAGGATAGCAGAGCTTCGCCGCCCGGGAACGCGGCCGCTAGAATTGCGTGGGGCGCACGTCCCGCCCATCCCGGAGGTCTCGCATGGCTCTGCTCGAAGACGACCCCCTCGCCACGGCCATAGGAGAAGCATTGGTCGCGCGCGGGGAAAAGGTGGCGGTATCGGAAACCACCGCCGGTGGGCTCATCAGCGCGCGCCTGCTCAGCGTCCCCGGCGCCTCCCGCTGGTTCGAAAGCGGGCTCGTCCCCTACTCCAGCCCCACGAAGTGGGCGGTGCTGGGCATGGACCGCGAACTGGCGCGCGAACACGGCGCGGTCAGCCCACAGTGGGTGACCGCCACCGCCGAGGCCATGCGCCGCGCGACCGGCGTCGCATGGGGTGTGGCCGAGAGCGGCATCGCCGGCCCCCAGGGCAGCCGGCGGTCCCCCAAGCCCGTCGGGTCCGTGGCCATGGCCGTCGCCGGGCCGGGAGGCGCCACCGCCGAGGAGCAGCTGTTTCCCGGAAGTCGCGTGCGCGTGATGGAGCAGATTGCGCAGCGCGTGCTCGAGCTGCTCGCCGATGCCCTTGACGTCAGGACGGGAAACACGCGGTAAATCCCGCCGTTCTTGGACTCTCTCGAAGCGGTTTTGACATGCCTCTCCGGAGCGCTGCCCCGTTCTTGGCAGGACATAACGGCTATCGTGAGAGGCAAGCAACGCAACTACCTCTCCAGTCGTTGCCCTGAGGGGCGGGTGGGATCTGACACCCGCCCCTCCCTTTGCCCCCTGCGCGCTCGCCTTCCTTCGCTCTCTCCACCCCCGGCGCTGTGAGCGCCACCGCCGCTCGCGCCCTCTGCTCCACATAGTAGCTGTACCCACCGTCGTACTGCCGCAGCACAGCGCCGTCCACTTCCAAGATGCGGTCGACCATGCGGTCCAGGAAGTAGCGGTCGTGTGAGACCACCACCACCGTGCCGTGGAACGCCTCGAGAGCCGCCGCCAGTACCTCCGATGATGGGATTTCGAGGTTGTTCGTCGGCTCATCGAGCACCAGGCAGTTCGCTCCCCCGAGCATGAGCCGCGCCAGCTGCACACGGCTTTTCTCGCCTCCGCTCAGGTTCGCGATGGGCAGGGACGCCGACGTGTAGGGGATGAGGAACCGCCCCAGCTGCGATACCGCTTCTTCCTCGTACATCGGCCGTACCGCGCGCAGCGCCTCAACCGGCGTCTGCGCCACGTCGAGTGTCTCGTGCTGCTGGGCGTAGTAGCCCGTCCCGATGCTCGGCCCGACCCACACTTGGCCCGCGTCTGGCGCCAGCAAGCCGAGCATCATCCTCAGAAGCACCGACTTCCCCGCGCCGTTGCGTCCGACGATCCCCACCCGCTCGCCGCTCCAGACCGTCGCGTTTGCATCCAGCAACACCATGTTGTCGTCGAACGCCTTGCTCACGTGCCGCAGCTCGATCGCCTTGGCGCCGCCGCGCGCGTGAGGGCGGAACTGCAGCGACATCTTGCGGCGCTCCAGCACCGGCCGCTCGACCTTCTCCATGCGGTCGATCTGGCGTTGCTTGTTGCGCGCCTGCTTAATGTGCCGTTCCTCCCCGACGATGCTCGCCCACAGCTTGACGCGGGCGACGGCTTCCTCCAGCCGCGCGATCTCCTTCTGCTGCGCAACGTAGTCCTGCTGCTGCCGGAGCAGCGCGAGCTCCTTCTGCGTCGCGTAGGCGGAGTAATTCCCCTCCCAGCGCACCAGCCGCGCGCCCGTATCGCGCGCCGGCTCCAGCTCAAGGATCGTGTCCACCGTCTCGTCGAGCAGGTAACGGTCGTGCGAGATGATGACGACCGCGCCTTCGAACCGGGCCACCAGCCCTTCAAGCAGCGCCTTGCCCCCCAGATCGAGGTGGTTATCAGGCTCATCGAGCAAAAACAACCCCGGTTCGTTCAACATGCAGCGCGCCAGGCCCACGGGCTTGCGCTGGCCCTCGCTTAGCGTCGCCA
>JBPCLM010000066.1:0-7469 GCA_051003295.1 Tepidiformaceae bacterium | reverse complement strand
GGCGAAGGGGCGGCGGCGAGATGGGCGAGCGAGCCTGTAATGAAGGGCACCATCGCTTCGCCCGCGAAGCAGATGCGCACGGCGTAACCGGCGAGGCGGAAGTGGCGCTCGTTGGTGCCGGCCGCTGTCTGCGCGAGGCGAAAACCTTCGCCGAGCGCCTCGAAGCGCCCTCGCGCTTCCGCCTCGGCCGCCGCGGCCGGGGGGGCGGCATCCGTGGCCGCGGGCGCGGTGCCCACCCGGTGGCTTTGGCCACGGGCCAGCCAGTCTCGTCCACTTCATGCACCGGGTCCAGAAGCAGCAGCTGTTCCATGTCGGTGTATTTGTTCAGCAGCGGCGGGTCGAACGGGGCGGGCGCGCCCACGGGAAGCGGGGTCGCCGCCTCTGCGCCAGCCTCTGCCGCCGCTGAATCTTCGACCAGGAGAGCCTCATCGATGAGCTGGCCGATGAAGCCATGCACGGCGGCGCCGACCAGTTCCGGGTTGGCATCGTAGCTGGCGGCGAGTTCGCGCACGATCGCGGACGGAGGCAGGCCCGCCGCAGCGAGCCGCCAGATGGCATCGCCGCTGCCGCTGGCGCTGTAGTAGCGGCCGCTGTCCAGGTTCACGATGAGCACTTCGCCATCGACGCTTTCGCCGATGACGCTGGGGGCGTTGACGCGGAGGCGCGTTGTCAGTTCCATGGGCGTTCTCCTCGCGCGCATCGTAGCCCACGGGTGGCTAGTGGTCAGCGGCGAGTTAACGATTCGCGATTCACGATTGTCGATTCACGTGGCTGGATGGCCGCTCCTGGCAGAACCGCGCGCGTCAGCAAGCGGATTGCCCCGGAGCGCCACCGCGCGCGCGGAACGCCGCTCGCCCGCCGGGAGCCGGGAGCCCCGAGCGAGGCTACGCCGGGCGGTCGCGGCGCTCCACGCCCGCCCGCCCTATCGGTCGGGCCACCGAAGGGGGCGTCCCGGATTGGCGGTTGGGGGTGGGGGCCGTCCGGCGCGCGATTCGCTTGCGAACGGGAGCCCTCCCTATCGGCCGTGCCACGGACTGGCGGCGGACGGCCAACGGCCAACAGCCAACAGCCAATGGCCAACCCGCTACCCCACAGCCGGTCGCCCTGCTACGGTGAATGTTCGCGCCGGGAGCCCGGCCCGCATCCGTGCGGGCAAACCCATCGCCCGGCCTCGCGGGAGACCCATGCCCACAAGGGAATACGAACTGACCGTCGTCTACGACCTGGCGGTCGCTGAAGCCGACGGCGCCGAAGCGAGCACCACCGCCCTCACCACGCACGTCGAAGCACGCGGCGGCACGGTCATCAAGGTCGACCACTGGGGCCGCCGGCGCATGGCGTTCCCCACGGGGCGTGCCATCGATGGCGATTACATCGTCACACGAATCGAAATCGAGCCCTCGTCAGTGAGCTCGCTAAACGCCGCCATGCGCATCGACGAGCGCATCTACCGCCACCTGATGGTGCGGGCGGATGAGTTGCCGCCGCCACCACCGCCGCGCGAACAGCGCATGGCCCCGGCCGTGGCCGCGCCCGTTGCCGATGCGACCGACGCGGCAGCAATGGCCGTGAACGGTGCGGCCGCCGAAGCCGCCAGCGAACCAGAAGAGGCGCCCGCAGCCGCGACCCCGCCCGCTGAGGCGGCGGATGCCGCCGAGACGGAAATGCCTTCGGCCGACACCGCCCCCACCGCGGAAGCGGAGGCCGTGCCCGCCGAGTCCCCGACCGAGGAAAAACCGGCGCCCGCATCCGCGACCCCGCCCGCTGAGGCCGCGGATGCCGTTGAGACGGAGATGCCTTCGGCGGACACCGCCCCCACCGCCGCAGAAGAGGCGGCACCGGTGGCCGCACCCAAAGCGCGACCCGCCCGTACCACCGCGCGCCGCACGGCCCGCCCCGCCACCCCGCCCGCCGCGGCTGCCGCGGCTGCCGACGCAGCTGAGGATGAGATGCCGACCGCCGAAACAACGCCTACGGCGGAGGCGGTGCACACCGCCGACGAGACCGGCGTCCCCGAATCGCCCGCCGATTCCACCGCTGCGGCTGCCATGGGCGCGGCCGAAGCTTCGCCCCCGCCCGTGCCCGCCGCCCCCGGCGAAGACACGAATGAAGGCGAAGCGCCGCCGAGTGGTACCATTGCCGACGAGGAGCCGGAGGCCTAGACCGTCCGCCCACAGGAGGCCGCAACGCACATGGCAAGCCTTAACAAAGTCATGCTCATCGGGAACACTGGCAAGGATGCCGAGCTGCGCTACACAGCGAACGGCACGCCCACTTCGCAGTTCAGCCTTGCCGTGAACTACCGCCGCAAAGGCCAATCGGGCGACTGGGAAGACCAGACCGAGTGGTTCAACATCGTCCTCTTCGGCGATAGGGCCGAACGCATCAGCCAGTACATCAGCAAGGGCAAGCAGCTCTACATCGAAGGCCGCCTGCAGACGCGCACCTGGGATGACGACCAGGGCACGAAGCACTACCGCACGGAAGTGATAGCGAATGCCGTCGAGTTCCTTAGCCCGCGCGACGGTGGCCAGGGCGGCGGCAGCGGCGAATGGGGCGATGGCGGCTCCAGCTTCCGGGGCGGAGGCAACCGCGCCGCCGCCGCAGGCGCCGGCGAGGCCGCCCCCACCGAGGTTGATGACCTGCCCTTCGAATAGGCGAAGGCACAATCGAACGACGCCCGGCCGCACCCGCGTGCGGCTTCACCCGGTGCGCCCAAGGCGCACGAACCCATCGGGAAGGAATTCAGCAACCATGAGCAACGACGAGCGCCCACCACGTGACGACCGCCCCCCGCGCGAAGACCGCGAAGGCGGAGGAGACCGCCCCCAGCGTCCCAGCGGCCCGCGCCGCTTCGGCAGCCGGCGCAGGGTTTGCCGCTTCTGTGCCGACCACATCCCCGGCGTGGACTATAAGGACGTGGGGCGCCTGCGCATGTACATCAGCGACCGCGGCAAGATAGAGCCGCGGCGCAAGTCCGGCGCTTGCCAAAAGCACCAGCGCATGGTCGCTACGGCTGTCAAGCGCGCGCGCCACCTCGCCCTGCTGCCCTACACGCTCGGCCACGTGCGCCAGACCGGCGTTTTCCCGACACGGGGCTAAAGTAGCCCCAACACCACCCGCGGCGGGGGCTGCCCGGGACTCCGCCAGGAAGACCCCATGGCCCGAAGAGAACGCACCACGGCCCTCCCCAAGCACCACCGGCGTCAGCGTGCCGTGCACGGCCGCACCTTCGCGGGCAGGCAAATCGGGGAGCGGCACGTCCGCTGGGGCATCCTCGGGGTGGCGGGCGCGCTGCTCGTGCTCGTGATCGGCATCTGGAGCTGGAACTACTACTCCGATAACTACTCCAAGCCGCGCGAAACAGTCCTGCGCGTCGGCGATGAACGCGTCACGCTTTCCTACTACACCGACCGGCTCCTCCCCTTCCTGCAATCGAACGCCAACAGCAGCACCGTGCCGCTCATCGAACTGGCGCTCCTCACGAAGCTGGAAGAGGAATTGCTCACGGTCGCCATCGCGCGCGAAAAGGGCCTCGACCTCTCCGCCGCGGCCATCGATAGGGCCATCGCCGAGGAACTGGGCGTGCCCGTCGGCGGCAGCGGCAGCGCCTTCGATAGCCTCTACCGTTCGCAGCTCAAGACCCTGAAGATGAGCAACGACAACTACCGGCGGCTGATCACCGCGCAGGTCGCGCAGGAAAAGCTCCTTGATGGCTTGCGCGTGGAAGTGGGCGAAAAAGGCGAAGCCGTCACCCTGCGCGTGGTGGTCGTGCAACTGAAGGAACAGGCAGAGACCATCCTCGGGCGCATCAGGGGCGGCGAGGACATGGGCGCCATCGCCCAGCGCGAATCAGCGGACCTTTCGCGCACCGAAGACGGGCTGCGCCAGCCCCAGCCGCCGGGCCTCCTGAACGACCAGGTGCAGGCTGCGCTCGCGGGCAAGCCCGATGGTGAGCTCGCCGGCCCCTTCGAAATCGATGGTAACTTCTGGGTCGTGCGGCTGGAAAAGCGTGACCCAGAGTTCGCATACAGCGACGACCTGAAGGGCGCGCTCGCGCTTCTGAAGCTGGACGAGGCCATCAAGGCCAGGCGCGCAACCCTTAAGGTGGCGCAGGATTTCGATTCCGGGGACGCGAAATGGGCCGAAGAACACGTCAATTAACCACCCGTGCCTGCGCCGGGGAAAGGGTGCCAGCCTGTGGGCCGTGAAATAGGCGTCGGGCTTATCGGGCTGGGCGTGGTGGGCGGCGGCGTCGCGCGGGCCCTGCTCGAACGGCGCGACTACTTCGCCCGCCAGGTGGGCGCGCCCCTCGTGGTGCGACGTGCCGCCGTGCGCGACCTGACCAAGCGACGCTCCGTCACGCTCCCCGCGGGCGTGTTGACAGACGACGTGGCCGCCGTCATCGCCGACCCGGCGATCGATATCGTGGTGGAAGCGATCGGGGGCGAAGAGCCGGCGGGCAGCTACATCCGTGCCGCCCTGGCGGCGGGCAAGCACGTCGTCACGGCGAACAAGGAACTGATCGCCAAGTCCGGCCCGGAACTGCTGGCTGAAGCGCACGGGCGCGGGCTCGATATCATGTTCGAAGCGAGCGTGGGGGGCGGCATCCCCCTGATCGCGCCCCTGCGGCGCGACTTGCTGGCGAACAAGATCACCTCCATCCGCGCCATCATCAACGGCACCACCAACTACATCCTCACGAGCATGGCCGCCGAGGGCGCGGACTACGCCGCTGCGCTCGCTTCCGCCCAGCAGCTCGGCTACGCCGAACCGGACCCCACGAACGACGTGGAAGGCTTCGATGCCGCCTACAAGCTCGCGATCATGGCCAGCCTCGGCTTCCGCACGCGCGTCGCCCCGGCGGATGTGCACACCGAAGGCATCACGCGGCTCACGGCGCGCGACTTCCAGTACGCGCAAGAACTGGGCTACGTCATAAAGCTGCTCGCCATCGCGGAGCGCTCCGATGGGGGTATCGTTGCGCGCGTGGCGCCCGTCTTCCTCCCCCAGCACGAACCCCTCGCCAAGGTGGATGGCGTGTACAACGCAGTCCAAATCGTGGGTGACCTCACGGGCACCGTGCTCTTCCAGGGCCGCGGCGCCGGCGGCGACCCGAGCAGTTCGGCCGTCGTCGCCGACTTGCTGGACCTTGCGCACTCGATTGTGCTCGGCGCGCGCGAACGCAAGTACTGGGGGCCCGAAGGGAAAATTCCCATCCTCGGACTCGAAACGTTGGAGACGCGCTACTACCTGCGCGTCACCGTCAGCGACCAGCCGGGCGTGCTAGCGAAGATAGCGCAGGCCCTCGGCGACCACGGCGTCAGCATCGCCGCCGTCACGCAGAAGGAAGCGGATGCGGACGAGCACACGGCTGAGCTCGTCATCATGACGCACCGGGCGCGCGAAGGGGCGATGCAGGCGGCGCTGGCGGCGATTGCCGCCCTGCCCGTCGTCGTCCAAGTGAGCACCTTGCTGCGCGTGGAGGGTTGAGCATGGCCGAATCGCAGCAGGCGGCCGCCATCAGCGAAATCCTCGGCTGGCTGGAACAGCAGGTCCGTCAGGCGCGCGATGAGCAGGCGCGCGCCACAGCGCTTATCGACCAGGTACGCCGTCAGGTGCACGGCATGGCCGAAGAGATCAATGCCGTCGAACGCGGGCTACGCGAAGTGGACCCCAAGTTCATCCCCTTCAAGGGCATCCCCGAGAAGATCCGCGCCATCGATGAGAACACCGAGCACATCCGCCAGGACATCGCGGCCAACAAAGCGGAGATAGAGAACGCGCTGCGCATCATCCGCGCGGAGGCGGAGTACGACCGCCAGGAGCGGGCGGAGGCGGCCAGGCGCATCGAAGGCGCCGTGCACCACCTCGGGCTGCTCGCCGGCGATGTCGGCCAGGTGCAGAACACGGCCGCCCAGGTTGGCCCCCTGATGCAGACCATCCAGGAGCGCCAGCGCGAAATCGAAGCGCGCGTGGAACAGTTCGGGCTGCGCCTGGACCGCGCCATCGAAGTGAACCGCGACCTCGAAGAGCGCATCACGCAAGTGCTCGTGGGAGACCTGGACGAGCGCTTCGAAGTCGTCTTCGACCGCCTGCAGGTGGTGGGCGAAATGGTGAAGCGCAACGAAGACCTGATCGCCGCCGTCGCCAGTGAGCGTTCGCTGCGAGAAGAAGTGCTGCAGGAAGTGTCTGTCTGGCGCGACCAGCACGGCCGCATCGATGGGCGCCTGAACGCGCTCGAAGAGATGGCCGAAAAAGTGTTGGGCGAACTGGACCGCGTGCACGGTGAAGTGACACTCCTGGAAGGGCGCCATTCGGGCCTGGGCGAACGCGTGGCGGGCATCCGGCGCGATGTGGCCGAGGTGGTAGACCAGGTGCGCGCCGAGTTCGCCAAGTACAACCAGATGATGGAGAAGCAGCGGCGCAAGCAGATCCAGGGGCTCGAACAGGAGCTGCGCGAAATGAAGTTCCACGCCTTCCGGCCGCCGGAGGAGCCGTGAAGCCGTCGCCCGCCGGGGGCGTGCTGCAGCGCTGGGCCGAATTCCTCCCGCTCACCGAAAACACCCCCCGCATCAGCCTGGGCGAAGGCGATACGCCGCTCGTGCGTTCGGTCGCGCTGGAAAGCATGTGCGGGCTGGACGAGCTGTGGTTCAAGCTGGAAAGCTGCAACCCCACGGGCTCCTTCAAAGACCGGGGCATGGTGGTGGCCGTCGCCAGGGCGGTAGAAGCGGGCGCGCGCGCCGTCATGTGCGCCAGCACGGGCAACACGAGCGCGAGCGCGGCCGCCTACGCCGCTCGCTGCGCGCTGGAAAGCTTCGTGCTCGTGCCCGGGGGCAGGGTGGCCGCCGGCAAAATGGCGCAGGCCGTCGCCTTTGGCAGCCGCATCATCGAAGTCGATGGCAACTTCGATGACGCCTTGCGGGCCGCGCGCGCGCTCACGGAGCGCCACCCGGTTGCCCTCGTGAACTCGGTCAACCCGCACCGCATCGCCGGGCAAAAGACGGCCGCCTTCGAAATCTGCGAGGCCCTGGGCGACGCTCCGGACGCGCTCGCCATCCCCGTCGGCAACGCGGGCAACATCACGGCCTATTGGCGCGGGTTCTGCGAATGGGCCGAACTGGGGCGGGCGACGCGCCATCCGCGCATGCTCGGCTTACAGGCAGCCGGTGCGGCGCCGATCGTTGATAGCGCCCCCGTGGCCGAACCGCACACGGTGGCGACGGCCATCCGCATCGGCAATCCCGCCAGCTGGGCGGGGGCTACGGCCGCGCGCGATGAAAGCGGCGGCGCCATCGAAGCCGTCAGTGACGACGAGATCCTGGAGGCGTACGCGCTCCTCGCGCGGCGCGAGGGGCTGTTCGTGGAGCCCGCGAGTGGGGCCGCCGGGGCAGGGCTCTTTCGGCGTGCAAGGGGAGGCAGCGCCACCGGCGGCCGCACCCTTGCCATGTTCCCGGGAAACGGCTTGG
>JBPCLM010000065.1:0-10045 GCA_051003295.1 Tepidiformaceae bacterium | reverse complement strand
AGCATGGTGCGCAGGCGGTCCAGAGCGGCGCGGATGCGGCCTTTCGTGGTGCCCAACGGTTCGCCGAGCGCGAGCGCGGCCTCCCGGTGGGTGAGCCCGCTGTAGTACACCATTTCGAGCGGCCGCCGCTGCTGGGGCGGCAGGGCGTCCAGCGCCTGGCGGACGAAGATCCGCGTCGTCGCCCCATCCGCCAGATCCGGCTGCGACCCCCCGGGGTGGTCATCGATGCTCTCGCGTTCGCGCGCGCGGGCACGGTGCTGGCGGGAGCGCAGCGCATCGATGGCGCGATTGCGGACGATGCCGAAGAGCCATGCGGAGACCGCGCCCCGCCCGCTGTTGTAGGAAGCGCTCCCTTCCCACACGCGCAGGAAGGCGTCCTGCAGCACTTCTTCGGCCGTCAGCCGGTCGCCCACGATGCGGATTGCGAGCGAAAGGAGGAGGCGGTGGTAGCGGTCGTAAAGCGCGAGCAGCGCCTCTTCATCGCGCGCGCCCACGAGCAGCAGCAGTTCAGCATCGCTGGGCGCGGGCGGCCCCCCGGCGGGCCGCGCCGGGGTCTCGCGCCGCACGCCGGTCATCTCCACTGGTCTGCCCTCGTGCCGCACACCCAAGACTACGTAACCGGACGCGCATGCGGATGGGCGGCTGGCGAGCACGTGCCCCGCCGCCCGCAGCGAGGGCGTGCGCGCGGCTGCCGCGATTCGCGGAGTGAGGGAGCAACGTCACGCGCTCCCTACCGGTCGCGCCTCTGAGGGCGCGGCATGCCCCCGGTCATCTGGAGGTCGCGGCGGCCGCGGCCTGGCGTATGCCAATCCCATCCCGATTCGCAGCCCCTGAGCCCGCGCCAGCATCCGGCGCGGCCCCCGCCTACGTAGACACGTGCGATCCCGGCGGCGCTGACCGCCACGCGAAAGGGTGTTTCCAATGACCATGAAGCGCGTCCTCATTTCCTGGCTGGCGGCCGCTGGCCTCGCCATCGCCGCCGTCGCCTTCGGCCTCGCCGGGGGCTCTTCGCCCGCGACGGCCGCCGACCAGGCGGTCACCATCCAGAACTTCGCTTTCACGCCCGCCAGCGTCACCATCAATGTCGGCGAAAAGGTCACGTGGACCAACCAGCAGGCAGGCGTACCGCACACCGTCTCTTCCAACACCGGCGTCACGCCCGCCTTCGACCAGCCCGTCGCCGCCGGCGCCTCCACCTCCGTGACGTTCGCCGCGGCGGGCACTTTCGGCTACCACTGCAACATCCACCCGGAGATGCTAGGCACGGTGATCGTGCAGGCCGCGGCCGCATCGCCGACGGCGGCATCGCCCGGCGCCACCGCATCACCCGCGGCCCCGGCCACAGGTAGCGGCCTGGCTAGTGGCGAGCGCGCGGGCGGCTTCGAAGCTGGCTGGCTCGCGCTGGGCGCTGCGTTCATGATCGCCGCTGGCGGGACCGCCGCCGCCCTCGCCCGCCGCGAGGGGCGCGCCCAGGACTGACACCCGGAAGCCCTGCCCCCGGGCTGGCGCGGACCCGCACCCCGGCGGCGACAGCGGGGTGTAGGGCTAGGCCTCGTGGTGCATGCATGCTCGGCGCAGGCCGTCCCCTCCGACCGCAAGGCGAGGGCGGCGGCCGCCCCGGAGGCCCACCGGATGACCAGCCCCAATTGCGTCGACATGTCCCGCTGGGGCGGGGAACTGAGCCCCGCCGAGGCCTCCTGCATGCGCAGCGCCGGGGTCACCACGGTCATCGTCGCCAGCGGGCCGGGCGGCTACGGCCTGTTCGCGCGCCAGCAGGCCGAAGCGGCGCTCGCGGCCGGGCTGCGGCTCGAGGCCTACACCTTCCTCGAATTCGAATCGGACCCCGCGTGGTGGGTGCGGGAGGCGCTCGCGCGGCTCGACGGGCTCGCCGTCGCCCGCTGGTGGCTCGATATCGAAGATACCGCCCACGGCGGGGCGTGGAGCGCCGACCAGCGCATCGCCTATGCCCAACGCGCGCTCGATGCGTTTGCGGCTGCCGGCGTCTTCGCCCACATCTACTCGGGCGGCTGGTTCTGGCGCCCCTCCATGGCCGATACCGCCGTGTTCGCGCGCCAGGGACGCAAGCTCTGGAACAGCTGGTACGACGGCGACCCCGATATCGATGGCCTGCCATATGGCGGCTGGACGGCAGCCGATGTCGCCATCGAGCAGTTCACGGGCACCTCTGAGGTCTGTGGCCAATCCGTGGACCGCAACTGGCTGTACTTCAGCGGTGACCAGGAGGAGGGAGAGGAGATGGACCTGCGCGCGCGCATCGAGCGCCTCGAACGGCTCATTGGCGGCAACGGCATCGACGACGAAGGAGGCACGCGCCTTACAGGCGAGGATGCGCTCGCGTGGATGGACGCGCGCGGTCTGAGCCTCCACCTGGGCCTGGTGAACACGCAGCGGGCCCAGGCCGCGGGCGCCGCGCTGGCGCCGCACGAGCACGCGATCACCCTCGGCCCCGTCCGTCTATTGGCGAGCCCGCCGCCGGGTGTGGCCGAGCCGCGACCGTAAGGGAGGCGCCACGACGGCGCTGTGCCGGCCCTGCGGCAGGCGCCACTGACCGTGCGCACCGCGACTCACCCGCCGCCCGCCGCAGCGGCGAGGAGCGTGCGGAGCCGCGGGCGTGGCGCTAGTGACCATCCCCCACGGCCCGCCCGCTCACGCTCGGGCGCTCAGTCCAATCGTGACTGGGCGGCCGTGACCAGGTAACGCGGCAACTTCACGGCGAACACTGTACCCCCGCCATTGGCTCGTTCGAAGGAAATGGAGCCGTTCATTGATTCCACGAGCCGCTTGCACACGGCCAGCCCGAGCCCGAACCCGGTGGCCTGCTTCTGGGCCACTTCGCCGCGATAGTACGGCTCGAACAGGTGTTGACGATCCTCTGCGCTCAGGCCCGCCCCATGGTCCCTCACAGAGATGCAGAGCTCCGCGGCGCTCGCCCCCACTTCCACCGTTATCGGTTTCGAAAGCGGGCTGTACTTGTCGGCGTTCGATACCAGGTTCATAACCACCTGTTCGAGGTAGAGCTGCGAGCCCAGCACGATCGCGTCATCCGCCTCCGACACGAGCTTAATGCTGCGCTCGGGCCGCCGCCGGCGCTGCTGTTCGCACACTTCCTTGACCACCCGCGCGACGAGCATGGGCTCCTGTTCCGTCTCCTTGGGGCTATCGATGCGCGCCAGGATGAGGAGGTTCTGGACGAGCTGCGAAAGCCGCAGCCCCGAATCCAGGATGTCCGCAAGGAGGCCCTGGCGTTGCGCGTCGTCCAGCTTCTCCGAGCGGCCGAGCACGTGCTGGGCCGCGCCGATGATGATGGTGATGGGCGTGCGCAGTTCGTGCGATACCAGGCTCAGGAATTCGTCCTTGGCAGTGTTCGCCAGCTTGAGCTGCTCCTGGGTTTCCTGCGATTCCTGAAAGAGGCGCGCGTTATCCAGCGCGATCGCCGCCCACGATGCGATGCCCACCGCCAGCTGTTCGTGCCGGTCCGTGAACATCTCCGGTTGCGGGTGCCCGAAGAACAGCCCGCCGGTCACCTTCCCGCTGGCCGAAACCACGGGCACGGCCAGGTAACTGCGTACAGGGAGGTGCCCGGCCGGCATCCCTCCGTAGGGTTGATTCTTGCCGTAGCGCTCGTCCGCCGTCACATCGCCGATGCGCACGGCACCATCGCCCCGGAAGGTCGGCCCGAAGAGGACCGTCGCGCGCGGCATTGGGAACTTCTCGAAGTTCTCGCGGGGCGTGCCCGAAAGCGCGCACAGTTCGTACGAGCCGCCCTCCGCCGTAGAGACGTTGTAGAAGAAGGCGCCGAAGGCGGCTTCGGTCACCCGCGTGCCCGCATCGGTGACCGCCTGGACCGTCTGTTCGAAGTCCAGGTCAGATGCCACGATGGCGCCGACCTGCCCCAGCGTGCTCAGCACCTTGGCCTGGTCCGCGAGCTGCTCTTCGCGGTCGCGTACAGCCGCGTCCATGTCCAGCAGGGCCGTCTGCAGTTTCGCCACGTGGGGGTCGTTGGTGAGCCGCGGGATCGTCAGCGGGTCGCCCTCCTTCATCCTGCCCACTGCCCCCGCGAGGAGCGCCAGGGGCCGCGATACCTGGCGCGCGACGAGTACGAGCGCACCGACGCTCAACAGGCTGATCACGCCGAGGATTGCCAGGTCACGCCGGAGCGCGCGCGTCAGCGAAGAATCGAGCGCCTCTTGCGAGCGTGTGTAACCCACCGCCCACTTCATCGTCGGGATCGGCACGATGGTGCCGAAGCGCTCGTCCGCATCGAACGCCGTTCGCTCCGATTCGAAGTCAACGCCCTGACCGGCAAGCGGGCCCGTGACCAGCGGCGACCCACGGAGATCGCCGCCGGAGCCCTCCGCAGGTGGCGCAGTCGCGAACAAGAGCTTGCCGCCCTGGTCGATGAGCACGACGTTCCCGCCCGCGGGTGCATCGCCGACGAAGCGGTCGCGCAGGTTGATCGGGTAGAAGGCAACGACCACGAACGCCCTGGTCGAGCCATCAGCGGCGATCACGGGCCTGCCGAAGGCGACCGTCACCTGACCCGTCTCGATGCCTTCGAGGCCGCCCGTCCAGACGG
Organism: Tepidiformaceae bacterium; assembly: GCA_051003295.1. Taxonomy (GTDB): domain Bacteria; phylum Chloroflexota; class Dehalococcoidia; order Tepidiformales; family Tepidiformaceae. The sequence goes on along the minus strand of JBPCLM010000065.1, from coordinate 5,448 downwards.
TTGGGGCGCCTTGCTGCAAAGCCTGGATGTAGGGCCGCGAACTCAGGTCCCGCCCGGTGTCGTCGCCGCTGGATTGCGCCATCACCCTGCCAGCGGTGTCGGTGACGAAGATGGCGCGCAGCGCTTCGTTCTGAGTTTGCAGCGACTGGAGGTAGCGCTGGTTGTTCGCCTGGTTGATGGGGTCGGCCTGGCTGCCCAACGCCAGACTGGCGGCGAGCGTGAGCGAATGCAGGTCCTGCGCGAAGAGGTCGATGCGCGCGGCCAAGCCGCGGGCGTAGTTGTGAGCGTCCGTTACTTCGTCATCGCGGCGTTCGTCCCGGTCCTGCAGATACGAGAACACGAGGAGGACGGCGATCGGGCACAGCATGGCGATAGCCAGCAAGGCCAATCGCGAACTGAGCGGGAGCCGACTAAAGCGCACTCTGCAAGGATCATGCGCGCGGGCCTGCCAGCACGCCATCCCCTTTACGTTCGCGGCGAGCACTTCTCCCGTGACAAACGAATATAAACGCGGCCCAGTCCGAGTGCTGAGCCCGCCGCTACCGTCCCGCCCACCGCGTGGTGCCCCGCCGCCCTCAGAGGCGCGACCGGTAGGGAGCGCTTGACGGTGCTCGCTTGCTCCGTGACTCGACTCCCCGGCCGCGACCGGCGCACGGACATTGTTGACATGCTATTCCCTCCGCATCACAATCCGCCCGACGTTCAGGAGGGGAAGTCATGCGCGACGTTCCATTCGGGAAACTGGGGGCCATAGCTGGACTTCTCTTCGCGGTGCTGCTGGTGGTGGGACTCCTGCTCGCCAACGGGGATTCGCCCAGTCCGGACGAGCCGGACGCGGCCCACACGGAATGGTGGTCCGACAGCGGGAACCAGGCGAACGCCCTCATTGGCGGCTATCTCACCGTGCTCGCGGGACTGGCATTCCTGGCCTTCATGACGCAGGTGCGGGCGCGGCTGCTTGCACGCGAAGGCGGCGCTGGCAGCCTGGCGACGGCCGCATTCGGTTCCGGCGTCGTCTTCGTGGCATTGCTGACTGGCGGCGTCCTCGCGATGGTGACCACGGCGGGCGCCGTCAAGTTTGGCGACGCGCCGGTGCCGGGTGCAGACATCCTGCGCATCCTCCCGCAGCTCGGCTTCGGTATGATTCTGATCGGCGGCGGCCTTACGGCGGCATTCAGTATCGCGGCCGTGTCGTGGAGCATCCTGCGCACGGGTGTGTTCGCGCGCTGGCTCGCCTGGCTCGGGTTTGTCTGCGCCATCTTGCTGCTGTTCGGCGTGTTCTTCATCCCCATGATCGCCCTGCCGATATGGGCACTGGCCGCGAGCGTGGAACTCTGGCGCCGCCCTGAACCGATGCCCATGATGGCCTAGCCAGGCAGATGGCCGCCGCCCCCGCCCGCCTGCGCGCCGCCCTCGCCAGCGGCGAGCCCACGGTCGCCCCCTACGCGGGCGACCCGCTGATGGCGCTGCTCGTGCAGAAGCTCGGGTTCCCCGCGGCCTACGTCGGCGGGGGCGCCCTCGGCTACGTCCTCGGCGTCACCGAAGCGCGCCTCACCAGCACCGATGTCGTCAACGCCGTGCGCGCCATCACCGCCGTCTGCGACCTGCCCCTCGTCGTCGATGGCACGACGGGCTTCGGCGACCCCATCCACGTGTTGCGCACCGTGCATGAACTCGAGCTGGCGGGCGCGGCCGGCATCGAAATCGAAGACCAGCTCACGCCGAAGCGCGCCCACCACCATCGCGGCATCGACCACCCCATCACGCTCGAAGCGATGGTCGAAAAGGTGCAGGCCGCCATCGAAGCGCGCACAGACCCGGACTTCCTCATCATCGCGCGCACGAACACCATCGCTGAAGTAAGCCTGGAGGAAGGCATCCGGCGCGCGAACGCCTACGCCGCAGCGGGCGCGGACATGATCCTGGTGCTGCCGCGCAGCGAAGAGGAGTACCGCGCCATCCCCACCGCGGTGCCGAAGCCGCTGGCGGCCATGACGATCGCCGTCAGCCGCCCACCCATGTTCAGCGCGCGGGAGTTGCACGCGCTCGGGTACCCGCTCGTGCTGGAAGCGCAGGCGGGGATGCTCGCTGCCTACGCCGCCGTACGCCGCGGCTACGAGCAGCTCCGCAGCGGAGGCTACATCCCCATGGACCCGGCCCAATTCCGCGCCATCCGCAGCGAAATCGACGAGCTCTGCGACCTGCCCCGCCTCTGGGCGCTCGAAGAACGCACGACGGAGCGGCCGAGGCGGCGGGACGGGTGAGCGGTCCCGGCTAGCGGGCGAGGGCCTGCTCGATCGCTGCCGCAACCGGGGCGGGATTCTTCAGGAGCGCCTCGTGGTCGCCAGCGATCACCGTGAGACGCTGGACCAGGGGCTCTATCTCCTGGATGAGGCGAAGAGGCACCGTCCGGTCGGCGCGTCCGTGCACGACGGTTACGGGCTGCGGCACTCGCTCGAGCAGCCCGGGGACCAGGCCGGAGAGCACCACGCGGTCCAGGCTCTTCGAATACGACTCCCACGTGTGATCGAGCCCGGCGCGCGCAACCGCGGCGGGCAGGTCCCTGGCGGCGAGCGGCGCGAAAGGGCGAAGCAGCGGCCGGAGGGTGCAGCTAACCATGCAGAGCGCCTGCGCCAGGCGGGGCGAACGTACGGACGCCCGTTGCAGCAGCGGCGCCTCTTCCATCGTCGCCCTCGCCTGCGCCCGAGATTCGAAGACGGCCGGGCTGACGAGCACGGCGCCGCTCAGCTCCGGATAGCGAGTGAGCAGGCCGAGCGCGATGACGGCTCCCATCGAATGGCCAGCCACCAGCGCCGGGCGGTGAGTGCTGACTATGTCCGCGAGCGCATCGCAGTGCGCCTCCAGGTCATAGGCGCCGTGAGGCTTGGGCGATGCGCCGAACCCCAGCAGATCCGGGATGAGGAGCCGGCAGGGTGTCCCGAGGGAATCCGCTACGCGCCCCCAGCTCGCAGCGGACCCGGTGAGGCCGTGCAACAGCAGCACCGCCGGCCCATCCGCGCCGCGGATTTTCACGCTGAGGGCGCCCGGCATCGATGTTCGTCTCGCCTACGGCTTCACGATGGAAGTCCAGGTCTTCCCCGCATCGGTTGACTTGAGGATGCCCTTGCCTTCGATGGCCGCGAGCAGCTGCGGTGTGTCCCCATAGAGGGCCTCGGGCTCACCGCCCAGGGCGCCGACCTTCTCCCAGGCCGCGCCGCCCCGGAACACATCGCCCACGGGCGACACGCCGACGGGCTGACCACTGGCCGGCCAGGTCACCACCAGCAACGGCGGCGCGGCGGGCGCGGACCACGTGCGGCCGCCGTCCGTGCTGAGGACGACTGCGTTCCCCAGCGCCGCGACCAGCCGCTCCGGGTCCGCCGGGTCAACCGCGAAGTCGGTCATTCTCAGCGTGGACCGGGTCTCCCACTGCCGCCCATCCTTGCTGACCATGAACGCCCCGCTGGCCACGTTGTACCCGTAGACCCGCCCGTGCGCGGACTGCAGGGCATGAAAGTCGGCAGCGCCGGCAAGCGAGAGTGACTTCCAGGTGCGTCCCTGGTCCGTGCTTTCGACGAGCCCCAGCAGGGTTTTGAACTTACCGCTGCGCAGGTCGCGAAGGTCAGGGTGGCCGCTTCCGAGGAAGCGCCCGTTGCCGTCGATGGTGAACCCCATGGTGTCCTGGAAGCGGTCGCCGACGCGCTCCGCCTTGCCGTCGGCAATTCTGAAGAGGCCGGTGTGCGTGGCCGCGTAGATGGTGCCAGTGGCAGGCTCCACATCCAGCCCGTGCACGTGGATCAGCCCGGGGTCGTCGAGGCCCGCGGTTTCGTCGTCCGTGGGTGGCGTTGGCGAGGCTGCGTCTTCGGAGCCGCAGGCCATGCCAGCGGCGAGCATCAGCGCGGCCAGCGTCGCGGCCGCCAGCCGAATGCCGAACCTGTTCACAGGTACACTCTGGACGGCGCGCGTGGGCGGCGCAAGCGGAGACGGGCTCCGTAGCCGCGGTCTGAATACTGTCGGAGCCGCTAGAATGCGCCTCGCCGCCGGCCCGCTTGACAGGCCCGTGACACCATCGTATAACCCATGAAGGTTAGTTCAGACCCAACAGGAGAGTCGCCACCATGCCCCAGGCCCACGTCCTCGTCGGCACGCGCAAGGCCGCCTTCATCTACACCTCCGATAAAGCGCGCCAGCGCTGGGAAGTCTCCGAGCCCCTGATGCGCGGCTCATCCATCTACAGCATGACGCTCGACACGCGCCACGACCCGCCCCGCCTCTTCGCCGCCTCCAACCACTGGGCATGGGGCCGCTCCGCCGCCCGCAGCGATGACTTCGGCAAGACGTGGGAACAGCGCACGCCCGGCCTCAGCTTCCCGGCCGACCCTCCCCAGCCCATCCCGAACATGGCCTTCGATGAGCGAGGGCAGCTGATCGATCGCCCGCTGCTCACGGTGGAGAACGTCTGGGCGATCACACCCGGCCACGAAAGCCAGCCCGGCGTGGTCTGGGCGGGCACGCAGCCAGCGGGCCTCTTTCGCAGCGAGGACTGGGGCGAAAGCTGGACCGGCATCGATAGCCTGAACTACCGCGAAGAACGCAAGTACTGGTACCCCACCGGCGGCGGCGCCTCCAGCCTGCACAGCATCGAGGTCGACCCACGCGACGCCAACCATGTTTACGCGTCGATCGCCTCGGGCGGCACCTACGTCACGAGCGATGGTGGCGAAACGTGGAAGATCTGTTCCCACAACGCGATCGCGACCACGCCCGAAGCGAGGGAGATGATCGCGTCGTTTTCGAACGCCGATACCTTCCCGGTCCCCGAAGGCGTCGACCCCGCCGCCGCCGATGAATTCCACAAGTTCCGGGTGGACCGCAAGCAGCCGGACCGCCTCTGGGGGCAGGCGCACATCGGAGTCTTCCGCTCCGACGATGCAGGCGACAAATGGCACGACGTGACGGCCGGCCTGCCTTCGTTCCATGGCTTCCCGCTCGCCGTCACGAAGCGCCAGCCGGATAACGTGTTCGTGGTGCCGCGCGAATTCCAGGCCGACAACTTCCGCGTTTGCCCCGGGCAGCTGGCGGTGTATCGCAGCGGCGATGGTGGCGCCAATTGGGAGCGGCTCACGAAGGGGCTCCCTGGCCCCAACGACTACCAGAGCGCCTACCGCGACGCCATGGACACGGATGGCTGCGACCCCGAGGGCGTGTACCTGGGCACCACCAACGGCCAGGTGTATTTCGGCCGCGATGGTGGCGAGCACTGGGAGCGCTTGCCCGGCACGCTCCCGCCGATCCTCTCGGTGACGGCCATCGAAGTCCCCTGAGCCTGGCCCTCACCCCCCGACCCCCTCTCCCGACTGCGCGGGAGAGGGGCGTTTACGGAGGATGGTGCTCGAGATTCGCCGGGCCCGCTACCCCCCGACCCGGCCCCCGCTGACTGTCATTGGC
>JBPCLM010000064.1:0-127465 GCA_051003295.1 Tepidiformaceae bacterium | reverse complement strand
TGGGGGGGGGGGTCTGTTATGCGATGTTTTTCCACCAGACCGGGGCGATGGCGTTGGCCGGGCTCGCGGCTGCCGCCTCGCGGCCCGGCGCGGACCCGCGTGCGAGCGAACTCGCCGCCCTCCTTTGCGGCTTCGCGGACGGTGCCGGGCCCGGCCTCGATAACTTCCCCGTCGACCTCCCGCCGTGCAGCGACTTCCACCGCGAGGTCTGGCTGGCCCTGCGAGAAGTGCCGCGTGGCGAAACCCGCAGCTACACCTGGCTCGCGCGCAGGGTAGGCCGCGCGGATGCCGCTCGGGCCGTCGGCGCGGCCGTGGGCGCGAACCCCATCCCTTTGTGGCTGCCGTGTCACCGCATCGTCGGCAAGGGCGGCCACCTGCACGGCTTCGGCGGCGGGCTCGCCATGAAGCAAGCGTTGCTGGAAGCCGAGGGGGCCTTGCCGAAGCGCATGGTCGGGTGAGGCCAATACGCGGGCCGTGCTTGACGTTACGGCGCCGTTCACGGAGAGTGCATCGCAATGACTGTGACGCCAGGCGCCAACGGCTTCGCTCACGCCACCGCGGCCGCGGCGGCTGCGCACGCGCGCGTGTGAAGCTGGCGGTCGCCGCGATTTCATCATCCAACGAGACGAGGGCCGCCACCAGGGCGGCCCTTTCCATGCCCGGGCTGCCAGGCGAATGAAGGAGTTGCCATGACAGCCGACGAATCGAGCCGCTTCGTATCGCGCCGCATGCTCGCGGTACCACCGAGCGGCATCCGCAAGTTCTTCGATCTGCTGAGCACCATCGACGACGTCATCTCCCTCGGGGTCGGCGAACCAGACTACGTCACGCCCACGCCCATCCGCCGGGCGGCCATCGAGAGCATTGAGCGCGGCGACACGCATTACACGAGCAACTACGGCTTGCTCGAACTGCGCGAGCGGCTGTCCGCGCACCTCGATCGCCTCTACGGCGTGCGCTACGACCCCCGCGACGAGATCGTCATCACGAGCGGTTCCAGCGAAGCCCTCGATATCGCGCTGCGGGCGCTCCTGGACCCCGGCGACGAAGTGCTCTGCGCTGACCCCAGCTACGTCGCCTACCTCCCGGCGACGCTGATGGCCGGCGGCTGTTTCCAGCCCGTACCGACCTACGCAAGCAACGACTTCCGCCTGCTCGCGGGGGACCTGGAAGCGGCCGTCACGCCCCGCACGAAGGCCATCCTCCTTGGCTACCCTTCGAACCCCACGGGCGCGGTGATGGGCCGCGAAGATCTATTAGCGGTGGCCGAAGTCGCCGCCGCGCGCGACCTCGCCGTGCTCAGCGACGAACTGTACGACCGCATGACATACGGCAGCGAGCACACCTGTTTCGCGGCCTTGCCGGGCATGCGCGGCCGCACGGTGCTGCTGGGAGGCTTCAGCAAGACGTACGCCATGACCGGGTGGCGGCTCGGCTGGGTGGCGGCCCCGGCGCCCCTCACGGAAGCCCTCATGAAGGTGCACCAGTACGTGATGATGTCAGCCCCTACCGCCGCCCAGTACGCCGGCATCGCCGCCCTGGAGCACGGCGAAGATTTCGTGCGCGAAATGGTGGCCGAGTACGACCGCCGCCGCCGGCTCATCGGCGATGGTTTCCGCGCCGTCGGCCTGGAGACCTTCGAACCGCGCGGCGCTTTCTACGCCTTCCCCGATATCTCGGTGACCGGGCTCGGTAGCGTCGCCTTCAGCGAGCGGCTGCTGAGCGAAGAACGCGTGGCGGTCGTGCCCGGCACCGCTTTCGGCCAGCACGGCGAAGGCTACGTCCGCGCCTGCTACGCCAGCTCGTATGAGAACATCGAGCGCGCCCTCGAGCGCATTGGCCGCTTCGTCCAGCGCCAGCGGTAACCGCGGAGAACGCCAGCGGTGTACGATCAGGGCATGTCGGAAGTGCCCGTGTTGTCCGAGGGGACATGGAGTGAGCGCCACCGCCGCATCACCGTCGAGCCGGGGAAGTGCGGCGGCCGCGCCTGCATTCGTGGGCTGCGCCTGCGCGTGCTGGATATCCTCAACATGCTCTCGTCGGGCATGACTCCTGAGCAGATCCTCCACGACTTCGACATCCTCGAAGCCGCCGACATCAGCGCGGCCCTCGCGTTCGCGGCGGATGTCCTCGAAGATCCCCAGAATCTGCCTTGAATTGTGGCTGGATGTCCAGCTGCCTCGCAGATTGGCCGCATGGATTCAGAGCGAGTTCGGGCCACAGGCTGTGTCGATCCTGGAAATCGGGCTCGGCGACGCCCCAGATCGAGAGATTTTCTTGCTCGCCCGGCGCGAATCCGCGATCGTGCTCACGGCCATCCTTAGCAAACATCCGGACTTCGCTGCCCTGCTGCAGGATCTCGGCCCCCCGCCAGCGATAATCTGGCTTCGATGCGGGAACGTCTCTAACGTCACCCTGATGCGGCTTCTCTCGCGCGAGTTCCCGCCGGCCCTTGAGCGTATTCGAACCGGCGAGAATCTAGTCGAGATCGGGAGCTGACTGTACCACCCGGGGGTGGATCGCATCGGCGACATCGCGCTCGCAGCCCGCAGAGGCGCCACGACAGGCGCGCACCTGCCATACTGCCGGCGTGGACGAGCCCCTCGAATCGCTGCGGCGCCTGTGCCTGGCATTGCCCGAAGCGACCGAACGGCTCAGTCACGGCGAACCTACATGGTTCGTGCGCGACAAGAAGGTGTTCGTGATGTACGCCGACCACCACCACGACGACCGCGTGGGGTTCTGGTGCGCCGCGTCCCCGGGGGCGCAGGAGGACCTGGTCGCAGCCGCTCCCGAGCGGTTCTTCGTGCCGCCCTACGTGGGGTATCGCGGCTGGCTCGGTGTGCGCCTGGATGTCGCGGCCGATTGGGACGAGATCGCCGGCATCGTCGCCGACGCCTACCGCTGCGTCGCGCCCCCGCGCCTGCTGGCCACACTCGATGGCGCCGGACTCGCCTGATGTCAAACCGCTACCCCCGGCCGGTTGTTCGCCCCGCATGGCGCTTCCTGATACAATCCCGCGGCTAACCGCTGGCGGCCGGACGCTGCTGGCTCTACAACCCAACCGAAGGGACACCACGCCGCATGGACCTTGGCCTCAGCGAAGAACAGGAACTCCTCAAGAACTCCGCCCGCGAGTTCCTCGAAAAGGAATGCCCCGAAGAACACGTGCGCGCCATGGAAGAGGACGAAAAGGGCTACAGCCCCGCCCTCTGGAAGAAGATGGCGGACCTTGGCTGGCAAGGCCTCATGATCCCCGAGGAACACGGGGGGGCCGGCTTCTCCTTCCTCGACCTTTGCGTCCTCACCGAAGAATTCGGGCGCGCGCTCGTGCCGGGGCCGTTCATCCCCAACGCCGCCTGCGCCACGAGCCTCATCCTTGCGGGCAGCGATGCCCAGAAGCAGAAGTACCTCCCCGGCATCGCCGATGGCTCGGCCATCCACACCTACGCCATTACGGAACCGAGCGGCCGCTGGGACCGCGAGGGCATCCAGATGCGCGCCACCGCGGCCGGCGGCGACTCCGTCCTCAACGGCACCAAGCTGTTCGTCCCCGATGCGCACGTGGCCGACTACCTGCACGTTGTGGCGTGGAAGTCCGATGGCCAACTCAGCTCGTTCGTCGTCCCGCGCGACCAGCCCGGCATCAGCATCACCGTGCTCAAGACCATCGCCAGTGACAAGCAGGCGGAAGTCGTGTTCAAGGACGTGAAGGTGCCTGCTGCCGACATCATCGACATGGACGCGGCGAAGGCAGCGCGCCTCCGCAACATGGCAACCAACCTCGAATGCGCCTACCTCGTGGGGCTGGCGCAGCGCGACTTCGAGATCTCCGTCAACTACGCCAAGGAACGCGTGCAGTTCGGCCGGCCTATCGGTTCGTTCCAGGCCATCCAGCACAAGGCGGCGGACATGGTGACGGATGTCGATGGCATGCGCTTCATCATGTACAAGGCCGCCTGGGCCACGAGCGAAAACGAAGACTCACAGGACATGGACACGGCGATGGCGAAGGCGTGGTGCAGCGACGCCAGCCGCCGCGTCGTTGCCCACGGCCAGCAGATCCATGGCGGCATCGGGTTCACCAAGGACTACATCATCCAGTTGTTTTTCCGCCGCCAGAAGCGCGCGGAACTGTTCTGGGGCGATGGCGACTTCCACCGCGAACGCGTTGCGGAGATGCTGGAGATCTAGGCTCGGATCAACTCGCTAGGGAGACGGGACTCTTCGGAGAGCCCGCCTTTTCCAGGAGCGGTCCGGGCAACGCTGGTGACGGCTGCCATTAGCGGCCGTTCGCCAGGGCCGGGAACGAAGAGGAGACAGGATGAGATACTTGAAGATTCGCCACTGGGTCGTCTTGCTGCCAGCCACGCTGGCCTTGCTCCTGGCGGCAGCACTGGTGGGCTGCGGCGGTGACGATGACGACGACGATGACACCAACGGCGGCGACAACAACGGTATTCCCAACCTGGGCGGCGGCACCGGTGGCGACGACAAGTTCGTGGCCGATGTGTGCAAGGCCGGTGTGGCCTTCTTGAATTCGTTGAACAAATCGATCTCGGACCCGGCCATCGTCCAGGACAGCGAGAAGCTCACCGAGAAAATCGCCGACTCATTCGAGGACTTTTCCAACGAATTCGCAAAGGCCAGGCCGCCGTCCGACATGAAGAGCTGGCACAGCGACGCCTCGAAGGAATTGAAGGCGCGGGTTTCACGGCTGAAAAAGGGGGAGGACCTCGAAACCGTCTTCGCAGACGAAGGCGAGCCTTTCCCGGAGCCACCCGCGGCCGCCGGCGAACGGCTGCGAGCCGCCGCGGAGAAGAACAAGGACTGCCAGGAGGCGCAGTTCACATTCGAGGACGAGTAGCTGTTGGAGGGCTGTGCGCGCTGGGAGCCGCGGGAGCGCTTGCCGTCGTGGCACTCGTGGCGGGCTGCGGCGGCGATGGGAAGACGAACCCCCCGACCCCGCCGCTGACCAGGCCTACGTGCGGGCGTTCTGTAGCGCCTTCAGCGAGTTCATCCAGGATATCGCGCAGGAAGCCCGTGCCCCGGCAGAAGCGCTGCGGGAGTTCGCACAGCGGCTCCAACGCACCCAACCGCCGCAAGGCTTCGAAGAGGCCCATCGGGGCTACCTGGAACTCGTGCGGGCGGCGGTTACCGACCCGCAGAAGCTAACCGCCGTCGGTGAAGTGCCGCAAGCGAGCGCCGAGACGGAGGCCCGCCTGAAGGCCGTGGCCGCCGGTGTCCCCGAGTGCCGGGAACTGGGCATCTTCCAGCGCTGAGGGCCTGGGGCGCCGCGGTTAGTGCGTGTGGCCACCCGGGCCATGCGAGTGCCCATGGCCGCCGAAGTCGCCTGAATCGAAGCCGCCATCACCATCGTCGTCGCCGAAGTCGCCGCCGTCGCTATCCCAGGGCGCGGGACCATCGCCCACAGACGAACCCGCGCGGCCGACCAGCGCGAAGCCGCCGATCACTTTCTGGGCCTGCTTGCCGCACTTCGAGCACGGCACTAGCTGGACGACATCGTTCATCGACATTCGTTTTTCGGTGCGTGTGCCGCACTTGGGGCAGAGATACTCGTAAAGCGCCATGCCACGATCGTCAGCGTTCGCGTGGCGACGGTCAATGGGATGGTCAGCGTTCAGGGGTGGGTTTCGACGTTGCGAATATCGTAGATTGCGGTGTGGTGAACGCCCATCACCGGGCGGTCTTCGCCCGCGAGCACCACCACATCCATGTCCACGAACTGGTGACCTCTGCGTTCGAAGAGGGCGGTGACGCGTCCGCGTGTAGAGAGGTGCTCGCCGGGATGGGCGAGGCTGTAATGGACGATATCACTGGAGACGTGGAGCCATGGGTTGAGCACCACGTTCCCTTCGAGGATCCAGTTTGCGCGCCGTATGAGCAGGCCCGAAGCCAGCACCGCGTCGCTCCCGCGATACGCCGGGAAGTCGTCCTGCACTTCCTCCAGGTACTCATCCACCATGGTCGCGCTGACGACTTCGTCCAGGCTCCCAAGCACATCGGCGCCCGCGAGCGCTTCCCGCGAAACCGCCGGGCGGATTCCCGGCAGCGGCGCGTGCGCGATCGGGGCCGCCGCGGCAGCTGGCTCGCCGCCCAGGCTGGCCGTAGCGGCCGCACAGGTTTCGCCCGCTGCGTTGAGGGCAACGACACCGAGCGCGAGTTCGCCCGCCTCGGAACGGCCGACCACCGTGCGCACGGTCACCAGTTCGCCCGCGTAGAAGGGCTTGAGGAGACGCACATTGATACGTCCGTGATTGAGCCATTCGTGGCCGAGCGCGTCCATCAGCGGCCGTGTCATGTAGGCGTAGATCGTTACGCCGGGGACGAGGCCGCCCGCGAAGCCGTATTGCCTGGCCACCTCGTCGTCGTGGATCTTGTTGACGCTATGGACCGCGCCGTTGAACGCCACCGCTTCGTATTCGGGGAGGGAATCGCCCACACGGAGGCTGGACGCGGAAGGACGGCGGGCGGTCATTCCTTGATCCGATCTGCCTCATAGGGCCTCACTTCGCGAGCGGCCTGCCGAAAGCGGTCGAAGTTGGAATCGAAGCGCCGCACGTTGGCCGCGCGAAAGATCCCCTGGTGTTCGCAAGCGGACCCGACGGAGCAGATTTTGCAGCAATACGGCCGTCCCGCCATCAGATACGGAGGCCCATCGTGCGCCGCGAAGCACCGGATACAGCGTCCTGGGCGTTGGTTGGCCACGGGCTCTCCAGGGCGGCCGAAGCCACCGCCCCATTGTGGCGGAGAGGCGCCAATGCGGCCAGCGCCGCCCGATTTCCCATTGGCCGCTGCGCTGCCCTACGCTCTCGCCATGGTCCGCATCAACCGCGTCTACACGCGCACCGGCGACGATGGCACAACCGGCCTCGGCGGGGGGCAGCGCGTCCCCAAGGATAGCCTGCGCATCGAGGCCTTCGGCACGGTCGATGAACTCAACAGCGTTATCGGCGTCGCCGTTGCCGTGGGCCTGCACGAATCGATACGGCCGCAGTTCTTCGTCATCCAGCAGGTGCTTTTCAACCTCGGCTCCGACCTCTGCATGGTCGAAGCGGACAAGAAGCGCTGGGCCGTGCCGGGCATCGAAGAGCGCCACGTGGCGGAACTCGAGGGCTGGATCGATGGCTGGAACGAGACCCTGGAGCCGCTCAAGAGCTTCATCCTGCCCGGCGGTGACCCGGCGGCGGCCCAGCTGCACGTCGCGCGCACGGTCTGCCGCCGCGCGGAACGCCTGACCCTCGCCCTCTCTCGCGCAGAGCCGGTGGGCGGCCACGTGCTGCCCTACCTCAACCGTCTGAGCGACCTTCTCTTCGTCGCCGCGCGCTATCAGGCGACGCTCTCCGGTCCCGGCGAAATTCTCTGGGATAGCAGCGGATACTAGCTTGTGCCACGACGTTGACAGCCCTTGCCGCTGCGCCGGATGATTCGGCCGCTTCGGGGTGAATTGCACAATGAGCGATGGCAGACCACCGGGCGAGACGTGGCTGACGCTCGGGGCGGCGAGAGAACTCCTCGGCGTGAGCGAGTCGACGATCCGGCGCTGGGCGGACGCCGGCGACGTCCGTTCCTACAAGACGCCGGGCGGCCACCGGCGCGTGGCCGAGGGCGACCTGCGCAACATCGTCGCGCGCCCGGCCACGCCCAGCCGCGACACCGACCGCATCAGCGATATCGCGCTTGGGCGGGTAAAGCGTCGCCTGAGCCGCGGACGACAGACGCACTCGATGGCCGTCTTCGAAGGCCTCACGGACGAGGCCCGCGACCGGCTGCGACTCATGGGGCGCCAGCTCGTCGACCTGTTCGCGCGCTACATCGCCTCCGGATCCAAGAAAGAGCGCTTTGCCGAAGACGCCCGCACCATCGGCCGGGAGTATGGCCGCACGCTCGTTGGTTGCGGTGTCGGTCTCACCACGGCAGTGGTCACGTTCAACAGCCTGCGTCGTTCGCTCGAAGAAACCGCCTCGCAGATAGCGACCGAGGCAGGGCTCCCCACTGAGGACGCCGTCGAAGCGATTGAGAACATTCTCTCCCTCACCGACGTGGTGCTCGAAGGCATGGCCGAGGTCTACGAGGGGGCAGGTAGCCGGGGGCCCGGGTGAGCCCGGTTCCGGGAATCGTCAGCCTCGGCGGGCTCAACATGGACCTGATCGTCGAGACACCACAGGTAGCGCGAGCAGGCGAAACGCGCGAAGGGACGCGCTTCACGACGACCCCCGGCGGCAAGGGCGGCAACCAGGCTGTCGCCGCGGCGCGCGTCGCCGGGGGCGCTGCCGCGGTGCAAATGGTCGCTCGCGTGGGCGGCGACGCCTTCGGTACGGAGATGCGCCACTACCTCGAAAGCGCGGGCGTGGGCACGCGCTTCGTGCGCGCGGACAGCTCCTCGGCATCAGGCGTGGCGATCATACTCATCGCGCCGGGCGGGGAGAACTCGGTCAACGCCGTGTATGGGGCGAACGCGCTCTGCGATGACCGCCAGGTCGATGATGCCGTCGCGGCCCTTGCGGGGGCGTCGGTCCTGCTGGTGCAACAGGAGATCCCCCTGGAAGTGACCGCAGCGGTGATGCGCGCCGCCCGCGGCAGCGGCGTCACGGTGATCCTCGATCCCGCGCCCACACGTGACCTCCCGCCCGGGCTCCTGGACCTGGTCGATATCGTCACGCCGAACCAGCTGGAGGCGGAGGCGCTCACGGGCGTGGCAGTGACGGATGCCGCGAGCGCGCAGGCCGCAGCCCGCGAGCTGCAGACTCTCGGGCCGCCCACCGTCGTCGTGACACTCGGGGCGGGCGGCGCCTACGTACACTCGGAGGCACTCTCCCGACACTTCCCGGCGTTCGATGTGCAACCCATCGCCACCGTCGCCGCGGGCGACGCCTTCAACGGCGGCCTCGCCGCGGGCCTCGCCGTCGGCATGGAATTGCCCGAGGCCGTGCGCCTCGGCATGGCCACCGCCGCACTCTGCGTCACCCGGCACGGCGCACAGGCCTCGATGCCGGTCCGCGCCGAAGTCGATGCGCTGCTGAAGGAAGGGCGCTTGCGACCCGCGCGCCCGGACTAAGTCTGGCCAGCCCCGCCCCGCCAATCCCGGAAGATGGTGAGGAGCGTCTCTCGCGCGGCGGGGTCGACGCTCGCTTCAGGGAGCGAGCCGAGCAGGGTCACGGTCTGCCGCATCTGCAGGAGGAAGCTGTCGCAGCCGCGGCAAGCGGCGATGTGCACTTCGAAGCGGAGGTGGTCGGCGGGCGCAAGCGCGCCTTCGAAGTAGTCCGTGACCAGTTCGACGAGGTCCTTGCAGCTGAGACTGTGATCGTTGGTCACGGCGTCAGTCACCGTCCTTGAGGGTTTTTTCGAGCGAGCGCCGCACTTTCGAGCGTGCGCGGTGGAGGAGCACCCTCTGGTTGGTCTCCGTCAGGCCGAGAACGCTACACACCTCATCCGATTTCCATCCGTCGATGTCGCGCAGCGTGATCACCTGGCGCTGCATGGGCGGCAACGTGCCGATGGCCGCCTCCACGGAGCGGCGCACCTCGGCCGAAAGCGCGGCCTCTTCGGGAGAGATGCCCCACTTGCCCGGTGGGCGCGTCCAGTGGCCCGCACCAGCGAACCGCTCTGGTTCGACGGCGGCTTCTTCGTCGTCATCGCGCGCCAGCGATGAGAACGGCACGGAACGGCGTTCGCGCTTGCCGCGCGTCTGAGCGCGGTTGCTGAGGATGCGGTAGATCCAGGTCTTGAGCGAGGAGCGGCCTTCGAAGGTCGGCAGCCCCCGCAGCACGCCCACCCAGGTGTCCTGCACCACCTCCTCGGCAACTTCGCGGCTGCCGACATAGCCCACCGCGAGCCGCAGCAGGGAACCGTGGTAGCTATCGACCAGCGCCGCGAAAGCGGCCTCGTCACCCGCGCGCAGCGCGGCCACGAGCGCCGCATCGCCGGGCTCCGGGAGGCCAGGGGCGGCTGCATCTGACAGGCCCGGCTCGACGGTCATGCGCCTCCATACTCCCGACGTTATTTCTTTTTGGCCTTTCTCTCCAGGTTTTCGTTCACTCGAAATTCTACTATTTTGCGAATGAGCGGCAACGGCAGCGGTCGGTCTAGCGGGAACTGGATCGTTCCCTTGCCCGTTTTGTATGTTGACAGCTCTTTCATAGCAGTTTCCATGTCTGCCGAAGCAGGGTAAAATCCGATGTGATTCTTCCAGGCAGCGAACGACACCAGGTTGCCGTGTAATGAGAATGTAGGGATTTGGTAGCTAATCTTTTCTTGGGCCTGGGGTGCAACTTCTCTTATCGTCTCCCTGAGTGTTTGCAGTACGCGCTTCACCTCTTCTGGAAAGGTGTTGATGTATTCGTCGATGGTCTTGAACTGACCTTTGGACGTATCCACGTCGTTAATTCCTATCTTCCCACATATCAGGAATGAGGCTCACCTATCTGGCTCCCCGCAGCCAGGGATCCGTACGCTAAAGGTCCTTCGCCGCGGGGAGATTCTTCGCCAGCGAGTCATAGCGGCGGGCCATGCGCCCCACATCCGGTTCCGGGCCCATGGCCGCATCCACTTCCTTCCCGTAGTTCGCTTCGGCTTCGGCGAGCTGGTCAGCCATGGTGAGGTGGCGAGCGAACTGGCTGATGATGCGCCGCATTTCGTGGGCTGAGCCACCTTTCCCCGCGGGGCAGGCGGGCGCGGTCACGTCAGCGCTCATGCTGCGCGCGAAAACCTCTTCGCGCGTGCCGCATTCGGTGCACTGGAATTCGTAGAGGGGCATGAGGGAAGGGTAGCAGATCCCTTCGTGGCGAAGCCTGCGCCCTTCAAGCTTCGGGGGCAGGGAAGCGCGCCGCGATGTAGTGCTCCGCAGCGATGGCAGCCGTGGCGCCGTCGCCGCAGGCGGAGATCAGCTGGCGGGCCGCATCCACGCGCACATCGCCGGCCACGAAAAGCCCGGGCACGGACGTCCGCATGCTCAGATCGACAGCCGCGTGGCCCCCGCCATCGATATCGACCAGGCCGCGCAAGAGTCCGCTGTTCGGCGTCTGGCCGATGAAGATGAAAATGGCGCCTATGGCCATGGGGCGGGTTGCGCCCGTCTTCACGTCGCGAAGGACCACGCTCTCTACCAGTTCCTTGCCTTCAATGGCCTCCACGACCGTGTCCCAGGTGAAATCGATGCGCGGGTTGGCGAAGGCGCGTTCCTGCAGCAGCGCACTGGCGCGAAGCGCACCGCGGCGGTGAATGACGTGCACGCGGCTGGCGTAGCGCGTGATAAAGAGGGCTTCATCGAGGGCGGCATCGCCGCCGCCGACCACGGCCACTTCCTGGCCGGGGAAGAAGGCGGCATCACAGGTGCCGCAGTAGCTCACGCCGCGGCCGGTCAGCTCCGTTTCGCCGGGGATTCCGAGCTTGTTGTAGTCCGCGCCCGCCGTGACGATAACCGCCCTGGCACGGTACTGCTCCGCTTCCGTGCGCAAGAGGAAACGCCCATCCGGCAGGGCTTCGAGCGCGGTCACGGCCTCGTAAGCCATGTGCGCGCCGAATTTCTCCGCCTGGCGCAGGAACAGCTGGCCGAGGTCGAAGCCGTTGATTCCATCAGGGAAGCCGGGGAAGTTCTCGACCACGTCGGTGGTGGCTATCTGGCCGCCCGTGAGGAGGCGTTCGAAGACGACGGTCTTGCGGCGCGCGCGGGCAGCGTAGAGGGCAGCCGTGAGCCCGGCGCCGCCAGCGCCGATGATCGCGATGTCGTGGTCATTCATGGGTCACCTTGCGGACGGCGCGGCCGCCCGCCGGTGGGACGAATCGATTTCAGATGAGGGCTTCGTCGAGCCGCTTCTTGAGGTCGCTCTTGGGGCGGAATCCGACGATTCGGCCGGCGGGCTCACCCTCGCCGGGCTTGAAGATGAGGAGCGTGGGGATGCTGCGGATGCCGAACTTGCCCGGCACCGCGGGGTTTTCATCGGTGTTCATCTTGTAGAAGCTGACCTTGCCGGCGTACTCCTCGCCCAGCTCTTCGACGATCGGGGCGACCATGCGGCAGGGACCGCACCAGGGAGCCCAGAAATCGACCAGCACAGGGACGTCGCTCTTGAGGACATCCGCTTCCCAGGTCAGATCTGTGACTTCGCGCGTTTCCGCCATGATTTACACTCCATCCAGTTCGATCGGGCGAGCCTCGAAGGTTTCCCGAAAGTGGTAAGCTCAGTATACCCCCTCGGGGTATGATGTCAACGGTCTGGAGCGCCTACGGATGACACCGGAAGAAGAACGCAAGGTTCTCGCCCGCCTCGCACGCGTGGAAGGACAGGTGCGCGGGCTGCGCAAGATGCTCGAAGAGCACCGCACCTGCGAAGACGTGCTCACGCAACTGCTGGCCGCGCGCTCGGGGCTGGAGCAGGCCGGCCTGCTCGTGCTCGAACAGCACCTCGAGGAGTGCATCCTCCAGGGCTCGACCGTCTCGCCGGAAGCGATGGGCCAGCTAAGAGAGACGCTGCGCCTGTGGAGCCGCCACTCCGCGCACGATTGACGGTTGGACGATTCACGATTTGCGATTCACGAGCGGGCCATCTTCGATCCTTCGACGTAGTAACGGTCGTGCCAGATACCACGGAACGGTTCGCCGGCTACCGGCATGCGCCACGTCCTCACGATGGAGCCATCGAGCGCCACGGCGATGAGCGCCCGGGGCTGGTCGATCGTCTCCTGGATGTAGTGTTCCGCGCCCTCGGGTGAGGTGTAGCGCTTCGCGATACGCCGATAGAGGTCGCGCCACTCGTCGTCGCAGCCGGTTTCGTGGACGATGCGGGCACTGCCTTCGACCGTCACCTTGCGGTAGGGCGTGGGCTGCTCGTCGATGGTGAGGGCGACACGCCCGTCCCGGCGGATGTGCCCCAGCCACGCGGAACGGGCGCGCGGCGTGATCAGCACTTCGCCGCCTTCGTAGATGAACCAGGCCGGCGTGACGTGAGGGGCGCCGTCCGGCTTAATGGTGGCGATGCGGCAGAGGATTCCGGGCTCGGTCAGGAAGGCTTCGCGTTCTGCATGGGAGAGCGGCGGCATGGCGGCACCAGCGACGAGACTGCGCGCACTATAACGCGACGACCGCGCGATCCGCCGCCCAAGCGCCCGTGAAGAGCCGCGCCTGCGAGGGCGGCCCAGCCCGCCCACGCAAGGGTGACGAGCCACGCGGGAAGGTGTACCACCAGTCGCTGCGGCGGTAATCCTCCGCAATGGCCGGGAGGAATGGCGCGAGGCCAAGCAGCATCAGCGCGAACCCGGCGCCGGCCGCCGCGGTGACGGGGTAGGCTGACTCCGGGGAGAGTGCCAGTCCGTCCGCTGCCAGGGCGAAGGCAGCCCCGAGGAGCGTGAGTTCCGCCGAGCCGGCCATGATGAGCGGCAGTGCGCGCTCAGAGTCCCGCAACGCGAGGGAAGCGCAGAAGGCTGCGCCAGCGGCGGCCACCCACGCCACGAGCAGCGCCGCCCCAGGCGCACCCGCAGTGGCCGCTCCCAGCCCGGCGGCCGCACTGGCCGCGACCGTGGCCGCGAGCGCGACGGCGGGCCCCCAGCGGGGCACCGTCCAGCGTGTGTCGTGGGTGAGCGCCATGGCGCGCGGTGATTCCTTCGCGTGCATAACGCCGGACGCATCGAAAAGGTTCCGCGGGACGCGTCACGGTAACGCCGGCGGGGGTAGGATTCGGGAGATGGCAGGACCGATCCCCACGTTGAGGTTCGAGCGCGAGGCATGGCGCGCCGGGGCGCACTGGGTTGCGGGAGTGGACGAAGTGGGAGTGGGGCCGCTCGCAGGGCCGGTGGCGGCCGCGGCCGTCGCGCTGCCGCAGGGGCGGCGTTTCAGGTGGTACAAACACGTGCGCGATTCAAAGGTGCTCCCCGCCCATGTCCGCGAGGAGTTGGCCGCGGAAATCCGCGCTTCCGTCCCGTGGTCGCTGGGGTGGGCTTCGCACCAGGAGATCGACGCGATCAACATCCTCAAGGCGCGCCGGCTGTGCATGATGCGCGCCTTCGCGCAGCTCGCCCTCACGCCCGACGCCATCATCTCGGACGCGCTTGACCTGCCCCTGCCGAACGTGCGCCCCGTGATCAATGGCGACGCCCTCAGCGTGGCCGTGGCGGCGGCTTCGATCGTGGCGAAGGTGGCCCGCGACGCGCTCATGGACGAGATGTGCGCGCGCTACCGGGGTTACGCCTTCTGCCGCAACAAGGGCTACCCCACGCCCGAACACAAGGCGCTCCTGCTGCTGCGCGGGCCGTGCGAGATCCACCGCCGCACCTTCGCGCCCGTGGCCCAACTGGCCCTGGCGTGGTAGCGCCTCGCCCGAAGCAGGACCTCGGCGCGTTCGGCGAACGCGTGGCCGGGCACCGGCTGGAGGCGGCGGGCATGCGCGTGATCGCGCGCAACGTGCGCACCGCCGGGGGCGAAATCGACCTGGTAGCGGCGGACGGAGATGACGTGGTCTTCGTGGAGGTGCGTACCCGCCGTGCCGCCGCGGGCGCCGCCGCTGAATCGCTCGGCCCCGCGAAGCTGCGGCGCATGTGGCAGTGCGCGATGGACTACTGCGAGGCCGAGGGCATCGCGCCCGAGCGTGCGCGCATCGATGTCGTAAGCCTGGACCTGGGGTCAGGCGGGCGCCTCGAGGTGGTCGAGCACTTCCGCGGCATCGAGATCCCGGGGTAGGCGCGCGTGGGCCGGATTTGCCGCGGATTAGGTTCGCGCGGAAAATGCCGCCATGAAGCCACCCGTGCTCGTCCGCCCCGCACACGCAGAAGACCTGCCGCGGATCAACGAGATCTACAACCACTACATCCTCGAGACGCCCGCGACGTTCGATCTCGAGCCCTACACGGCGGCGCAGCGGCAGGAGTGGTTCGCGCATTACGGGCCGGCAGGCCAGCACCGCGTCTTCGTGGCGGAAAGCGGTGGTGCGGTAGTGGGAATGACGTGGAGCAGCGTCTTCCGCCCGAAGCGGGCCTATGGGACAACCATCGAAACGAGCGTGTACTGCGCCCCGGAAGCAACCGGCGTTGGGGTCGGCAGCGCGCTCTATGGCGCGCTCTTTGCCGCCCTCAAAGGCGAGCCGATCCACCGCGCGCTGGCCGGCATAACCCAGCCGAACGAAGCCTCTGTGCGGCTGCACCGGCGCTTCGGGTTCGGCCAGGTCGCGCTCTTCAGCGAAGTGGGCCACAAGTTCGGGCGCTACTGGGATGTCGCCTGGTTCGAGAAGGAGCTGCCGTAGCCGGGGCACGAGTCTATCCCGCGCCCGGCCGCAGCGGGTGCTGTCGGCTACAATCGAAGCGTGCCGATCTACGAATTTCGTTGCGCCGAATGCGGCCGCATCACGAACCACTTCACGCGCAGGGTGGACACAGAGCTGACGGCTGCGTGCGAGCACTGCGGCAGCGCCAACACCGCCCGCATGATGTCCAAGTTCGGGCGCACCTACAGCCGCTCCGATATCATCGAGCGGTACGGCGACCCGTCGGAAGGCGGCGGGCCTGATGCCTACCGCGACCCCCGCCAAATCGGGACGTGGGTGGAGAAGCGCTTCGAACAGTACGGCATGGACCTGCCCGAAGGCGCGCGCGAGATGATTGACGCCGCGCGGGAGGGCGAGATGCCTGACCCCGTAAAGGACCTGTAGCCGTTGGCCGTTGGCTGTTGGCGGTTGGCCCTTAGGGAGGGAGCGAGTCAGCCCTCAATCGCCAGCACGATGGCGCCCACCAGCAGGAACGACAGCAGCGAGCCCATGAACAGCCCGGAAACGGCGGCGCCGATGCTGCCGCCGCGCTGATGGTTTGCGATCGCGAAGGCTACCCACGCGACAACGCCCGCGACCAGCACCACTATCCCGGGCGCCTGGTGGGAGAGGATGGCCCCCGCGAAGACGAGCACGCCGCAGCCGAGGGCGGCCAGCCAGGGGGCGAAGCGCCCACGCAAGGGAATGGTGGATGCGATGGCGATAGCCGCGACCACGATCACGAACGCCCACGTGCGCGGGAAGTGGTCGGTGGGAAAGAGCTGGTCCTGGTCGTAGGCGTAGTAGAGCGCCGCGGCGGCCCCGAGGACGCGCGCGACGATGCTGACGTAGCCAGCGGCCGTACCGGGCACGGCGTCGGCGAGGCGATGGAGGGGGTTGCCTGGCGCGGCTGCGCCGCGAGCGGTCACGGCACCGGCTCCAGCGTGGCATACGCGAAAACGGTCGGGAACGACTTGCAGTAGATGATGACGCTGCGATAGCCCGCACTATCCGTGCCCTCGGGGATGGCGTAGTTCTGGTTGCCGTTGTTGGCCTTGAGCGCCGCGAGCGTGAGACCGCCCCCGACGGAATCGCGGCTGCCGCCAGGATCGGTGCTGAGCACGACGACGAGGTCGGGGCCGTTCGTGACCGAGAAGTTCGACACGAAGAGGTTGAGCTTGCCATCGGCCAGGCGCTGGACCTGGGCGGTACCACTGCCGTTGTGGCCGGGCGCGCCATCCTGGAAGGCCCCCTGGGAGAGCACCCCCGCGCGCGGCGGTGGCACGGGCGCCACCGAGGCCTGCACCTCGCCCAGGGCCGCGATCGCAAAGTTGACCTGGAACTGGCGGCACCAGATGGAGACGCTCTTGTAGCGCGCGATGTCCGTCCCCGCGGGGATCACGTAGTTCTGGTTGCCGTTGTTGGCCTGCAGCTCACCGAGGTTCAAGCCCGCGGCGATATCGGAGCGCCCAGGGTTCGCCTCAGCGACCAGATAGACGAAGAGGTCCGGGCCGTTCGTGACGGAGAAGTTGCGCAGGAAGAGGTTGAGGCTGCCGTCGGCCAGGCGCTGGACTTCGGCGGTGCCGCTGCCGTTGTGGCCGGGGTCGCCATCGCGGAAGGGCCCCGAGGCGACCACGCCGGCCCGCGCGGCGTCGGCGGCCGGTGTCGTGCCGGCGGGCGCGCCGGAGCCGGCTGCCTCCCGCTGGGCCTTCGCCACCTTCGCGCCTTCCCCACAGTTCGATGCTTCGAACTCACCGCTGAGGAGGTTGCGCTCGTTGCGGCACTCTTCGTTGAAGTAGTCGCCGGTGAAGTAGTAGCCGGTGCCGGCGAACACGACGGCGAGGAGCAGCACCGCCGGGGCGGAGACGAACCAGGGGAACCGCAGGAGGAGAGATGTCATTGCGCTTGCTCTTCGTGGAGAACCGTAACACCCGCTGCGAAAGGGAAAAGCAACGGGATTCTTACATGCGTGCGGCCGCGATGCGCTAGCTCGCCGGGGCGGCGCGCGCGATCACCGCCTCGGTGAACTGCATCGTATTGAGCGTGCCCCCAAGGTCGGCGGTCATTTCGCCGCCGGCGATGCAATCGTGCACGGCATCGATGAGGCGGCGGCCCATGTTGAAATTGCCGCAGAATTCGAGCAGATAGCCGTAGGCTTCGATGGCGCCGGAGGGGTTGGCGATGCCGCGTCCGGCGATATCCGGCGCCGTGCCGCCTGCGGGGTCGAAGATGCCGACGTTGGCCTGGTGGCTCGCGGTGAAAGCATAGGAGGCGCTCGCACCAAGGCCGATCGACCCGATCAGCCCGTACGCGGCATCGCTGAGGAAGTCGCCGTATTCGTTCGGCGTGACGATGACGTCGAAGTCTTCGGGGTTGAGGATGAGCTTCGCGAGCAGCGAATCAAAGAGCTCGCGGTGATGCTCGGTGTTGCGATATTCCTGCGCCACCTCATCCACGATCTCTTCGAAGAGCCCATCGGCGGCGCGCTGGATGGTGTACTTGCTCGTCGAGACCACGCTGTGGCGGTTGCGTTCGGCGAGCCGGAAAGCGAAGTGGGCGGCATGCTCCACCGGCGTGCGCTCCATGATGCGCACGCTCACGGCGGAGTGGTAGCCGATGCGGTGACCGGCATCTTCGTACGTGCCGCCAGTGGCGACGCGCACGACGTGGAGGTCGATCTGCCCCGTGTAGTTCTTGCTGACGCCGGGGTACGTACGGCAGGGGCGATGGATGACGGCCAGGCCGAGGCGGTCGCGCAGGAGCTGGTTGGGGCTGACTGTCTTCGTGACCGTCGGGTACTTCATGGCGGCGCCGAGCGCACGCGTCAATTCCACGCCTTCATCGACGGCCGCGCTCCCCTCTTCGCGCCGCTCGACGGCCCAATCCACGGGCGTGAAGGAGACGGGGTTGCCGAGCGCGGCGTTGAGGGCGTGGATGGCGTCGCGCAGTTCGTGGGCGATGCCATCGCCGTTGAGTTCGGCTACTTCGCGCATGGGCGGCGGCGCTCCCGGTGGCAGGTTCCCGCTGATTATCGCACCCGCCGGGGCGCGCCGTTCACAGGCCCCGGCGCCAGAACTCGATAGCGCCCAGGACCACGATCATCGCGACGTAGGCAAACAGGAGGTTGCGCCCGAAGCGCAGCATGTCGCGCGCCGCCCGCGAGCGGAACACGACCGCGAGCACGATGAGCGCGGCAAGGAAGAGCAGCGTCGCGAAGAGGAGGACCTTCATCGCGGCCCCGGCTCAGCGCAATGCAGCCTCACGCGTCGGGTGTGACGGTGCGCGAACTGAAGCGCCACGCGCCCGCATCCTTGGCCAGCGTGTCGCTATAGATCGCGCTCGTGACGAGCGATGGCGGCTCCTTGCGGTCATCCGCGACGCGGTAGAGGAGCAGGTAGCAGGTGCCCGTTGCACCCCCAAGGGCGCCTTCCACCACCAGGTTGTTGGTCCAATGCCGCGCTTTCATCTGCGTCGCGAAGCCGCGGGCGAAGTTCGCCAGTTGCTCGGTGCCTTTCGGGTCGCCGGTGCCACGCGCGGTGAACGCGCCATCGGGCGTGAAGCAAGCCGCCCACTCATCCCCCTTGCCGGAATCGATGGCGTGGTTGTAGCGCGCGTAGAGCTGCTGGATCTGGACCATGTCGTCGCTGCTGAGCATCATCAGGGGCCTCCAGGGGGGACGTGGAATGGACGAAAGCATAGCCGCTCAGGGACGTTAAGGTGGATTTCTTCCGGGTTGCGTCACACGTGGGGTACCATGAGGCCATCCGCCGGCAAGGAACGTCCATGCTCCTCAGGTTCGCCTCCGCTTCCCTTGGCGCTCTGCTGCTTTTCGCCGCCTGCGGCGGCGACGGAAGCGATTACCCGGACGACCGCGAGGACGACGCCTACGACCTCGAGGCGATGGCGCTCGAAGATGGAGACTTGCCCCAGGGCGTCGAGCAGCGCCAGGCGCAGTCGTTCGACAACGCAGAGTGGGCGGAAGCCTTCCCCAACGCCGATGAGGACCAGCTCGAAGTGCGCAAGAACCAGCTTGACGCGCAGGGGCGCGTCAAGGGGTTCGTCGCCATCTTCACGTGGGATGCCCCCATCGAACATCTGGGCCGCCCCTACCAGTACACGAGCCACTCCACGCTCTTCGTTGACACCAGCAAGGCGATCGACTCGATGACGAAGTTCTGCGACCTGCCCATCGATGGGACGAACCCGCTGAAGGAACTGCGGGTGCCCAGGATGGCGGACGGTTCCGTCGGCTTCCAGGTCTCCGAGAAACTGGAGAATTTCGGCGAATCGATCGATACCGTCGTCTGCTTCCGCACGGGGCGCATCGTTCACGCGGTGGTGCAGAGCGGGCTGGAAGGCACGGCCGATACGGGCCTTTCCGTGCGGCTCGCGCGGCGCATGCTCGCCCACGTGGACGACGCTTTCGCCCAGGACGCAGCCGACAGCGACGACGACGACGAGGGCGATCCGACTCCCGGGAGTTAGCGCGAATTCGCGCCCTCAGCAGGCGCGGGGCGGATCGCGTAAATGGTGCGCCCGCGCGCGCAGAGCCGCCCCTCGTCGTCGAGGATGCTCACCTCCGTGACCGCCAGCGAGCGCCCTTTGCGCAGCACAGTCGCCTCGGCGTAGATGTGCTTGCTCAGCGCCGGGCGCAGGTACGTGATGTTGAGGTCCGCGGTGCCCGCCGCCTGCTCATCCGGCCTGAAGGTGGCGAAGAGCGCTTCGAGCATGGCGATATCGACCATGGCGGCGAGCAGCCCGCCGTGGACGCTGCCGCCCACGCCGCCGAGCGTGAACGGCCCCGTCTCCATGCAGATGCGGGCGAAGCCGGGTCGCGCCTCCTCGAGCGTGAGGCCCATCGCGCGGTGCAGCGGGAAGGAAGCGAATTCGCGGCGGGCCGCTGGCGGCGCCGTCTTGTCCGCGCTCACCACGCGGCGCCGCTCGGGCGGGCCGCGCCGGCCGGGGCGCTGGCGTAGTCTGCGAAGGGGCCATCGCGCCAGTCGAGCGCGGCTTTGAGGCCCTTTTCGCGCGCGATGCTGCCGAAGGCGCCACCCCCGGGGCGCACGCGCCCGAGCTCCTGGAGGTCGCCACCGACCTGGAGCGAAGTGCGGAAGCCCATCACTTCGTACACGCGGTTCACCTGGCGCTTGGTCATTTGCAGCATGGGGGCATCGATGTTGGCCATGCGTTCGGCGAAGGCTTCCGTGACCGCCGCGAGCTGCTCGATGGGGACTGCGCGATTGGCCCAGCCGATGGCGGCCGCTTCCTTGCCCGTGATGCTATCGCCCGTGTAGAGCAGTTCGCGCGCCTTGCGCATGGGCATGTGCCAGGGGTGATAGATGATATCCACAGGGGTCATGGCGCGCACGGGCGGGTAACCGATTATCGCGTCTTCGGCGACGAACATGAGGTCGCACATGGTGGCGAGCTCGGTGCCCCCGGCGAGGCAATACCCGTGCACCTGGGCTATCACCGGCTTCGTCAGCTCCCAGATCTGCCAGTAGCCGCTGAGCAGGTGCTGGGGCCACTGGCCCTGCCCGGGATGGATCGGCCCGACGTTCGGGAGGCCGCTGCGCTTTTCCACGTAGTCGCGGTCATCCTGCGTGCGCGAAATGCCGGAAAGGTCATACCCGGCGCTCCACGCGCGCCCGGATCCGCGCAGGATGATGACGCGCACGTCCGCGTCCATTTCGAAGTTCTTGAGGGCGTCGAAGAGTTCGGCGCGCAGGTTGTGGCTGAGGGCGTTCATCTTCTCGGGACGGTTGAGCTGGATGATGCCGTGGCGCTGCTGCTTGAGGGTGAGGATATCGAGGTAGCTATCCATGGTGCGCGAATTGTAGGGACTGCCGCCGGCCGTTGGCCATTGGCCGTTGCCAACAGACCCTTCTTCGTGCCCGCGCCAGCGCCGACCCTTCACCCATGGTCTCGCGCCTCATCCCAACATCCCTCGTCCCTCGTCCAGGCCAGGCCGGGAGCTCGCCGCATTCAACGCTGGCTTTTGTTTATGCGACGATAGATTTAGGAACTTTGCGGCAGCTTTGGAAGCTTTGGGACGCCCGCTCGATTGGTTCAACCAATGTTTTTTTTCGCGCGAAGGTTTTATTTACCCGGTCGCCAGACGCGCTGCCCGGCCGATGTCAGGGCGGGGGCGCGGCGGCACAACCGGCGGCCAGCCAGATGGCGGCGCCCAGGAGCACGCAAAGGAACGGGACGAGGCGCATTGGGGACACTCCACCGGGCTACTTCAGGTTGAAGTTCGGCGGACGCTGGGGGAACCGACAGTGGCACTAAGGGCCTATTTCGCGGTCACGCGTGTCGGTGTCGACCGCCGCTGTACCCCATGTGCGGCGTGGCGCGCGGGAAAGGCAGTGAACGGAACGGCATGCTGAGTATCTGGAGAAGGAGGACCCTTTGCGGGTTGCCTTCGCCGGGCGTTTACTCAGAGCATGCGCGCGCTCGTGTTCGCAAATGGGGAGCTGCCTTCGCGGAAGTTGCTGGCGGAGCTGCGCGCTGGCGCTGAACTGGTGGTGGGCGCGGACGGCGGCGCGGATGCGGCGCTGTCCGCGGGCGTCGTCGTCGATATGGTCGTGGGAGACCTGGATTCGCTCTCCGCGGCGGGCCGTGCACGCCTGGGCGAAGCGCGCGTCCACCTCGATGCTGACCCGGAATGCACCGACCTGCAGAAGGCGATCGCCTTCTGCATCGGACGGGGATGCCTTGATGTGGATGTGGTGGCGGCGGGCGGCGGGCGCGCAGACCACGCCCTCGCGAACCTCTCCGTCTTGCCGTTGTTTCGCGGGCGTGCCCGCATCCGCATCATCGATGACCGCTTCGAAGTGACGCTCGTGGAGGGGACGGCACTTGTAGAGGGACCGCCGGGCACGGTGGTTTCGCTGGTCGCGATAGGGGAATGCGGCGGGGTGACGACCCAGGGGCTGCGCTGGGACCTGGCGGGCGAGCGCCTCTCGTTCAGCCCCCGAGGAGTACACAACGAGATCGCGCGCACTCCCGCGACGGTGACGGTAGAAGAGGGGGACCTGCTCTTGTTTCGCGGGCGCTGGGTGGAAAAGCACGGGTAAAGCGACGCTCGCCCCCGGCCGCGTGGGCCGTCACCCTGCGCGATCGCCGCGCCATTCGTGCTGTGACGGGCGCCGCTGACACCGCTCCCCCGCGGTGGTGGCAGCGCACCACCATGAAGGAGAACTGGCAACGATGATACGGACACGAAGGTCACGGCTGCTCGCGATGGGCCTGGCGGGCCTCATGGCGGTGGGACTGGTAGGAGCGGCGAGCGTCGCCGTCGCGCAGGTCCCGGGCGGAGAAGAGGGGCAGCACCACAGGCGCCCCGGCAAGCTGGTCTGGGCCGGCATCAAGAACATCATCCAGGCGTCGGGCATCGCAGGAGAGACGTTCAGGGAAGGCCACAAGAACGGCAAGAGCATCAACACCGTCCTCGCTGAGAACGGCGTCGATTCGGCCGTCGTGCAGGCGCAGGTGCTGGCGGACCTCGATGCGCGCCTCGACGCCGCCGTGCTCGATGGCTCTATGACCCAGGAACAGGCGGATCGCCTCTACGCAGGGGCGGTGGAACGGCTCCCGCAACTGCTCGACCGCACACCCACGCCCGGCGAGCGGCCGCCCAAGCACCGCGTGAAGGCCTTCAAGCTCGGCCTGCGCGAAGTGCTTCAAGCCAGCGGCTTGCCCGCCGCGACGTTCAAGGAAGGCTTCGCCGCCGGGAAGAGCATCAACACCGTGCTCACCGAAAACGGCCTCAACCCGGCGACCGTGCAGGCCGCCGCGCTGGCCGCCTTCAACGAGCGGCTCGCGGCAGCCGTGGTCGAGGGCAAGATCAGCCAGGAGGACGCCGACCGCGCGGCCGCGCACGCCGCGGAAGGGCTCGCAGCGTTTATGGACCACGTGCCGGTGGCCGGCGAAGGTGGCCGGCGGGTGCCGAAGACGAACTGAGGGCACGCGCACGGTACTGCGGCGACCCCTCCGCCGCACACAGGGAAGGGCCCGGCCAGATTGCCGGGGTCCTTCCCTGTGTTGCGGCCAGCGGGCATCCCGCTACCATCGACCAACCCCTACGACCGAACGGAGCACAGATGGCGGGACCGCAGGCGCGCGTGTTGATGGTGGGGCTCGATGCGATGGAGTGGACGGTGCTCGAGCGCCTTCTGAGCTCCGGAAAACTCCCGAACCTGGAGGCGTTCGCGACGGCGGCTTCGCGGGCGCTGGTGCGCAGCGATGCCGAGGGCCTTCACGGGACAGTGTGGCCCACGTTCGCCACGGGGAAGCCGCCCGGCGAGCACGGCGTCTACTTCTGGACGCAGTGGCTGGCCGAAGAGATGCGCCACGTGCGAAACAGCGAGCCCCAGTTCGAAAACACCCTCTTCTGGGCGCAGCTCGCCGCCCACGGCATGCATGCGACGGTCATCGATGTGCCCCATATCCAGCCGCTGCGCTCTCCGGGTTTCCGGACGATAACGGCGTGGGGGCTGCACGACGAGTCCATCGAGCTGTCGCATCCCCCGAGGCTGTTGCGGCAAGTACGCAAGCGCTTCGGCGGGCATCCGCTCATGGCCGACACCATGGAGCCCGCTTCGTCGCGCGAGAAACTGCAGATGTCACGCGAGCTCGCACGGGGGACAGCCATGCGCGCACGGCTGGCGCGCGACCTGGCCGCGCGCCGCGACTGGGAACTGCTGATCGTGCTCTTCGCTGAAACGCACAAGGCGGGCCACTACCTCAGCATCCCAACGATGCTTGCGGAGGGCGTTTCAAACGAGGACGCGATGCTGGAGGTCTTGCGCCCCCTGGACCACGCGTGGCCCCGTATCCTTGAGGCCGCCGGAGCGGACTGCGGCGTCTTCCTGTTTTCGCCGCACGGGATGGTACCGCAGGTCGCATATTCGGAGATGGGCCCGCAGATCCTCGATGTCCTTGCCGGGAAGTCCCCGGACGACCCGTTCGCCCACCCGGATCTCCTTCGCAGACTCCGTGAACTCGTACCAGACCGGCTTCACCGCGCGATCTGGCATCGGCTGCCTGCCTCAGTCCGGAACGCTCGCGAGGGCCGCTTAGGCGCCCGCGCCACAGACTTCAAACACGACAGGCTGTTTGCGGTGGTGCACGACACGGATGTCGCCGTGCGAGTGAACCAGCGCGGCCGTGAACGCGATGGGCTGGTGCCAGAGGAAGAGGCCGCGGGATTGCTCAACGACCTGGAGAAATTCGCCGCGGAGCTGCTGGTGGACGACGGCGCGCAGGCGTTCCCAACGGTCCTGCGCGCGAGTGACTTTCCGGGGCCGCGCTCGCATCGCCTGCCGGATATGCTGCTGCTGGCGAACCGCGCAGTGCGCGGCACGAGCAGCCTTCACGGGCCCGGGGGATTGAAGCTCCAGACGGCGCGCCCGGAGGCACGCAATGGCTCGCACACTGGGACGGGCTTCTGCTACTACCGGGGGCAGGGACGATTCGCAGAGGCGCTGATCGACAACCTCGACTTCGCCCCGACCATACTGGCGCTCCTGGGAGTGGAACCCCCTGCGGGCCTCGCCGGCGTGAACGTGTTCGCCTCAGTCCGCCCGGACATCGGTGCAGCTGGAGTCTGCTACACTGCGAGGCCACACTCTTTGGGGGCCCACTGATGCCTGAACTCGGACGCCTGCTCACGGCCATGGTCACGCCCTACGCGCTGGATGGCACGGTCGATCACGAGCACGCGCGCCGGCTCGCGGCGCACCTCGTGCGCGCGGGTAATCACGGCGTCGTAATCACGGGCACGACCGGCGAATCGCCGCTGCTGACCGATGACGAGAAAGCGCGGCTCTGGGAAGAAGTGAAGCAGGAACTGGGACCGGGCAGCACGATGGTCGCGGGTTCGGGCACGAACGACACGCGCCACTCGATCCACCTCACCCGGCTGGCGGAACGGGCGGGCGCGGACGCGGCCCTGGCAGTGGTGCCGTATTACCTGAAGCCGCCGCAAGAGGGCATCTACCAGCACTTCCGCGCTATCGCCGAGAGTACGAGTCTCCCCGTGATCCTGTACAACGTGCCCGCTCGCGTGGGCACGAACATGACCACAGAGACGGTGCTGCGCCTTGCGGAGATCCCGAACATCGTGGGCATCAAGGAAGCGAACGGCGACCTCGCACACAGCGCGGCGCTCATCGAAGGCGCACCAGACTTCAAGATCTGGAGCGGGAACGATGACGACAATTTCCCCCTCTGGTGCCTGGGGGCCTGGGGGGCAATCAGCGTGACGGCGCACATCGTGGCATCACAGCAGCGCCAGATGTTGGAGGCTGTGCTCGGCGGGCGGGTGCCCGAAGCGGCCGCCATCCACCGGCGCCTGTGCCGCGTCACGGCGGCGTGCTTCGCCAACGGCAGCCCCAGCACCATCCGCTACGTGTTGCGACAGCTCGGCTTCGCGATTGGCGAGCCGCGCCTGCCCGTGGTGGAGCCGGACGAGACGGTGGGAGCGCGCGTGATGGCGGAACTGCGGAAGCACCGGCTCGATGTGCCCGTCCCGGCCTGATGCAGCCTGAACCCGGTCCGCCTCGTTTTGCTACCGGCTATGGGGCGGGCATGATACGTTGCGAAATACCCGATTGGGGCTGGTCATGAGTGAACTCGGGTCGTGGCTGATTCGGGCGCGTGAAGCCCGCGGCCTTACCCTCGAAGACGCAGAACGCGACACACGCATTTCCCGGCGCTACCTCCAGGCCCTCGAAGGCGAACAGTTCGAGGTCATACCCGCGCCGGTGTATGCGCGCGGGTTCCTGCGTTCGTACTCGCAGTACCTGGGGTTGGACCCGCAGGAGATCCTGGCGCTATTCCCACGGGACGACGACGCGGTCCGCGCGAACGGCGCCTCGACGACACGTGCGACGCAACAACAACCATTGAGCCCCGTCGGGGCTTCGCGGCCGGCGTGGACGCGGCCTGACCGGAGACCGGCGGCGAACGCAGCCGGGCGCGTATCCACGCGCTCCGCGGTGCCTGCCGATGAACCAATGATCGGCATCGACATCGGCGTCGCGGCGCTCGGGCGCAAGATCCGGGCGGATCCGGCGGCGCAGACGCGGGCGCTCGCCGTGCTCCTCGTCGCCATCGGGGCCATCGTCGGCATGGTGCTGTTGGCGTTGATCATCTCGAACGTTGGCGGCGACGACGGCACGACGCCTTCCGGTTCACTTGCCGGAAGCGCGTCGCAGACGGCACGGGCAGGAGCCACCCCGGTGGCGACCACCACGGCGACTCCCGGAACGAGCGGCCTGCCCGTGACCCGCGGCGTGGTCCCGGATGTGACGGGCCAGCAGGTGGCGGTGGCTCGGCTGGCGATCCAGGAGGCGGGCTTCAAGGCGCGCGAGCAAACACAGAAGGACTCGCAGCCGAAGGGGGCCGTGCTGCAGCAGTCGCCAGCGGCGGGGATCGAGTTGGCTGAGGGGCTCGAAGTGCGCATCGTGGTCAGCGAGGGGCCCTGATGGCGGTCCCGCGGACGTACCACCTCGTGACGCTCGGTTGCCCCAAGAACGACGTCGATAGCGAGCACCTGGAGCGCCTGCTGACCGGAGGCGAGCTCCTGCCCATGCTCCGGCCGGAAGAGGCCGACGCGATCATCGTCAACACCTGCGGCTTCATCGAACAGAGCCAGGCCGAATCGATGGCGGCGGTGCGAGCCCTGGCGGCGGGCAAGCGCGCGGGCCAGACGCTCATCGTGGCGGGCTGCATGACGCAGCTTTACGGGGCGGAGCTCCGCGCTGAAGCCCCAAGTGTCGACCACATCTTCGGTGTCGGCCGGTGGCAGGACGTGGCGCGGCTGCTGAGCGTTGATGTGGACGCCGTCTTCGATATCCCGGAGAGCAACGCGCGTGTGACCGGCGCGAGCGCCTACCTGAAGATCTCAGATGGCTGCGACGCCCCGTGCACCTTCTGCGTTATCCCGAAGATAAAAGGGGGGCTGCGGTCGGCGCCGGCGGGGATGCTGGTGCGCGAAGCGCAGCGGCTGGTGGCGGCGGGCGCCAAAGAACTGGTGCTCGTCGGCCAGGACACGACCGCCTGGGGCGAGGATATGGGGCTGCCGGTGGCCTCCGGGCTGCCGGGCCTCCTGCGCATGCTCGCGGACGCCGTTAGCGCGGAGACATGGCTGCGGCTGATGTACGCCTACCCCAGCCGTGTGACGCCGGCCCTCATCGAGGTCATGGCGGAGATCCCGAACGTCGTGCCCTACCTTGATGTGCCGCTGCAGCATGGCTCGGAGGCAGTGCTGTGGCGCATGAAGCGGCCACACAACCTGGAGCGCGTGCACGGCTTCATCGAGGGGCTGCGGGCAGCGATGCCGGATGTCGTCCTGAGGACATCATTCATCGCCGGCTTCCCGGGCGAAACCGAGGCCGAGTTCGAGGAGTTGCTCGCCTTCGCGAAGGAAGTGGGATTCGACCACGCGGGCTGCTTCACCTATTCACGGCAGCGCTGGACGGGCGCCTTCGAAATGGACGACCAGGTGCCGGACGAAGTGAAGCACGAGCGACGCGACCGCTTCATGCGCCAGCAGCGCAAGATCGCCGCAAAACGCGCCCAGCGTTTCGTGGGCCGGACGCTGGCCATGCTCGTCGAGGGTACGGGCGAGGACGAGGATGGCGCCGAGGTGGTGGCGGGCCGGAGCTTCCGTGAAGCTCCCGAAGTGGACGGGCTGGTCTTCGCGCGTGGCCACGCCGCCGCAGGGGAGCGGGTGCTTGTGAGGATCGAGAGCACGGCGGAGTACGACCTCTTCGGGCGGGTGGTCTGAGCGCCGCCGGTCCGCGCGCGCCGTAGAATGCCGCTCGTGCCCCACGTTATCGTGATCGCCGGGCCCAACGGCGCCGGCAAGTCCACTGCGGCCCCCCGCCTCCTCCGGGACCTGCTCGGGGTCGAACACTTCGTGAACGCCGATGTGCTCGCCCGCGGTTTGTCGGCGTTCGACCCGGGGACCGTTGGCGTGCAGGCGGGGCGAATCATGCTCGAACGGTTACGCGCACTGGCTGCCGAGCGTGCGAACTTCGCCTTTGAGACGACGCTCGCCAGCCGCAGCTTCGCCTCGTGGATTGCGAGGTTATCTGGCGCGACGGCAGCGTGGGCGAGGTGCCCGCGGACGAAATCCCGCAGGAATGGGTCAGTCCCGGCAGTCCGGCTATCTGGGAAGGGCCTGGCCGAAGGGGCGATGAGGGCCGGCCTCGCTTCGATCGCAGAGACTAGTCCACGCGCCCGAGGAGGGTGGCCATGTCGTCGGCGTGCTCCTCTTCCATCTTCAGGATCTCCTCCATGAGGCGCCGGGTGGTCGGGTCATCGTCGCCCAGCCAGCGGATGATCTCGGAGTAGGTTTCGATCGCGATCCGCTCGGCAACAAGGTTCTCTTCAATCATGGAGCGCAGCGTGTCGCCCTCGACATACTCCGAATGGCTGCGGGTGGCGAGGCCTGCCGGGTTCAGGTCGGGGCGTCCGCCGAGCTGGGTGATCCGCTCGGCGATCCAGTCGGCATGGGACTGCTCTTCGGTTGCGTGCTGAAGGAACTCGGCCGCGACGGATTCGGAGTTGATGCCACTGGCCATGTAATAGTGGCTCTTGTAGCGGAGGACGCAGACGATCTCGGTGGCGAGCACCTCGTTCAGCACGCCGACGACGGCGGGGGCGTCGGCCTGGTAGGCCCCGGTCACGGCGCCATCCTGCATCTTGGCCCGGGCGCGCTTGCGGATGGCCTCGAGGTCGGTCTTGAACGGTTGCTTCATTGGATCCTCGTTGTGCGGTCCTGGTGGATACGCTGGGCTTCCCAGCAAAGTAAAGCACAATCCGGGCGGCATTGCCGCGGCTGGCGCCAGCCCACTAACCACCACCGCCGTAGCACATTGGTAACATGCTGGCGGTAGCATGGCCGTAGCTGACGGGGGAGTGCGCCATGGATGAACCAGCGAGCTACGTCATTTCGGCCTGCCGCGAAAGTGGCGTGAAGTTCATCCGGCTCTGGTTCACCGATATCGTGGGGGCGCTGAAGTCGTTCGCCATTACGGTGGAGGAGTTGGAGAAGGCGCTTGAAGAGGGGATGGGCTTCGACGGCTCCAGCATCGAGGGCTTCGCGCGCATCGATGAGTCGGACATGATCGCGAAGCCGGACCCGTCGACATTCCAGCTGGTGCCCTGGCGCCCGAAGGAACCCGGCGTGGCGCGCATGTTCTGCGATATCCAGCGGCCCGACGGGCGGGCGTTCGAAGGCGACCCACGCTATGTGCTGCGACAGCAACTCGAACGGGCGGCGAACCTCGGGTACACGTTCTACGTGAGCCCGGAGCTGGAGTACTTCTACTTCAAGGATTCGAAAGGCACCGAGCCGCTGGACCGCGGCGGCTACTTCGACCAAACCGCCGATGCCGCGAGCGACCTTCGCCGCGAGACCGTGTTGACGCTGGAGGCGATGGGCATCGAGGTGGAGTACAGCCACCACGAGGTGGCGCCGAGCCAGCACGAGATCGCGCTGCGCTACACGGACGCGCTGACCATGGCGGACAACGCGATGACCTACCGGCTGGTGGTGAAGGAGATCGCGCTCGCGAACGGCGTCTATGCGACCTTCATGCCCAAGCCGATCGCCGATGAGAACGGCAGCGGCATGCAAGTGCACCAGTCGCTCTTCAAGGGCGAGCGCAATGCCTTCTTCGATGCGAACGACCCCTACCACCTGAGCGCGGTGGCGCGCGGCTACATCGCGGGGCTGCTACACCACGCGCGGTCGATCACGCTCGTCACCAACCAGTGGGTGAACAGCTACAAGCGGCTGCTGCCGGGGTTCGAAGCGCCCGTGTACAAGAGCTGGGCGCGGCGCAATCGCAGCGACCTCATCCGCATTCCAGAATACAAGCCGGGCAAGGAGATCCACACACGCATCGAATACCGCTCGCCGGACCCTGCCTGCAACCCCTACCTGGTGTTCGCGGTGATGCTCGCGGCGGGGCTGGATGGAATCGAGCATGAGCGCCAGTTGCCGCCGCCCGTCGAGGAGAACGTCTTCGAAATGAGCGATGCGGACCGTGCGGCGCGCGGCATCGAGACGCTGCCGGGGAGCCTCATCGAGGCGATCGAGGAGGCCGAACGTTCGTCGCTACTGCGCGAGGCACTCGGTGACCACGTGTTCGAAAGCCTTATCGCCAACAAGAAAATCGAGTGGGAGCGCTACCGCCGCCACGTTACCGACTTCGAACTCGCGGAATACCTGCCCATCCTCTGAGAGGGCTTGGGGCGGATGCGGGCCGCCGCCGCGCGCAGTAGGATTCGCGCCGTGGACTACGAGCCGCTGCCCAAGGAGATCGCCGATCTCGCCCGGGACGAATTGCGCCGCCTCTCTGTGCCTGGCGCTGCGGTGGGGGTGACCCACAACGGCCGGGTCTACACCGGTGGCGTGGGCATCACGAACGTGGACCATCCGCTGGCTGTCACGCCCGAGACGCTGTTCCAGATAGGTTCGACATCGAAGACCTTCAGCGCCACGGCGGCGATGATGCTTCGCGAAGAGGGCCGGCTCGACCTCGAAGCGCCGGTACGGGCGTATCTGCCTGCGTTTTCGCTTCAGTCGGAAGAGGACGCGGGGCGGATGACCGTCCGGCACCTGGTCACGCACCGTGGTGGGTGGTCGGGCGACTTCTTCCGCGATACCGGCCGTGGCGAGGACGCATTGGCACGCATCGTGGCGAAGATGGCGAACTCGCCCCAAATCGTGCCGGCGGGGACGGCGTTTTCGTACAACAACGCCGGGTTCTATGTGCTCGGACGCATCATCGAGGTACTGAGCGGGATGGCCTTCGAGAGCTTCGTGCGCGCGCGCATCCTCGAGCCGCTGGGCATGACGATGTCGAGCTACTTCCCCGAGGACGCGCTGATCCACCGCGTCGTTGCCGGCCACGTCGTAGGCCCCGAAGGCCCACGGGTGGCGACTCCGTGGCAAGTGCCGCGCAGCATCGCGCCCGGTGGCGGCCTGATTTCGAACGTGGTCGACCAGCTCCGCTACGCGCAATTTCATCTCGGCGATGGCTCCGCGCCGGACGGTACGCGCTTGCTGGAGCGCGAGAGCATGGCCTTCATGCAGACGCCCCAAGCCGCGGCCGGGAGCATGTGCGAGGCAATCGGCGTGTCGTGGATGCTGGACATGGTCGCCGGCGAAGCCGTGGTCAAACACGGAGGCGCTACGCTCGGACAGCTTTCGGCGTTCGAGCTCGTCCCGGGGCGGGGCTACGGGTGCACGGTGCTCACGAACAGCGATAGTGGCCGGGGACTGCGCCCGACGGTGGCGGACGCCTGCCTGCGGCACTTCACGGGGTTGCGACGGGAGCTGCCGGTCGAAGACCGTTCGCTGCGGCCCGCGGCGGAACTCGAAGGCACTTACGTGGCGACGCTGGCAACGCTCGAAGTGCGGCTGGCAGAAGGCTGGCTGACGGTGCGAGAGATGCGGACGGCGGACAATCGGCCGGGGCAGGTACCCGAGGGCACGCCCCCGATGCCCCTTGCGCTGATCGGCCCGGACCGCGCGGCCGTGGTCGAAGGGCCGCGGCGCGGCGAGGGTTGCGAGTTCGTGCGCGATCCAGGGGGCCGTGTGCGCTGGCTGCGCTGGGATGGAAGGCTCGCCGGCCGTGCGGGGGAGTAGGCAAGCCGGCGCGGGCACGGGCAGGGGGTGGCTCGCCTAGCGATGCGTGAGAGGGGCCACTGGGATAGTCTTATGGTTCACAGCGGCGCCTGCGTGACGCCACGGAGAGGTCCCATGGCCCAGCCAAGAACCATCGCCCAGAAGATCTGGGATGACCACCTCGTCCGCCGCGAGCCGGGCAAGCCCGACCTGCTCTATATCGACCTGCACCTGGTCCACGAAGTGACCTCGCCACATGCGTTCGGGCCGCTGCGGCTGGCGGGGCGCCCGGTGCGCCGTCCCGAACTGACGCTCGCCACGGTCGATCACAATGTGCCCACCATCGACCGCGACAAGCCCTGGACCGATGCGCTTTCGGTGCAACAGGTGGCGGTGCTGAAACAGAACACCGAGGAGTTCGGAATTCCCTACTTCGGCGTGGATGACGTGCGGCAGGGCATCGTGCACGTGATCGGGCCGGAGCAGGGGCTCACACAGCCCGGGATGACAATCGTGTGCGGCGACAGCCACACTTCGACGCACGGAGCGCTCGGCGCCCTGGCGTTCGGGATAGGTACGTCCGAAGTCGAGCACGTGCTCGCGACACAGACCCTGTCGCAGGCGACGCCGAAGACGATGGCGATCGAGGTGAGCGGCGAGCTGCACGCCGGCGTGACCGCGAAGGACGTGATCCTGGCGATCATCCGCAAGATCGGCGTTTCGGGTGGCGTGGGCCACGTGGCGGAGTACCGCGGCGATGTCATTCGCGCGCTTTCGATGGAAGGCCGCATGACCGTCTGCAACATGACGATCGAAGGGGGCGCGCGCGCCGGGCTGGTGGCTCCCGACGACACGACGTTCGCGTACGTCGAGGGCCGGCCGTTCGCACCGAAAGGGACGGACTGGGAACGCGCGCTGGACGCGTGGCGGGCGCTGCCGACGGACGAAGGCGCGCAGTTCGACACGACCGTGGAACTGCGCGGCGACGACATCGAGCCGCACGTCACGTGGGGCACGACGCCCGCCCAGAGCGTGCCCGTGACCGGCCGCATCCCGGATCCCGAGAGCGCAGCCAGCCCGCAGGCGCGCGAGCTGGCGGAACGGTCGCTCGCCTATATGGGCCTGAAGGCGGGGACGGCGATTGAGGACATCGCGCTGGACAAGGTCTTCCTGGGGTCGTGCACGAATTCGCGGATCGAGGACCTGCGTGCCGCCGCTGCGGTGATAGGCGGGCGCAAGGTGGCGCCCACGGTGAAGGCGATCGTCGTGCCGGGCTCCGGACTTGTGAAGCTGCAGGCGGAAAAGGAAGGTCTGGACCGTGTGTTCCGCGAGGCCGGCTTCGAATGGCGCGAGGCGGGCTGCTCGATGTGCCTGGGCATGAACCCGGACTTCCTGTTGCCAGGCGAACGCTGCGCCTCCACTTCTAATCGCAACTTTGAAGGGCGCCAGGGGAGCGGCGGGCGCACGCACCTCGTGAGCCCCCAGATGGCGGCGGCGGCAGCCATAGCGGGCCACTTCGTCGATATCCGGCGCTGGGAGGCCTGAGTGGAGAGGTTTCAGACGGTCAAAGGGAAGGTGCTCCCGCTGAACCGCGCCGATGTGGACACGGATCAGATAATCCCGGCGCAGCACATGAAGCGCATCGAGCGGACCGGCTACGGCGAGTTCGCATTCGAGGCCTGGCGGAAGGACCCCGATTTCGTGACGAACAACCCCGCCTACGCGGGCGCGCCCATCCTCGTGGCGGGGCCGAATTTCGGCTGCGGCTCATCGCGCGAACACGCGCCGTGGGCGCTGGAAGGGATGGGCCTGCGCGCGGTGATCGCGCCATCGTTCGCGGACATCTTTCGGAACAACTGCGCAAAAATAGGCCTCCTGACGGTGACCCTGCCGCAGAAGGATGTCGACCACCTGATCGCGCGGGCGGAAGAATTGCCGCACGCAGAGGTGGTGGTGGACCTCGCATCGCAGACCGTATCGACGGCTGACGGGGCGTTCGTGCGCCGCTTCGAAATTGACCCCTTCGTGAAGCACACGCTAATCGAGGGGCTGGACGCGATCGGGCTGACGCTGCTGGAGGCGGAGGCGATCGATGCCTTCGAAGCGCGGCGCGGGAACCTGTACCCGACGGTGGCGGCCGCCAACGCCAAATAGGCTTAGGGGCAAGACCTTTCGAGCCGGTGAGTCGTCCCGGGAAGCGCCGGTTCAGGCGTGCGCGTAGCGGCTGCCGGCCAATAATGCTGCCACATGCCGCGCAGCCACGAGAGACCCGGCACACGCAGAGGCGCCGTGGCATCGATGCAGGTGCCGCATCGGGGCACCCAGGTGATCGTGCAGGCCCTTGCCGCGCGCGGGCTGCTGCGGGCTTTTTACACGCCCATGAATACCGCGAGGCTGGCGAGCGGCCTCAGAACCGCGGTGCCCGTCGCGGCCAGGGTTGGCGATTGGCTGAGCAAGTGGTCTTTCGAGCCACGCGCCTCTTCAAGAGCCGTGATGCCCGCGATTGTCGCGGCGGCGGCGTACCGGCCCGCGCGATGGCTCCGCGCGCCATCGATCTCGAGGGGGCTGGAGGACTGGCGCAGCCGGGCATTCGACGGAGCGGTGGCGCGTATGCTGCCGGGTTCCAGGGCGTCGCTCTTCCTCGGGATGCCGCGCGCTTCCGAGCGGTCGCTGCTGGCGGCGCGGCGGGCCGGGATGGCTACGGTGCTGACATCAGCCCTCGCGGCCTGGCAGGTGAACCGGGCGCTGTCGATCGAGATGGCGGCCGCGACCTCGGCAGGCGTGCAGCGAGAGATCGGTGCCGAGCTTGAATTCGCAACGGAGAGGATGGGGCGAGAACTGGCGCTGGCGGACGTGGTACTCGTCGAATCGCCGCACATGCGGGATGTGGTGACCGCGCTGGGCATCGACCCGGAGAAAATCGAGATCATGTTGTACGGAGTGGACGCGCAGCTGTTTCAGCCGGCGGCGGTCTCGAGAAGCCGCGCCGCGGGGCTCAGGGTGCTCACGGTTTGCCGGGTTAGCTATTTCAAGGGGGTGGCCTACGCCGCCGAGGGGGTACGGCGTGCGGGAAGTGCGGGCGCGGGGCTGACCGTGGTGGGCGCCGACGCATTCCGGCCAAGGCTCCTTCGGGCGAAGTTCCCGGAGGCCCACTTTGAGGGCGCTCAACCGCACCAGCGCATGCCTGGCTACTACCATTGTCTTGCTGCTGCCAACCCTGGCCGACAGCATGGCGAGGGCCGTTCTCGAGGCCATGGCATGCGGGCTACCGGTGATCACAACACGGGAGTCGGGCTACGCGGGCATCCTGCGCGACGGCGTGGACGTGCTCTTCGTGCCCGCACGGGACGCTGGTGCGATTGCCGCCGCGCTGCGCCGGTTGAGCGGCGACGACGCCCTCTACGAGCGGCTCGCGCGAAACGGCCGCGCGAAAGCGCTCGAGCTAACGTGGGACCACTACCGGCTGCGCGCCGAGCGCCTGATTGATGGGCGGCTGGCGCCCTTCTTGGGGTCCCGCCCCTAGCGCCAGTGCTTGTAGGTGGTGGACGCGCGCGGGTGGGCCAGTTCAAAAAGGTGACGCGTAAGCTGCATCTGCCCGTAGTGCATGGCGGAGTGGTCGAATTCCTCGATGAGCGCGGAGCCGATGGTGCGGTGTTCGCCCGGCTGCGTGTCTCCATAGCGCGCGGCTTGCAACCCCGGGAGCACTTGTTTCAGGAGCGCATCCACCGCTTCGATGGCCGCAACGACCCGGGCTTCGTCGGCGGTCAGTTCGAGCGAGGAACCGTTCTCGCCATGCCATGACAGGCTCTCGCCCGCCGCAACGCGCGCGACGAACTCTTCGTCTTCGAGGATGTGAAGGGCCAGGCCCGCGAGGGAGTTCATCTCCGGGCCGGGGCGCCAGTCGAGTGCGCCTGCGGGGAGGCCGCCGACGAGGTCGGCCATGTCGACGTGGCGTTCGTGCAGCGTGGTCAGCAGGCCCGCGACAAGTGGTTCGATGTCCGCCGGTGGCGTGTAGTCGCGAGCGAGGGTGTTGGAGCCGGCCACGGTCGTGTGGCTAAGCGCGCGGCAGGCCGAGGCCGCGCGTGGCGATGATGTTGCGATTGATCTCGCTCGTCCCGCCTTCGATGGTGTTGGCGATGGAGCGCATGTACATGTATTTGAGGCGACCTTGCATGGGCGCCTCGGGGCCCGCGGTTTCCTTGTCCAGCTGGCCGTACATGCCCGCGAGCTTCATGCCTGTGCGGTAGATGCGCTGGTTCAACTCCGTGCTGTACATCTTCGCGACGCTCGCTTCGTGCCCCGGCGCGATGCCTTCCTTGGCCTGGATGGAGACGATCTTGTAGCTCATAAGCGTGGCCACGTTGGCCTCGATGTAGCGCTCCGTCAGCTCCGCGCGCACGGCCGTGTTGTGGGCGAGCGTGCTCGTATGGTCGGCGGTGTGTTCGCGGGCGAAGCGCGCCAGGTCTTCCACCGTTTGGCGCGCACCGACGGCGGAACCAATGTTGGAGCGTTCGAAGCTGAGCGTGGTCTGGGCGAGGTACCAGCCCCGGTTCTCATCGCCGATCATGTTCTCCTTGGGGATGCGCACGTCTTCGAAGAACACTTCGTTGAATTCGTGCGACATGGCGGCGTTGATGAGCGGCCGCACGGTGACGCCTGGCGACTTCATATCGACGACAAAGTAGGAGATTCCGCGGTGCTTGGGGGCATCGGGGTCGGTGCGGGTGAGCAGGATCATCCACTTCGCCCACTGAGCGCCGGAGGTCCAGATCTTCTGGCCGTTGACGACGTAGTCATCGCCATCGCGCACGGCGCGGGTCTGCAGGCTGGCGAGGTCACTGCCAGCGCCTGGTTCGCTGTAGCCCTGGCACCAGACGACATCGCCTCCGAGGATCTCGGGGAGGTACTTCTGCTTCTGCTCTTCGGTGCCGTGGACGATGAGGGTAGGCCCGGCGAAGCCGACAGCGATGCCGAAGGGCCGTGGGGCGCGCGCTTCGGCGAGCTCGCCGTTGAAGATGAACTGCTCCATGACGCTCATGCCAGCGCCGCCGTATTCGATAGGCCAGGCGGG
The DNA here is from genome assembly GCA_051003295.1 of Tepidiformaceae bacterium. Taxonomy (GTDB): domain Bacteria; phylum Chloroflexota; class Dehalococcoidia; order Tepidiformales; family Tepidiformaceae. Next base: position 90,492 of record JBPCLM010000064.1, on the reverse strand, counting down.
CGCGATCCACTTGCGGTCGGCGAGCTTCTTCATGAATTCGCGCGAGCCGGTCATGGCGAAGGGGTCGGCGCTGCCGCGGCCGACGCTCACTTTCGGTGCTTCGGCGGCGATGAAATCGCGTACCTCGGTGCGGAACGCAGCCTCTTCGGGCGTATCGCGGAAATTCATGGTGTACCTCTAGCGAGTGTGAAGTCTTGTAGCGGCTGCCAGCGATCGTCCGCTCTGGGGCAGAACAACGTCCCGATACTCACGCAGTATATAATCCCGCTCCATGGACGACATGCCTCGCGTCAAATTCGCGAAGAGCGGGGACGTCCACATCGCCTACATGTCGATGGGCGAGGGGCCGGAGGAGTTTCTCTACACACCCGGGGCCGCCAGCCACGTGGAGATCACCTGGGAGAATTTGCGCACGAGCCGCCTGCTGGAGATGGGCCGCCTGACGTGGTTCGACAAGCGCGGCACAGGAATGTCAGACCGGGACGCGCGCTTTACGTTCGAAGAGCGCATGGACGACATCAGGGCGGTGCTGGACGCCGCGGGCATCCAACGCGCCCATTTGTTGGGGACTTCCGAGGGTGCGCCGATGAGCATCCTATTCGCGGTCACCTACCCCCAGCGCGTGGCGTCGCTCTCCCTCTCTGGAGCCTTCCCGGCGTGGCGCCGCCAAGCTGACTACGACGCGGGGACGATCATGACGATGGGCGAGTACACCCGCTCCCTCGACATGATCGAGGCGGCTTTTCTCCGGGGAGGACGAGGCCGTAGCCCGGTTCGCAGGATTGATAGCGCCGTCGAGGGCGGCGGATCCGGAGTTGCGGAGGTCGTTGGCACTCTCTCTCCAACGCACGGCAAGCCCCGGGGCCGCCAGGGTGATCTGGGAGGTGCTCTACGAAATCGACGTGAGACATCTGCTTGGCACGATACGCGTACCTGTGTCGTTGGTCCATCTCACCGGGGATCGGAACTGTCCGGTCGAAGGCTCCCGGTACATCGCCAGGCGTGCAGGCGCGTGCCTGCGCCATGTAGTATGCGCGGACCGCGCGGTACGGTATGATGCCGGTATGCGATCAGTACACACGATAGCCCTTTCGAAACGCACGGAACGAGTATCCATCAGTCTCCCGTCGGAGCTCCTCCACTCGTTTGATGCGCTGCTCGTTGAAGACAGGGAGGGCCGCAGCGGTGCGATCCGCCGCCTGATCGAAAGCGCCCTTCGCGAAGCGAGGGAGCGGGAGGATGTGGAACGCTGGATCGAGTCGTATCGAAACGATCCGCAGGACGAAGAGGAACTAGCGTGGTCCGAAGCAGTAGCGGCTGACAGCCTGCGCCGCGTCGCCTGGAAGTGAGGCGAGGCGAAGTCTGGTGGGCGCGACTGCCCGAGCCATTTGGCCGCCGTCCGGTCCTGCTTCTCACACGAGACGGCGCGTACGCCTACCTGAGTCTCATCGTGGTAGCGCCGCTCACAACGCGAATTCGCGACCTCAGGTCGCACGTGCCGCTCGATCCGGTGGTCGACCACGTCCCGGCGCAGTCGTGTGTGAACGCCGACCACTTGCAAGCGATAGGCAAGGAATGGTTGGAGGAGCGCATCACAACGCTTGGCGCAGCCAAGCTTGCCGATGTCGAGGCGGCGATCCACTTCGCTCTCGCGCTGGAGCGCTGATCGCACCGCGCGCTACCGTGGGTCCGCCCGTATGCTGCCACGAGCGGCGGGGAGCGCTCGGGCGAGGAGGGCAACGATGGTTTCGTGGGGCGAGTTCGAGGCGGCCACGCCGGAACTGGCGGCGCTGGCGAAGGAGCGGTTCGGGGCGACGGACCTGGTGATGCTGGGGACGCTGCGCAAGAACGGCTGGCCGCGCATCACGCCGATCGAGTTCAGCTACTTCGAAGGCGAATTCACGATGGGCGGGATGTGGCAATCGAAGAAGCTGCTGGACCTGCTGCGCGATGGACGCTGCGTGGTGCACAACACCACGGCCAACAAGAGCGGCCAGGAGGGTGACGTCAAACTCTACGGTCGCGCGAGTCCGCTGGACCGGGCGCGCGAGGAAGGCTACTGGCAGCACATCTTCGAAAAGATAAATTGGCGGCCGGAGGGGCCCGCTCATGTGTTCACGTTCGATATCGAATCGGCGGCCTACGTGACCTTCGAAGGGGACGGCACGATGCGCTGGCTAACGTGGCCCGGCAACGAATGGCATACGAAGCGGGGGTGAGCTTCTAGTGCGGGTCCCGCCACATGAGCCAGCGCGACGGGCCGCCGTTGGGGACGCGGAAGACTTCGGTCACCGCGAAGCCGCTGCGTTCATAGGGGAGACGTTGCGCTCCTCCGAGGTTTCCGAGTAGGGCCCGGGACGTGTTACCCGCCCGCGGAGGCGGGCGCCGGCTCCGTCAGCCCGATTGCGCGGCCGACACGGAAGAGGGAGGCCACGATCGCCAGCGAGGAGACGCAGGCAGCGACGATGAAGGCAACATGGATGCCATCGAGCAGCGCATCTGGCGGCAGCCGGTCCGCGCGTGACGCGCTGAAGCCAGCGGACGCGGAGGCCACGGCCACAACGATGGTGCTGGCCAGCGCCAGCCCCGCGGCCGTCCCGATGTTGCGGGCGGTGGCGACCGCGGCCGAGGCCGTGCCCAGCGCGCTGCGCGGCACCGCGCTCATGATCGAGGCGCTGTTCGGCGACGCGAAGATAGCCGTGCCGATGCCAATCAGCGCCAGCCGGGGCACCACGAGGGCTGTCGACGTGCCGGCGTCGAGGCTCGCGAGCGATGCCAGCCCGATGCTTACGAGCGCCAGGCCTACGGTCGGCTGGTGGCGGAAGCGGAAACGGTCCGCCACCCGTCCGCTGAGGGGCGAAAGCAGGAGCATCATGGCCGGCACCGTCGCCAGGATGAGCCCGGCATGTCCGGTGCCGTAGCCCCTGACGTTGATCAGGTAGAAGGGCATGAGGAACGTTACAGCGCCCTGTCCCGAGAAGTTCAGTACCAGGCTGAGCACAGGGATGGAAAAGGCGCGCCGCCTGAACAGCGCCAGCGAAAGCACCGGGCTGGCGGCACGCGATTCGACGCGCAGGAACGCCACCAGCCCCACGAGGGCGACGGCGAAGAGGCCGAGGATGGTGGGAGAATCCCAGCCCCAGCGCTGGCCGCGGTTTACGGCCAGGACCAGTGTGCTCAACGTAAGGAAGAGGAAGGCGGCGCCGGGGACATCCACTCGCCGCTGGCCGCTGGGCGCGCCCTGGCTCGGCCGGATGAGGAGCACGGCCATGGTCATGGCGAGCAGGCCGATCGGCACCCGCAGCCAGAAGATCGCCTCCCAGCCGAACCCCTCAAGTAGCAGGCCGCCGAGGATGGGGCCGGACATCAGTCCCGCACCTACGACGGCGCCCGTGGTGCCGAGCGCGGTGCCACGTTCGTGTTCGGGGAAGGCCTCGGCGACGATCGCGTTGCCGTTGCCCAGCGCCAGCGAGACGCCGATCGCCTGGAAGAAGCGGAAGGCGATGAGTTGGGTGATGTCCTGCGCGAAGCCGGCCGTCGCCATGCCGATCGTGAAAATCACCCAGCCGAGGACATAGATGCGTTTGCGCCCGAAGAGGTCACCCAGGCGGCCCGCCGTGAGTGTCAGCCCCGTCACAACCAGGTTGGAGATGAGGATTGCCCAGACAACCACGTCCGGGGAGCGGTTGAATTCGCGCGACAGGGTCGGAAGGGCGACGTTGACGATGCTCGTGTCCATGGTGGCCATGTAGGTGCCGAAGCACACGGCGATGAGCGCGCGCCACTTGTACGCCATGGCGGCGAGTGTACCGGTGGCGCGGCCTTGTCGCAGCGAACGCGGGCATGCCCTCGCGGCGGCGTTGCGCTCCGGGCGAGGGTCAGCGGGCGACCGGCAGAACGTCAAACGGTAGGATAGCGGCCATGTCCAATATCCCCGTCTTCCATCCACCGACGCGCGTCCTAATGGGCCCTGGGCCCAGCGGCGCGAACCCGCGCGTGTTGCGCGCGATGAGCGCGCCGCTGCTGGGCCACCTCGACCCGGAATTCCTGCGCATCATGGATAACTGCCGCACGATGCTGCGCGAGGTGCTGCGCACGGAGAACACGGTCACGCTCGCGACGCCGGGCACGGGCACGAGCGGCATGGAAGCGGCCGTCATGAACCTGGTGGAGCCCGGAGACCGCGTGGTCAGCGGTGTGTGCGGCTACTTCGGCGAACGGATCGCCCAGATGGCAGAGCGGGCGGGTGGGACAGTCACGCGCGTGGCCGCGCCGTGGGGTTCGCCAGTGGAGGCCGAGGCGCTGCGCGCGGCTCTGAAGGCCGCGGGCAACGTGAAGCTGCTAACAGTAGTACACGCAGAGACATCGACGGGCGTGCGCCAGCCGATCGAGCCGGTGGCGGCGGTAGCGCGGGAGGCGGGGGCGCTGCTCCTCGTGGATTGCGTGACCTCGCTTGGAGGGATACCCGTCGAGCCCGACCGCTGGGGCGCGGACGCGGTGTACGGGGGCACGCAGAAGTGTCTCTCGGCGCCGCCCGGGGTGGCGCCGCTCACGCTTTCGGCGCGGGCCTGGGACGCCGTGCGGGCGCGGGAGACACCGAGCAACACGTGGTACCTGGACCTGCAGTTGCTGGAGGCCTACTGGGACGAGCGCCGCGCGTATCACCACACGGCGCCGATCTCCATGATCTACGCGCTGCACGAAGCGCTGGCGCTGGTGCTCGAAGAAGGGCTGGAGGCGCGCTGGGAGCGGCACGAACGCAACGGGCGGGCGTTGCAGCAGGGTCTCGAGGCGATGGGCCTGGCGTTGCACGCGGACGCGGCCCACCGGCTGCCCGTGCTCACCACGGTCCGCATCCCCGATGGCGTGAACGATGGCGAGGTGCGCGGCGCGCTGCTGAAGCGCCACAGCATCGAAATCGGGGGCGGCCTCGGCGACCTGCGCGCGAAGGTGTGGCGCGTGGGGCTGATGGGCGAGTCATCGACCGCCGGGAACGTCCTGATGTTTCTGTCCGCGTTGGGGAAGATACTGCGAGAGCACGGGGTGAAGGCGGACGTGGGGGCGGGGGTAGCGGCGGCGGCGGAGCGCCTGGGGGAAGGGTAAAACCGGGCGGGCCGGCTAAGCCGGGGTGGCGGGGCGGCCAACGCCGAGATAGCGCACGCCGGCCGCTTCGATCACAGTGCGGTCGATGGCGTTGCGGGCGTCGACGAGGAGCGGGGCAATCGCGACCCAGTCCAGGCCGCGGTAAGCGCGGTGGTTGGCGTGCAGGACGGCGACATCGTAGCCAGCGAGCGGCTCTGGGGCGGCTTCGAACCCGAGAGCAGCCACGCCGGCCGCCGTGAGCAGGGCATCGTGGCCGTAGACGCTAGCCCCACGCGCGCGGAACTCTCGGAGCAGATCGACGGCGTTGGTATGCGGTGTGACGGCGACATCCGGGCGGAAGGTGAGGCCGAGGATGAGGACGCGCCTGCCGCGCAGGCCACCAAGCAGCTCCTCGACGCGCGAAACAGCGTAGGCCGGCATGGCGTCGTTTACCTGGCGGCCGAGGGCGGCCAGCGCAGCGGGTCCTTCGCCCTGTACCAGGAAGTGGGGATACACCGGGATGCAGTGCCCGCCCACGCCGGTACCGGGCGTGTGGATGTGGCAGTAGGGCTGGCTGTTGGCGGCCGCGATGACTTCGTTGCTCTCGACGCCGTAGGCGTCGGCCACCTGCGCCAATTCGTTGGCGAGGGCGATGTTGAGGTCCCGGTAGACGCCTTCGGCGAGCTTGCTCAGTTCCGCAGCTTCGGCGCTGGCTAGTTCGAGAACTTTGCCGCCGAAGACGGCCCTGAAGAAAGCGGCCGCGCGCGCCCCCCCCTCGGCATCCACTCCGCCCACGACCCTGGGGTACTTCACCAGGTCCTCCATCACGCGCCCCATAAGGAGGCGCTCGGGACTGAAGGCCACGGAGAAGTCGCGGCCGAGGCGAAGGCCACCGGCTTCGAGGCGCGGGGTGAGCTGCGTCCGGGTGGCGCCGACGGGCAGGGTTGCATCGAAGATGCAGAGGGTGCCGGGCTGCATGCCGTGGGCGACTGCGTCGCAGGCGGCCCGCAGCATCGAAAGGTCCGCGCGCGAATCGGCATCGATATCAACGGCGACCGCAAAGAGGACCGTTTCGCAGCGGGCCACCGCGGTGGCGGTATCGGTCGTGGCGATGAGCTTGCCGGAGCCAACGGCCTCGCTGAGGACGGCGGCGAGGCCGGCTTCATCCGGGATGGGGTTCTGGCCGCGATTCACCATGGCCACACGTTCGGCATCGATGTCGCAGCCGAAAACGGTGTGCCCGCGGGAGGCGATGGTAGCGGCGACCGGGAGGCCGATGCGCCCGATACCGATGACGGCGACGTTCATGGGCCAGCGAACACCCCGGCAACGCTGACGGGGGCGCCGGAGGCAGCAGAGACGACAAGGGCCTGGGCCACGGCGAGGGCGGCGATGCCATCGGCGGCGGTCACGGCCGGCTGTGCGCCGCTGCGGATCGCATCGCGGAAGCTCTCCAGTTCGATACGCAGGGGCTCGCGGGAAGCGATCGGGTAGCGCGTCATAGGCCCTTCGGTGACGCTCGCGACGGCGCCTTCGCGCGCGGAGGCGGCGTAGTTCTCGTAGAAGGAAAGCGACTGGGCGGCGTAGTCGGCAGCGAACATGCCCTTTTCGCAGAGCACGGTGAGCGTCCGCTCTTTGGTGGGGGTGAGCCAGTTGATATCGAGCAGGCCGAGCGCGCCGTTGCGGAAGCGGAGCATGCCGACGAAGAGGTCCTCGTTGCCTGTGTTGATGTGGCTGCGCGCTTCAGCGTACACGCGCTCGACTTCGTCACCGAGCAGGTAGCGCATGATGTCGATGTCGTGGGGGGCAAGGTCGTGGATGACGCCGACATCGCGGATGCGGTGGGGGAAGGGGCCCACGCGGCGGGCACGCACCTGGAGGACGCGGCCGCCCTGGCCCGCATCGAGGCGGCGCTTGAGTTCACCGATGGCGGGATTGAAGCGTTCGATGTGGCCAACACTGAGGATGACCCCGGCCGCGACGGCGGCGGCGGCGATGCGTTCCGCTGAGGGGACGCTGGCGGCGATCGGCTTCTCCACGAGGAGGTGCACCCCGGCGGCGATGACTTCGAGCGCCACCGCTTCGTGGAGGCCCGTCGGCACCACGATGGAGACGAAATCGGGCCGCGCTTCAGCAAGGAGCGTGCGTGCATCGGGGAAGCCGGGGAAAGAGCGGCCGGCTGTCGTTTTGGCGACGCGCGCGGGATCGGCATCCGCTACCGCCGCCAATTCGACGCCGGGAAGGTCGGAAAGCACGCGGGCGTGGTTGGCGCCCATGGAGCCGAGCCCGATGACGGCAGCGCGGAGGTCGTTCATCGCCATCGAGGGTAGCCCGCTAGCGCTGAAGGCGAAAGGCGTTGGCAGCCGGGAGTGCACCTGACACTCCCTCAGGGGCGAAGTCAGCAGGCTGTGACGCCGGTGGCGGCACCCGGCGGCGCGAAGGCACGCTAGAGCGGTCCCCCGGATTGGGTCTAAGCGACGACCTCGACCGAATCGATCACTTCCGGGGCGGCGGCGAGCGTCTTATGCACCGGGCAGTGGGAGGCGACGCGGAGCAAGTCCTCTCGCTGTTCGACGCTGAGTTCGCCGCGCAGGACGATGCGCCGGTGGAAGACTTCGATGCGGCCAGCGCCCTGGTCTTCACAGTCAGTGCAGTCTTCGGCGTGGACACGGCTGTGCTCGACTTCGACGGCCACTTCAAGGAGCGGGTATTTCTTGCGTCGGGCGTAAATCTGAATAGTCATCGCCGTGCAGGCGCCGAGCGCCCAGAGGAGCAGCCGGTAGGGGTCGGGCCCGAGGTCGTTACCGCCCTGGTCGGCGGGCTCATCGGCGACGAACGCGCGACCGGCCGCGGTGATGAGCTGGGCGTGGGCGTAGTCGGGCAGTGAATGGACGATGACCTTGGCTGGCATGCGCACCTCGGTTGCTGCGCCCTTTGGGCGGTTGGCGGGAGTGCATGGGAGTCGAACCCACCCCCCGCCGCGCTTGCGACAGGGCAACCGTTTTGAAGACGGAGGAGACCACCGGACCTCATCCACTCCCACAGGCAGGGTAGATGGCGCTGCCGCGATAGGAAAATCGCCTGCGCCGCCCTGGCTCGAGGCGGGGTCACTGACTCTCATTTATGCATTTGCAATCGGATCGCCGTAGCATTCCCAGTTGCGCGCGATAGCCAGGCGATAGCTGGGGAGGGCCATGGCGAAGGTTTTCCGGGCCCCTGGGGGATTCCCGAGCGACGGCGCGCGCACGGGCGGGCACGAGAGCGAGTTCGCGCATCGCTACCACGCCCTGGCGGAGGCGATAGACGCAATTGTACTGGAAGCTCGCGCCGATGGACGCCCCAACTTCTACAACCAGCGCTGGTTTGATTACACCGGGCTGACGGCCGAACAGACGGCAGCGGGTTCGTGGCTGGCCGCGGTGCACCCGGAGGATCGCGCGGGACTCCCGGCCACGCCCTTCGCGGTGGGGGGCGAGCGTTGGGAAGCGGAGTTCCGCTTGCGCCGCCACGACGGCGAATACCGCTGGCACCTGGGCAAGGGCGTCCCGTCCTTCGATGAGCAGGGCAAGGTGGCTGCCTGGATCGGGATCGCCACGGACATCCACGACCACAAGCTGCCGCAGGCGCGCACAGCGCACCTCGCCGCCACCCTGGAAGCAGGCGTGACGGACAAGCGCCGCGCCGAAGCAGACGTGCGCGGCAGCGAGGCGCGCCATCGCGAGTTCCTCGAAGGCTTGCCCCTGATGGCGTGGGCGACAGACAACGACTGGCGCATTACGTACAGCAACCGCAAGGCTGTCGACTACCTCGGCGGCGCCAGCGGCCACCCGAGCATCGAAGCGCGGGTGCAGATGATCCATGAAGACGACCGCGCGGCCAGCAGCGCCGCGCGGATGGAAGCGGCGCGCGACGGGGCGATGTTCGAAGTGGAAGAACGCATCCGCCGCGCCGATGGCGAATACCGCTGGTTCCTGCGTCGCGGCGTGCCCCTGCGCGATGCCGAAGGCGGAGTGAGCGGCTGGTTCAACACGGCCATGGATATCCACGAGCGCCGGTTGGCCGAAGAAGCCCTGCGCCAGGCGGAGGCGCGCTATCGCGGGCTGGTGAGCGCCATCCCGGCCTTCGTGAGCATCAGTGATAACTCAGGGCACATCCGCTGGGTGAACGACCGCTGGATGGAACGCTCGGGCCTTACCCTCGCAGAGACGCAGGCCGGACAGCACCGTGCGCTCGTGCACCCGGAGGACCGCGCCGCCGTGAGGGCGGCGTGGGCCCGGGGGCTGGCACGGCGCGAACCATTCACCACGGAGTTCCGCCTGCCGCTCGCCGATGGCATCTACCGCTGGCACACCCGCTATCACGAACCGGTCAGCGATGGCGCTGGGCGTGACGATGGATGGGTTTCGGTGACCTTCGATATTCACGACCGCAAGCTGGCTGAAGAGGCGCTGGTGGCGCGCGAGGCAGAGTGGCGCGCATTGGCGGAGGAGATACCGGCCCTCATCGACCGCACGGATGTTGTCAGCGGCGCGGTCTACATGAACCGCCAGCTGCTGGCGTACAGCGGCCTGACAACGGCGCAAGTGGCCGCGGACGTGTTCAGCGCAACGCACCCGGACGATGTGGAGCGAGTCCGAACGGCGTGGGACGATGCCGCCGCGAACCGGCGCGCGGTGACATTGGAATGGCGCGTGCGGCGCTGGGACGGCGTCTATCGCTGGCACATGTGCTTCCGGACGCCGGTGCTCGATGGGGCCGGGAATATCGTCACCTGGATAGGCGGCGGTATCGATATCGAAGAGACAAAGCAAGTGCAGGAGGCGTTACGGGCGAGCGAAGAGCGGTATCGGTCGCTAGCGGCGGCCATCACGTCGGTGGTCTGGACGGCAGGTCCGGACGGAGGTTTCACCGTGGCGCAGCCCTCCTGGGAGGCCTATACGGGGCAGGACTGGGATGCGCACGCGGGCGCCGGGTGGGCGGCCGCCATCCATCCCGACGATCGGGAACGCGTGCAGGCGCTCTGGCGCCAGGCAACGGCGAATGGTACGCCGTACGAATCGGAAGGGCGGATCTGGCATGCCGCGACTGGTGACTACCGTGCATTCGTGGCGCGCGCGGTGCCCATCCGCGAGGCGGGCGGCGCCCTGCGCGAATGGGTGGGGACGGTCAGCGACGTGGATGAGCAGAGGCAGGCTGAGGAGCGCGTCCTGGCGCTGAACCGCGAGCTGGAAGCGCGGGTGCACGAACTGCAGACGCTGCTGGAGGTGATCCCTGTCGGGATCGGCATCGCCCGCGACCCGGAGGCGAACGACATCCGCGTGAACGCCGCCTTCGCGCGCATGCTGCGCATACCCCCAGATGTGAACGCCTCGACGTCTTCCGGGGAAGGCGATCCCCTGCCCTTCCGCGTGATGCGCGATGGCGAAGAGGTACGGGCTGCCGACCTGCCGCTCCAGGTTGCTGCGCGGACGGGTGAGACGGTGGCGGACGCGGAATTCGAGATCGTCTACGAAGACGGCAGTGTCTCGCACCTGCTGGAGTTCGCGGCGCCGGTGTTCGGCGAAGACGGCCGGCCCCGCGGCTCCATCGGCGCATTCGTGGATGTGACGGAACGACGGCGCGCTGAGGAGGCTCTGGCGGAGGCCAATTCCGTGAAGGACGACTTCCTCGGCCTCGTTTCGCACGAGTTGCGCACGCCGCTGACGACGATTGCGGGTATCGCCGACGTCCTTGGGCGGCGCTTCGAGTCGCTCGGGCGGGAAGCACGCGAGGAGGCCATCGGCCAGCTGCAAACAGACAGCGACCGCCTTCAGCGCCTCATCGAAAACATGCTCATCCTCGCCCGCCTGGAAAAAGTGGGCCCGGAGACCGAGCCTGTGCTGTTGCAACGCGTGATCCCCGTCGCTGTGGCAACTCTCGCGCGGACCGACCGGCGCACACAGGTGACGACGACATTCGAAGACGGCCTGCCGCCTGTGCTGGCCCAATCGACGTGGGTCGATCAGTTGCTGCAGAACCTCCTGAGCAATGCCGCCAAGTACGGCGGCGGCAAGGAGGAGGTGCGCATCGACTCGGTGCGCGAAGGCGAATTCGTGGCGATCCGGGTGCTGGACCGCGGCGCCGGGATTGACCCGGACGAAGTGGAGTCACTCTTCCAGCCGTTCTTCCGGGGGCGCCAGGCGACCACTGCAACGCCGGGTGCGGGCCTTGGGCTCGCTGTCTGCAAGCGACTGGTGGAGCTGCAGGGTGGACGCATCTGGGCGGCCGCGCGGCCGGGGGGCGGGACGGAGATGGGATTCACCCTTCCCGTCGCGCTCGACCCGGGCGAATAGGCGGGCCCCGGGCGCGCGGCCGGGGCGGATAGTAGTCTGTGCCCATGGCGCGCTGGGAGGGACGGGCGAAGAAGCTGGAATCGAAGCGCACGCGCATGCAGAAGCACGGGCGCTCCATCCTCACGGCGATCTCGTCGGCGGAGCGGCGGCGTGAAGAGGCGCTGCGCGACCGGGCGCGCCGCCGGCGCAGGGGGGGTCCAGGGCGGTAGGTGGCGACAGGGCGCAGCGCAGGCGACGATACTGGACTGATGAAAGAGGAAGCGAACCTGTTCACGATGCTCTCGGCGTACCGGCCGGGTTCGCCCGCGACACCTTTCGAAAACTACTGCACGACGGGGCTGGCGTACTTTCTACGTCAGGGACAGCGCATGCTGACGGCGCTCTTCAGCCAGGCCGCGCGCGTTGACAACGAGGCGCTGGCGATGGTGGATGTACAGCCGCGCCTCGCCGACGCGGGGATCGCCGACCTGTTGCTGACGTTCGAAGGTGGCCGCCGCGCCCTGGTGGAGGTGCAGGTGGAAGCGGGCGCGGATGAAAGCCTGCTCGCGGGCTTCGAAGCGGCGGGCCGCGCGTGGCTGGCGGAGCCGGCGCTGGTGATGCTCGGACTCGGGATGGCTGCACCCTCGCAGTGGACGCCGGTGAGCTGGCTGCAAGTGGTGGAAGCACTGGAAGACGACCCAGACCCGATGGCCGTGCAGTTTTCCCAGTTTGTGCTGCGCGACATCCTGGGGATCGGGCCTGTGCCGCTGGAACAGGCGCTGGCCACGAACCGGCTCTACGCGCTCGGGGGCGCGGCCGTGCGGCGCCGCTTCGGCGAACGCGCCCGCTATGTAAACAGCGCATCGCGCCCGATGGCCGGGCGCTATCGTTATCTTGGCACCACCTTCGCCCCCGACGGGGAGGGGATGGACTACTGGCTCGGCATCGTCAACGAGGCATTGCCTTTGACGGAGCACTACCACCTGATGCTGGCCACGAAGGACGCGCCGGTCGCGGAGCCGGGCGAACGGCCGCGGGCCACGGGGGATTGGAAAGACTGGGACCACTGGACGGGGCTTGGCCGCGTGGTCCGCCCGGTCACCGCCGAGACGTACGAGGAGCTGCTGGGGCGGCTCGCGCCATGAGAGACGATCGATGCACCCCTCGGCCTCGGGCCTCCGCGCCGCCTTGGTCCGGAGCGCGGGGGTCTTCGCTGGAAGGGGAGCCAGCAGCCGTAGGCCGGCGCTAGCCCTCGCGGAGCGCGCGCAGCTGGCCGGCGTGGTCCTCAAGGTGGTGCGCGACGATGCCCATGATGCCGCCGATTGTGGTCTTGCCCAGGCGGGGGGCGTCGATTTCCATCGCCACTTTGTCCTCTGGAACCTGTCCCACCACGGCCATGAACTTCGCATGTGCTTCGGGGGTGGCCGCGACGGCTTCGGCGGCGGAGGCGAACGAGGGCTGGAAGCGGCCCGGGCCTTCGATGCTCAGCGCGCCTGCGATTCCCGCGCCGAAAAAGGTTGCGGCGCCAGCAATGTGCTCCGCGACCTGGCGGGCGCACCACGCCTCTTCGCCTTCGCCGGCGGGCGGTGCCAGCTCCCATTTCGGGCCCGCTAGCTTCAGCTCGGCCAGGTACGTTTCGTAGGCTGCGGTGATTGCGGCCTGGTGCTCAGCAATGGTGGTCGCCATGAGTTCTCCTTGGGCATCACTTGCCGGTTAGTCACGAGAGTGTGAGGGATTCGGGGATGAGGCGCAAAGACGCGCTCGACTGCCCGTAGGGTCGCCTCATAGGCGTTCAATGCGGTTTCGCCGGGGCCAGGAAGCGGGCGTCCCCTCGCCATCGCCCAGCGGCGCAGCGGGGCGCTCCCGCAACCAGCGGTTCAGCCGCTGCTGGATGCGTTCCTCAGTCGGAACCTCGCAAGGCTATTGTACGCCCGGGCGGAGAAGGCGCGGCGGGCGGCTCAGCCGATGGCCGCACCGTCGTCGCCGGGCGCTGGCCCACCGTCGGCCCCGAAAAGCATGTCGAAGTCGAACTCGAAGCCCGCACCTGGCCCGTCGCCGGTGAACTCGGCATGGATGCCCGCTGCGAACTCCCGGCGCATTGCAAGCATGCGTCCGCGGTGGATGCTCCAGTTGTAGCCATCCTTGAACGCGTCCGCCTCGGTCGCCCAGTCGTATGCCTTGACAAGGGCCATGGTGCCGGCAGCGCGGTCCACCTCGAAGACGTAGTACATGTCCTCTCCGTGTTCGTCACAGCCATCGAGAATCTTGACCAGGGACACGCCCTGCTCCGCGCCGGGCTGAGCCGGGGCGGGAGCCTCAGCGAAAGGCGGTGCCGGTCGAACCCGCCTGGGCGAAACCGCCACCGCGGTGCGGTCGCGAGTCAGCCCTGTGGCCGAGCTCGGGTCACCCCATCGCTGGACGGCCCGGGCCCGCAGCTCATCCGCGAACGCCTGATCGCGGAAGCCGCCGGATGGGACGAACGACTCTGAACGCGCCGCCGCCCAATCAGCGTTGGCGGGATGGACGTGGCGGCCTGTGCGCGCGTAGACGTTGTCGAAGATGATTGATTCCACCTCAGCGACGTCCGCCTGAGGGGCCAGTGCCCGGCCATCGACGCCGAACGGGCAAACCGTGTAGTTGTAGAGGTCCGCAGCGGTGTGGAAAACGCCCGGAGGGAGCAGATCGCGGGCGGGTTGAATTGGGTGGGCGCGTGGGTCGCGCTCCACCGCCTGACAGTAGTTGTGGACGAGCTGGGGTTTACTCATATGCACCTCCTGGGTTTGGGACCGAGCGATTATCTTCAAGGTAGGAACCAGCGGTTGTCGAGCTTCCAACCGCTGAGGCGCACCGAGGTCGCGGGAACGGGCGCCGACAAGGGGGCTGCTCGGCCAGCCTACCCCTCGCGCTTTTCGCGGAGGTTGCGTTCGCTCGCGGATTCTTTTGCCTGGGGTGGGTGGCCCGGCGGGCCCGTTTGGCGGCGGCTCTTGAGTGCCCGGCTACATCGACTTTGAAAGGTCAGGCGAGCTCTGAGGTGAGGATGTCGGCAAGATGACACTTGGTCTCCGCACTGACTCGTGCACCGGTGAGGTGGATTAACCCCAGCAGCTTTCTGCCCCGCTCGTCTACAGCGCGGACGCATGCCCTAGCAGGTCCCTGGCGCAGTAGCGCGTGCGGCTCGGAAGCAGGCCACATGAGACGACGAACGATTTCGAACGCCTCCAAGCCCTCCGTCACGACAATCCTAGGCTCCAGCTCCGCTCGCATCCCCACGAGGCGGGGGTCACAGAATTGACCCATCTCCTGCCGCACTTGGGAAGGAATCGCGTCCCATGCCCGCGAAGGACATCGGAAAAATCGCGTGTTGGTCTTGACGCTATCTCGCAACTCGCGGATCTTGCCCGCTTGCCGGAACAGCTGTCGCATCTCGCTGGCGAGGGAGTAGTCCCATTCGGGCGAGAAGTAGTCATGGACTTTGGGCACTGACATCGCGCGTGGGAGGTGAAAGTCTGAAGCGGCGCCGCCCGGGTTGAATCCAACCAACATCAGGTCGGGGTTCCGGCGCACCGGTGAGTAGAAGACCGAGAAACCACAATCATGATACTGGTAGCTCCCGCGGAGGGACTCCCAGAAGTTTCTGGTCTCTTCGATCATGTCGACCGCCCACCGTGGTGGCGTCGGACCGGACTTCGACAAGGCGGACCCTCTCTTGTTGAACCGTTACCAGGGAAGCGTACACACACCCTACCCCTCGCGCTTTTCGCGGAGGTTGCGTTCGCTCGCGGTCTCTTTACGCGGGTGGGCGGCCTGGCGGGCTCGCTTGGCGGCGGCTTTCGTCTGTGGGCGTGGTGCGACTGGCGCCGATTCGCGGGAGATGCGGCTGGCGATGCTGGCGGCGGCAGCTGCGGCGGCCGCCTCCGGCGAAGCTCCCGGGGCCGGGGTGGCGCGCCGGGCCGCGGATTGGCGGCCGTTGGTCGCAGCCGCCGTGGTAGCGGCCGTGCCGGCGGGTGCGAGGGAGGCAGCTCGCTGGCGGCCATGGCGCGCCCGGACGTGAGCTGCCACAGGGGCTGGCGCGGTGGCAGCGGGCACCCTGCCCGCCGCCGCCAGGATCGGCCGCAGGTACTGTCCCGTGAAGCTGCTGGGGTCGAGCGCCACCGCCTCGGGCGTGCCCGTGGCGATCAGCTCGCCGCCGCGGTCACCGCCGTAGGGGCCGAGGTCGATGATGTAGTCGGCGGACTTGATGACATCGAGGTGGTGTTCGATGACGAGCACGGTGTTGCCCGCATCGGCGAGGCGCTGGAGGACGTGCAGGAGGTGGGCCACGTCCTGGAAGCTCAGCCCCGTCGTGGGCTCATCGAGCACGTAGAGGGTCTTGCCGGTTGAGCGCCGCGAGAGCTCGCTCGCGAGCTTGATGCGCTGCGCTTCGCCGCCTGAGAGGGTGGTGGCCGGCTGTCCGAGATGGACATAGCCGAGCCCCGTCGCCTCCAGCGTCTCCATGATGCGCTTGACGCGCGGGAACCGCTCGAAGAATTCGTGCGCTTCGGAGACGGTCATATCCAGCACTTCGGCGATGTTCTTTCCGCGGAAGGTGACCTCTAGCGCGTCGCGGTTGTAGCGCTTGCCGTGGCAGACCTCGCAGGGCACCGTCACATCGGGCAGGAACTGCATCTCGACGACCTTGTAGCCATCGCCGGAGCACTCTTCGCAGCGGCCACCCTTCACGTTGAAGCTGAACCTGCCGGGCTTGTAGCCACGCGCCTTCGATTCCGGCACGGAAGCAAACATGTCGCGGATGATGGTGAAGGCGCCGGTGTAGGTGGCCGGGTTGGAACGCGGCGTGCGGCCGATGGGCGACTGGTCGATATCGACGATTTTGTCGAGGTGTTCGATGCCCTCGACGGTGTCGTGCTTGCCCGCGCGCTGGCGCGCGCCGTGGAGTGCCGCAGTGAGGCGCTTGACCACGATCTCCGTGATGAGCGAGGACTTCCCTGAGCCGGAGACACCGGTCACGGCGAGGAACAGGCCGAGGGGGATATCCACATCCAGGTTGCGGAGGTTGTTTTCGCGGGCCCCGGTAACGCGCAGCGTCTTGCCGTTGCCCGGGCGGCGCTCCTTCGGCACGGGGATTTCGCGACGGCCGGACAGGTAGGCGCCCGTGATGCTCTCGGGGCAATCGCGGATCACCTCGATGCTGCCTTCGGCGACGACGTGACCGCCGTGGATACCAGCGCCCGGCCCCATATCGATGATCCAGTCGGCGGCACGCATCATCGCTTCGTCGTGTTCGACGATGAGCACGGTGTTGCCCAGGTCGCGCAGGCGTTCAAGGGTGCGGATGAGGCGGTCACCATCGATCGGGTGGAGGCCGATGGAGGGCTCGTCACAGATGTAGAGCACGCCCATGAGGGCCGAGCCGATCTGCGTGGCCAGGCGGATGCGCTGCGATTCACCGCCGGAGAGCGTGCCCGAGACGCGGTCGAGCGTGAGGTATTCGAGGCCGACATCGACCAGGAATTCGAGGCGGCCGCGGATCTCCTTGAGGATCTGGTAGGCGATCAGTTGTTCGCGGTGGTTGAGGGGCGTCTCAGGGCCGGCGAGGTGCTCCGCCCACGCCCGCGCCTTGACGATGCTGAGGCCCGTGATCGCTGCGATGGACTGCCCATCGATGAGCACGGCGAGGGCTTCGGGGCGGAGGCGCAGGCCTTTGCAGGTGGCGCAGGGGATGGCCGCCATGTACTTCTCGATCTCTGTGCGGATGTAGTCGGAGTCGGTCTCCTTGTACCTTCGCGCCAGGTTGGTGACGACGCCTTCGAACTTCGTGTCGTAGCTCTGGGTGCGGCCGTACTGGTTGGTGAAGCGCAGCGACAGCACACGTTCGCCCGTGCCGAAGAGGATGGCGCCGACCTGGTCTTCCGTCAGTTCGCGCACGGGCTGGTCGACGCTGAAGCCGCGGTCGGCGGCGACTGCATCGAGCTGGCGCATGTACCAGGTGGCCACGGCCGGCGACTTGGCCCAGGGCTCGACGGCGCCGCCGCTGAGTGACTTCGTGCGGTCGGGGATGATGAGCGAGGGATCGACCTGCATTTCGACACCGAGGCCGGTGCACTTCGGGCAGGCGCCGTGGGGGCTGTTGAAGCTGAAGGTGCGCGGCTCCAGTTCGCCGAAGGAGTAGCCATCGTATGGGCAGGAGAAGTGCTCGGAGAAGACGCGTTCGGCGGCCTCCACGGCGGGGCCCCCGCGCTTGCCGGCGGGGGCCGGCGCGAGTGCGACGTGCATCACTCCGGCGCCCAGTTTGAGCGCCGTTTCCACGGAGTCGGCGATGCGGCTCGTGGCGGTGTCATCGGTGCCGGGTTCGGGTACCACCAGGCGGTCGACCACGACATCGATGTCGTGGCGCTTGTTCTTGTCGATGCTGATGGTCTCGTCGAGGTCGCGCACGGCTCCATCGATGCGCACGCGCACGAAGCCGGCCTTGCGCGCATCATCGAAGATGGCGCTGTGCTCCCCCTTCTTCACGCGGGCGACGGGCGCGAGGATGAGCAGGCGCGAATCGGGAGGATAGGCAAGCGTCGCATCCACGATTTGCTGGACCGTCTGGCGCTCGATCGGACGGCCGCAGGTGGGGCAGTGCGGGCGGCCGGCGCGCGCCCAGAGGAGGCGGAGGTAGTCGTAGATCTCCGTGACGGTGCCGACGGTGGAGCGCGGATTGTTGGAAGTGGCCTTCTGGTCGATGGAGATGGCGGGTGAGAGGCCATCGATGTGGTCGACATCGGGCTTTTCCATCAGGCCGAGGAACTGGCGGGCGTAGGCGGAAAGGGATTCGACGTAGCGGCGCTGGCCCTCGGCGTAGATGGTGTCGAAGGCGAGGGAGGACTTGCCGGAGCCGGAGAGGCCGGTTATGACAACGAGCTTGTCCCGCGGGATCGAGACATCGATGTTCTTGAGGTTGTGCTCGCGGGCGCCGCGGACGGCGATGTGGTCGAGGGGCACAGGTCGGTTTCCAATGGCGGTTGAAGTTGGGATGGCCATTGTCGCCGGGCGGCGCCGCGGCGGCGAGCCGGAGTAGGAAGTATAGCAAAGATAGAACGTGCGTTCGAGTAATCGGCGCGGCCGGCGGGAACTCCCCGATCTACTCCACCGCGCCCCAGTTCTTGCCCTTCTTGATATCGATCTTCAGCGGGACGTTGAGTTCGAGGCTCGCGGGCATGATGCGAAGCGCGATCTCGGCCACGGCCTCCGCCTCGGCGCCGGGGCATTCGAAGATCAGCTCGTCGTGCACCTGGAGGAGCATGCGGCTGCGCAAGCCGCGCGCACTCACTTCCTCATCGACGCGGATCATGGCGAGCTTGATGATGTCGGCGGCGGTGCCCTGGATGGGCATGTTGATAGCTTCGCGCTCGGCCGCGCTGCGCACCTGGAAGTTCGTGCTGTGGATCGCGGGCAGGTAGCGGCGGCGGCCAAAGATGGTCTCGGCGTAGCCTTTTTCGTGCGTAAGCCGAAGCGTGCGCTGTTGCCATTCGGCGATGCCGGGGAAGCTGACGAAGTAGGAGCGGATGAAGGCATCGGCTTCTTCGCGCGACATCCCCGTGCGGCTGCTGAGGCCGAATTCGCCCATGCCGTAGGCGATACCGAAATTCACCATCTTGGCTGTATCGCGCATCTGGCGGGTGACATCGGCCGGATCCACGCCATAGACGGTAGCGGCGGTGGCGCGATGGATGTCCTGGTCGGTCAGGAAGGCCTCAACGAGGCCCGCATCTTCGGTGACGTGGGCGAGCACGCGCAGTTCGATCTGCGAGTAGTCGGCGGCCACGAAGGTCGGCTCTTCGAAGCGGGCAGCGACGAAGGCACGGCGGATGTCGCGGCCGGTGTCGGTGCGTACGGGGATGTTCTGGAGGTTGGGGTTCTTGCTGCTGAGGCGGCCGGTAGCAGCAACAGTCTGTTGGAAATCCGTATGAATGCGGCCATCGGCGCCCACGGTTCCCGGAAGGGCATCGAGATAGGTGGACTTGAGCTTGGTCAGCTCCCGGTATTCGAAGATGAGGTCGATGATGGGCGTGACCACGCGCAGGGCCTCGAGCGCGCGCTGGTCGGTGCTGTAGCCCTGGGTGGTCTTGCGGCTCTTGGGGAACCCCATCTCCTTGAAGAGGATGTCGCTCAGCTGTTGGGGGCTGCCGATGTTGAACTCGTGTCCGACGAGGTCGTAGATGGCCCGCTCGGCGCGCTGGATGTCGCCGGTCATAGAGCGGGCCAGTTCGCGCAGGACGGCGATATCGAGGGCGATGCCTTCGCGCTCCATGCGGAAGAGCACGGGCACGAGGGGCAGTTCCATCTCCGCGAAGAGCGGCCACTGGTCGCGTTCGTGGAGCTGGCTTTCCAGTTGCGGGCGGATTCGTAACAGCATGTCGGCGTGCTGGCAGCCGTAGTCGAGGCAACTTTCGACTTCGAGTTGGGAGAGCGGCACGGCCTTGCGGCCGCTGCCCGTAAGGTCCCCGGTCGCGGTGATCTCGATTCCCAGGCGTTCATTGACGAGGGCGCCTAGCGTGGACGATGTCTCTCCCAGCAGCCAGGCGGCGATGCTCACGTCGAAGTCGACGCCGCCCAGCGTCATGCCGGCGGCGTGGAGCTGGTGCATCAGGTGCTTGACGGTGTAAGCGGTCTTGGGTATCTCCGCATCGGCGAGGATGGGCCCGACGACTTCGCGCACGTCGGCCATCGTCAGCTGCGCGTGCTCGGCATCGAGGCGGGGGGCGTGGCCGAGGGGCACGTACCATGCACGGCCGGCTTCCGTGGCAAAGGACAGGCCCAGCAGCGCGGGGTAGGCGAGGTCGCCGGTGAGCGAAAGCCCTGCGACGGCGAACCCGCCGCTCGAGCCCAGCGCGGTCGCAAGGGCCTCCAGGCCGGCGCGGTCGGCGACGGCGGTGTACATCGTGGACACCCCGGCGGCCTCATCACGCGCGGCCGTGGGTTGTGAGCCAAGCACTTCGTTCAGGCGGGTCGCGAGCATGCGGAATTCGAGTTCGCGGAAGAGGTCCATGACCGCTTCGCGGTCGTAGTCCTGCACGCGGCAGGCTTCGAGGTCGAATTCCACGGGTAAATCGGTGTGGATGGTGACGAGCTCCTTGTTGGCCCGGGCCTGCTTTTCGCCATCTACGAGCTTCGTCTTAAGCGCGCCCTTCAGCTCTTCGATGTGTTCGTAAATCGACTCGACGCTGCCGAACTGGCGGATGAGGTCGGTCGCGGTCTTTTCGCCGATGCCCTTGATGCCGTCGATGTTGTCGCTCGTATCACCCTTGAGCGCCTTGTAGTCGATCATGTGGCGGGGGCTGAAGCCGTAGCGTTCGGCGGCGCGCGTTTCGTTGTAATCCACGGTGTCGCGCTGGTAGGGCCGGAACATGAAGAGGTTGACGCCGGGGCGGATGAGCTGGACAAGGTCCGTATCGAGCGTGGCGATGTACGTTTCGATGCCCTCGTTGGCGGCGACCGTGGAGATGGTGCCGGCGACGTCATCGGCTTCGAAGCCTGGAAACTCGTAGATGGGGATGCTGAAAGCGTCGAGCATCTGGCGCACGCGCCCCATCTGCTTGATCAGCTCGGAGGGGGTTTCGCGGCGGGTGGCCTTGTAGGCCTCGCTCGCTTCGTGGCGGAAGGTCTTGCCGGGGGCGTCCCAAGCCGCGCAGATGTGGGTCGGCTGCAATTGGTCGAGCACGCGGATGAGCGTCTCGGCGTAGCCGTGCGTGGCGAAGGTGAGCTCGCCCTTCGAGGTCATGAGCGGCTTGTCGGAGTTTCCGAAGGCGAAATAGGCACGGTAGAGGATGCCGTGCGAATCGAGGATGACGAGCCTGGGCTTGCGGTTGGTCGCGGGGGGCATGGGAGGATTATAGGCAGGGCGACTCGAGTTGGCGGGCGGTCTTGCCACAGTCCGGGCGTGCTATTGTGACTACATACAGGGGGAAGAGGTCACCTGCCCATGAGCGCAGCGGTTACGGTCGGCGTCAGAGAATTCAAGGCGCACCTGAGCGAATACCTCCGGCGCGTGAAGGCGGGCGAGGTGGTGGTCATCACCGACCGCGGGCGGCCGGTGGGGCGGCTGATCCCGGAAGCGACGGGTGCGAGCGAAGTGGAAGCGAAAGCCTGGGAGATGGTGGCGGCCGGCAAAGCGGACTGGAACGGTCAGCGCCTGCGCGATTTCAAGCCGGTCGAGGGTGCGCCCGGGGTTTTGGTGTCGGACGTTGTCGTGCAAGAACGCGAGGAAGCGGCCAGGCGCCTGCTGCGCAACGTCTTCGGAGAGAATGAACCTCTACCTGGACAGTAGCGCCGCCGCCAAGCGCTACCTCATGGAAGAGCGTTCGACTGAAGTCCGTGCTCTGCTGTCAACGGCTGAAGCCGTAGGCACCTCGCTCATCACCCGCGCGGAGGTAGCCTCGGCGATAGCGCGCACGGTCCGCACGGGACTGCTGCGGACCGGGCAAGGGGAGGAGGCGCTTGGCCCTCCTTGCCCTGGACTGGATGAACTACCTGCGACTTCCCGTCACCGAAGAAACCGTTGCCAGCGCCGCCTCTCTGGCGTGGCGGTTCGGCTCGCGCGGCTTCGATTCTGTGCACCTCGCGACGGCGTTGGCGTGGCAGGAGGAGCTGGCCCTTC
Organism: Tepidiformaceae bacterium; assembly: GCA_051003295.1. GTDB lineage: Bacteria > Chloroflexota > Dehalococcoidia > Tepidiformales > Tepidiformaceae. The sequence goes on along the minus strand of JBPCLM010000064.1, from coordinate 68,457 downwards.
CGATAACGGTGGCGACGTTCGACCGGGAGCTGTGGCGCGCGGCCGCCGAGGCGGGACTGGAGGTGTGGCCAGAGGGCCTGGCTTAGCGGCGGTACCCGGCAGCGCGTGCGCATGCAATCGACGACACCCGAGGGAGGCACGGCATGGACTTTCGGCTTTCAGGAGCTCAGGCCGCGTTCCAGGCGGAGGTGGCGGGATTCATCGCTGGCGGGCTGCCGCAGGGCTGGGACCGCGACTTCGCTTCACTGGCCGCGGGGCTGGAGGTGGAGCGCGGGGTGTGGCGGTGGGGCTGGACTTCGAGCGGTCGTCGATTGGCGCCGCCTCGAGCGCCCGCCGGACCGTAGACGACATCGTGGCGTACCTGCGCGGGCTGCGCGGCAGTACCGGGGCGCCCCTGCGCCACCGCATGGCGGAGCACGCTGACGGCCTGCCTGCCAGGTACGCAGCGACCGGTGCGGGCGCCCGGCTTAGCTTTTCCGCTCCATCGCGTTGCAGCAGTTCTGGCAACAGTATGTCTGGCCGTCCTTCTGGACCATCGTCGAGCGGTCGGTGATCTCGGTATCGCAGTGATGGCATCGTTCCTGGTTATTCATGGCTTTCTCCTTGATGTGTCTAGGACTGGTTGTGGTTGCCAGTGTTGCGGGCCTCAGGCTGGTAGGCGCCGGCGCAATCCCGGCAGCAAAACCGGCGCCCGTCGCGTTCGACGACTTCGGTGTACTCGTTCATGTCTGCGCCGCAGCGGGCGCATCGCGTGTTAGAAGCCATCGTTCCTCCCACAGGGGACTGCGGCTCGCTTCAAGCTACGCCTGGGGGCCTCGCTCGCGTGGCGGAGGGCGGGCGGCGGACGCTAACGTTTTCGTGCCAGCCGCCGGTGGACGATCGCGTGGCATTTAGTTTGCTTCAAGCGAAGTACCGTGTAGGCTCTGCCGCAAGGTTCACGCGCGCGTGAGTGTTGGAGGCAGCCGGAGTGGCCGCTGTGGAGATGGGCCGCCCCCTCGGCGAAGTGCTGGACCGCCGCCAGCGCTGGCTGTTGCTCGGCAGCCTGATGCTGGCCATGTTCGTGGGCGCCATCGACCAGACGGTGGTGGCGACGGCGACTCCGCGCATCCTCGCCGACCTTGGCGGCTTCCCGCTGCTTTCCTGGCTCTTCACGAGCTACATGCTCAGTTCGACGGTGGTAATCCCGCTCGTGGGGAAGCTTTCGGACACGTTCGGGCGAAAGTATTTCGTCTTCGCCGGACTGTTCGTGTTCATGGTGGCGTCGATTGCCTGCGGCGCCGCGCCGAACATGCCGGCGCTGATCGCGTTCCGCGCGGTGCAGGGACTCGGTGGCGGGATGATCTTTGCCTCGGTATTCGCCTCCATCGGTGACATTTTCCCGCCGGCGGAACGCGCGAAGTACATGGGCCTCTTTACGGGCACCTTCAGCCTGGCCAGCATCCTCGGGCCGGCCTTCGGGGGCTTCCTGACCGACAACGGTGGCTGGCGCTGGGTGTTCTATATCAACGTGCCGTTCGTGCTGGTCGCGATGCCGGCAATCTGGCTGAACCTCCCCGCCCGCCGCGCGCTGCGCCGCCCAAAAATCGACTTCGCCGGCGCAGCGCTCCTGTCGCTGGCTTCGGTGCTCCTGCTGCTGGCGTTCGAGTGGGCGGGTAAGCGGTACGACTGGGACTCTGCGCAAATAATCGGGCTGGTGGCTGCGGCCTTGACACTTACAGGCGCGTTCATCTACCAGGAATCGCGGCACCCGGAGCCCATTCTGCCGCTGCATCTGTTCCGCAACCGCACGTTCGTTCTATCCAACCTGAGTGTGTTCTTGTTCGGGATGGGCATGTTCGGGGCGCTCCAGTACCTTGGGCTGTTCGTGCAAACGGCGCTTGGGGCATCGGCCACCGCTTCGGGCGTGATAGCGACACCCCAGGCGCTCGGGCTGCTGGGGGCGAGCGTCATCGGCGGCCAGGCCATAGCGCGCAGCGGACGGTACCAGCTGCAGACGATCATCGGGAGCGTCATCATCGTCCTGCCAATGCTCTATTTCACGGGGCTCGATGTGAACGTCGCGCGCTGGGAACTGAGCCTGGCGATGGTCGTCCTGGGTATCGGCTTTGGGCTGACCATGCCGACAATGTCACTGATGGTCCAGAACGCGGTGCCCTACCGCTACCTCGGCGTGGCCAGCAGTTCGAGCCAGTTCTTCCGGCAGATTGGAAGCGTCTTCGGGATCGCGATCTTCGCAGCCGTGCTCACGAATTCCTACGAGGCGGCCTTCGAAGACAACCTGTCCGCCGGGGCGCGCGCCACCATCGTCGCGGCCGAGGCGAGCGGCGCCGCCCAGCGCGGGACCCTCGAACAGTTCGAAGACCCGACACTCTTCCTGAACGCGGGCGCCTTCGCTGTCGTCCAGCGAGAGCTGTCCGCGCTGCCGGGAGGGGAGCAGGTCCTCGCCGAAGCGACGGCGGCGCAACGGGTTTCGGTCGCGACCGCGGTGCGGCACATCTTCCTCGGGGCGACCGCCATCGCCGTCCTCTGCCTGATGCTAAGCTTCCTCATCCGGGAGTTGCCTTTGCGGCGGGACTTCAAGGACGCAGCCGCGCCGCGTGCCCAGTCTCCGGGCCCAGTACTTGGGGAGACGGAACCATCGCCGGCCGGCTCGAGGCGATGACCTCCAGTTTCGGAAATTGCGGCCAGGAAGCGCAGGAACGATGGCCCCGCTAGCCGACGCGCAACGCCCACTGGGGGAGATTCTCGACCGGCGGCAGAAGATGCTGCTCGTGGGCAGCCTCATGCTCACGCTCTTCCTTGCCGCGCTGGACCAGACGATCGTTTCCACGGCGGTGCCGCGCATCCTCTCGGACCTCGGCGGCTTCGGGCTGCTTTCGTGGTTGTTCACCAGCTACATGCTGGCTTCGACGGTCGTGATGCCGCTGGTAGGCAAGCTCTCCGACATTTTCGGACGCAAGGTGTTTCTTCTCGGCGGGATGGCTATCTTCCTCAGCGGGTCAGCGCTCTGCGGCGCGGCGCCAACGATGACGGCGCTGATCGCATTCAGGGCGGTGCAGGGCGTCGGCGGCGGGATGATCTTCTCGAGCGTGTTCGCAACGAACGCGGACATCTTCCCGCCCGCCGACCGCGGGAAATACATCGGCTTCTTCACGGGGATGTTCAGCCTGGCGAGCCTGCTCGGCCCAACGGTAGGGGGCCTGCTCACTGACCACGTTGGCTGGCGCTGGGTGTTCTACGTGAACATCCCACTCGGGGCCATCGCTATCCCCGCGATCTGGTACAACCTGCCGGCGCGCAGGGGGACCGGGCACCCGAAGATCGATTTCGTGGGCGCGGCGCTGCTTTCGGCGGGCACCGTGCTCTTCCTGCTGGCGCTGGTATGGGCCGGCGAGCAGTACAGCTGGGGCTCGCCGCAGGTGCTCGGGAGCATCGCCGCCTCGGCGGTACTGGTGAGCCTCTTCATCGCGCAGGAGCGGCGCCACCCGGAGCCGATCGTGCCCCTGAACCTGTTCAAGAACCGCACGTTCGTGCTCTCCGGGCTCGTGGTGTTCACGTTCGGTATCGCCGTGTTCGGGTCGATTGCGTATCTGCCAACCTTCGTGCAGACGGCGCTCGGCGCCTCGGCCACCGTCTCCGGAGTGATCGGTACACCGCAGGCCATCGGCACGCTCGTGACGAGCATTATCGGCGGGCAGATCATCTCGCGGCGGGGTAAATACCGTTGGCAAACGACCTTCGGCGCCATCGCTATCATGGGCGCACTCCTGCTCCTGGCGACGCTGGACGTGGACTCCGCTCGTTGGCGAATCAGCGCCTACATGGTGGTGCTGGGGCTGGGGTTCGGGGTCGTGCTGCCGACGATGTCGCTCGTGGCGCAGAACGCCGTGCCACACCAGATGATCGGCGTGGCGAGTTCCACCAACCAGTTCCTTCGCCAGATAGGCGCCGTGCTCGGGACAGCGGTCTTCGGGGCCGTCCTCGCCAGTTCCTACCACGCGGGCTTCGAACGGGAGGTCTCCGCGGAGACGCGTGCGGCGCTGCCCCCCGCGTTGCTGCAGCAGTTCGACGACCCGACGCTGCCGCTGGATGAGCGGCACTACGCGCAGGTGCGCGGTGAGGTGCTCGCGCTGGACCGTGCCGACAGGCAAGAACTGCTGGCCGATGCCGTCGCCGCCCAACGCGAAGGCGTTGCGATCGCGGTGCGGCGCATCTTCCTAGCGGCGGCCGCGGTGGCGGCGCTCTGCGTGGTGCTCTCCTTCTTCATGAGGGAGATCCCGATGCGGCGCGATTTCCGCGCGACCCAACCGGACCAGCAGCCCGGGGCCACAACGCCGCCGGGAACACCGCGGCCTGAGGGTTCGGAGCCAGCCCCCGCTCGCGGGAGCGCGGGCGGCAGCTAGCGGCCGTCCCGAGGGGCGAGCGGGCCCACTACTGGACGATGACTTTGCCGGGCATAAGTTCCCCGTGCACGCCACAGAAGTAGTTGAACGTGCCTGCCTTCGCGAAGGTGAAGTCGAAGTTCCCCGAACTCTGCTGCCCCGAAACGACGGTCTGGCCTTCGAAGCTGCCGGCGACGGAGTGCGGGTTGCGCCCGCCCCACGTCCAGGTGACCTTTTCGCCCGCCTTCACCGTGAGGGAGTTGGGCGTGAACTTGTTATCCTCGATGAGGATGGTGTTGCCCGCGGGGCGCGGCGGCTGGGCAGCACCGGCGGTGGTAGCAGTAGCGGCCGGGCTGGTGGGGCCGCTGCCGCTAGCATCGTCGTCGTCATCGCCACAGGCGGCCAGGGCGAACGCGGCAGCGGCGATGAGGGCGACCGCTGCCAGCGCCCCGAAGGCTTTCTTGATGTGCGTCACCCGGTTCCTCCGTTTTCGGGTCGCAAGCGGCCCCGTTCGCGATAGTCGTGTCACGGGAGTCTACGTACAAGCGCCGGCGACTGGACTGCTAATGCTCGACGGAGGCGATGTAGGCGTAAAGGGTCTGACCGCCGTCGACGTGCTGCACCTCAGCATCCGGGAATGCGGCGCGCGCGGCCGCCAGGGCGGGGGCGGCGGCGACGCCCTCCCCGCTGTAGACGGTGATGAGGGCCGCATCGGCGGCGCCCGCCGCGGCCAACCCGGCCGTCAGCGCCTCCTCCAACAAGGGCGCCGCGGCCACGAGTGAGCCATCGACGAGCGCTATCGCCTCGCCCTTGCGCACCGCAATCCCATCGGCAGAGCGAGCGGCGGCGGCGCGCGTCACCTCGACGGTCACGACAGCAGCGCCGGCCGCCGCCATCGCCTTCGTGTTGGCGGCGGCGGTCTGCCCGGCGTCGAAGGCGAGTGCGGCGGCGATGCCTTCCACGAGAGAGCGGCTGGGGACGACATGGAGGGTGCTACCACTGAGCGCTGCCGCCTGCTCCGCGGCCCGCACAACGTTGCGATGGTTCGGCAGCACGATCACGTCCGGGGCGCCGAGGGCATCGGCCGCGGCGGCGATATCCCCGGCGGGGGGCTTGACCACCTCTCCCAGGTCGGTGACGGCGGCGCCGAGGCTGCGGAAGATCGCGTCGAAGCCGGGGCCCCGACTGAGCGCGAGCAACGCGACGCGAGCGGTGGCGCCGCTGCCGCTTTCCTGCCAGCGGTGGTGCTGGCGGGTCATGTCGTCGACCTTTACGCGCAGCACACGGCCAAGTTCGGCGGCGGCCGCGAGCACCGCCTCCGGATCGGCGGTGTGGAGATGGACGCGCGCGGCGGCCTCGTCGCCAACGACCACGACGGAGGTATTGCCGCCAGCCCCCGCGAAGGCCCGGACGGCGGCGAGATCAAGGGGCGAGGGCGCGGCCTCGAGCAGGAATTCGGTGCAGAAGCCGAAGCCGGCTTCGTGACCGGCCATGGACGCTATGGGCCGCAGAGGGATCGCGGAGGTCGCCGGAGCGGCGCCGCTGAGGGCCGCGACCAGACCTCGGAGGATGGCGCAGATGCCTTCGCCGCCGGCGTCCGTGACGCCAGCCTCAGCGAGAGCGGGTAGCTGCTCGATGGTCGCGGCCTCCGCCGCCTCCGCGGCGCTGAGCGCACGCTGGAAGATGGGCAGGCAGGCCAGGCCGGCGCCCCCGGCCGGCAGCCCGGCTACGGCCGCGGCCGCTTCTTTGCCAGCGGCGCGCAGCACGGTCAGCATGGTGCCTTCGGTGGGGACGGCGACGGCGGCGTAGGCGGCTGTAGCGCCTTCGCGGAGGCCCGCGGCGAGCCCCGCGGCATCGAGCGCAGCACCTTTGCCCGCCCCGCGCGCAAGCCCGCGCAGCGCCTGCGAAAGGATGACCCCCGAGTTCCCCCGGCCGCCGTAGAGGGCGCCCTTTGCTATCGCGGCCAGCACCTCGGGGACGCCCGCCGTGGGGTCGAGGAGGAGGGCGGCGTCCACAGCTTCGCGCAGGGTGGCGGCCATGTTCGAACCGGTGTCGCCATCGGGGACGGGGTATACGTTGATGGCGTCGATGGCGGCGGCGGAGGCGCGGAGGTGGGCCGCCGCCCCTGCGAACGCCCGCCGGAGTTCGGCGCCGCTGAGGGTGGTTGCGACGGTCACAGGCGGCCGCGCCGGGTTTGGCCGTTAGTTCCTGTGGATGCTAGCATGGGGAGACCGATTTTCGCACCAAAGGGAAACACGCGCATGGCAAGCGGCGTCTGCGATGTCTGCAGCAAGATTCCGTTGTTCGGGCGGCACATCCGGCACACTCACGGTGGCCGCTGGGAACGCAAGGCAACGAAGAAGAGCCGGACGTTCCGGCCAAACATCAACAAGCAACGGGTGTTCATCAATGGCGCCTACCACCGCCTGAACATCTGCACGCGCTGCCTGCGGAGCATCGTCAAGGTGGCGTGAGCGGCACGGGGCGGACCAGCAACTCAGGAGGGCGTCGCGAGGCGCGTTTTTCGTTGCCTGGCCAAGATGGACGCGACACGATAACCGGGGACCAGATCGCGTCGGGAGGCAGGGCTCAGCCCTCCGCTGTGAGCGCGAACTCCAGGGCATCGGCGAGCGCGAGCCAGCTCGCTTCGATGATGTCGGTCGAGCAGCCCACGGTCGTCCAGTAGCGCGTGCCATCGGTGCTTTCGATGAGCACGCGCGTCTTAGCGCCCGTGGCTGCCGCCGTATCGAGGATGCGCACCTTGTAGTCCACAAGTTTCACATCGGCCAGTTGCGGATAGAATTCCACGAGTGCCTTGCGGGCGGCCGTGTCGAGCGCGTTGACGGGGCCGTTGCCTTCGGCGGCCGTGTGCTTGAGCTCGCCATCGACCCGAATCTTCACCATCGCCTCGGCCACCATCTCGTTCAATTGGGAACGCTCGTGGCTCTGGCGGCGGCGCTCAACAATGACGAAGTCCTCCAGATCGAACGGTTCGCGGTATCCCGGCAGGGTGCGCCGCACGAGCAGTTCAAAGCTGGCTTCGGCGCCTTCGTACTGGTAGCCCTCGCTCTCCTTCTCCTTCACCGTTTCCAGCAGCCGTTTGATTTCGTCCTGCGTGAGGGGGAAGTCGATGCCTCGCTCCGCGAGCTTCATGAGAAGGTTGCGCTGGCCCGAGAGTTCGCTCACGAGCACGCGCTTGGCGTTGCCCACGAGGGCAGGGTCGATGTGCTGGTAGGCCGTCTCGTTCTTCATGATGCCGGCCACGTGATAGCCAGCCTTGTGGGCGAACGCGCTCGCGCCTACGTAGGGCGCCTGGGGGTTGGGGAGCAGGTTGGCGAGTTCGCTGACGTAGTGCGACACCTCGGCGAGCCGCGCTAGCTGGTCGTCATCGACCACGTCGAGGCCCATCTTCAGCTTCAGGTTGGCGGCGATGGTGAGGATATCGGCGTTGCCGCAGCGTTCGCCGTAGCCGTTGACGCAGCCCTGCACCTGCCACACGCCGGCCTGCACCGCCGCCAGCGAGTTGGCGACAGCGAGCCCGGCATCGTTGTGGCAGTGGATACCGAGGCGGACATCCCGGAACCGATCGTGGACGGCAGCGATCGCCTCGAGCATGGCGGGCGTGGTCATGCCACCGTTGGTATCGCAGAGAGCGAGGGCATCGACGCCCGCGCGGCGCGCCATGCCGAGGCATTGGAGCGCGTAGTCAGGGTCGTCAGCGAAGCCATCGAAGAAGTGCTCGGCATCGAAGAAGACGGTCTTGCCGAAGCCCTTGAAGTAGCGCACCGTGTCGCCAATCATCGCGAGGTTCTCTTCAGCGCTGGTGCCGAGGACTTCGCGCACCTGGAACATGCTTGCCTTGCCAACGAGCGTGATACCCGGCGTCTCGGCGGCGACAAGGCTCTGGATGTTGGCGTCGGTTTCGCAGGTGCTGCCGGGCTTGCGCGTGCCGCCAAACGCGCTGACCTGGGCATTACGGAGCCGCAGGTCCTTCAGGCGACGGAAGTACTCGGCATCCTTGGGATTGGAACCGGGGAAGCCGCCTTCAATCCACTCCATGCCGAGCTCATCGAGCTTGCGCGTGATGCGCACCTTGTCCTCGACGGAGAACGAGATGCCCTCCATCTGGCTGCCATCACGAAGGGTGGTGTCGTAGAGCTGGACGCGGTCGGTGGCCATGGGAGCCCTTTCTCTGCATAAGAAGATACGGCGGCGAAGGGAACGGGGAAGAGGGCCGTGAGGAGAGCGGGCGCCTAAATCGCAGCCCCGCGGGAGTGCCGCGGGGGAACTATCACCGGTACGAACTTCAGCAGGAAGGCCACGCGGGCATGGTAGCACCCAGGGGGCGATGCCGCAGAGGGGACAGCCGATCAGTCACCGAGGCCGCCGAGGGGAACGAAGTAGTAGGCCGCTGCTACCGGGTCGGGCTTGCCATGCGGGGTGCGCCGCGTCTCCTTGCTGAGGGACCCTTCGACAAGCGGCGTGCCGGACCGCACGTGCCACTTCGTGCCGCACCAGGCGTTGAGTGCGAAGGGCATGTACGCCTCACCCAATCCGTGCCGTCGTTCTGATCGGCGGCGAGCCATTCGCTGTTTGCCACCACCGGCTGATCGTGCTCCGGGTCGCCGGTGAGCCAGAGGAGGCTCTGCGCGGTCGCGGGTCCGCAGTACCAGGCGGTTATCTGTTCGAAGGACCAGAATTGGTCCTGGACACGGGTGGTCGTGGCGCTGGCACCGTGCTGTTGCCCGGGGGAAGTATCGTCAAGCCGGCTTCGCGGAACTGCCAGCGGCGGTTCCAAAGTGATTGCTCGCGACGCACCTATAGCGAGACGCTCATAGCTCGTCGGTGCCGACGATTGTATACAATCGTGTTGGACCAACTTCCGAAGAGGCCCCCATGACCGCACCATGGCTCAGGTTCGCCGACTCCGCCGCTCGCACCCCCTCCGAAGGGCCCGACTACTTCCGCGACGCCTTCCCCTACACGCTCCCGCCGCTGGTGCAGTTCCAGCGGGCGCCGGTGCCGCTGGAGCCGGCAGCTGCCATCTGGATCACCGATACGACCTTCCGCGACGGCCAGCAGAGCCGCGCTCCGTATTCCGTCGCCCAGATCGCGCGGCTCTTCGAAATGCTCCACAGGCTTGGCGGAGCGCAGGGCATGATTCGCCAGTCGGAGTTCTTCCTGTACACGCGCAAGGACCGTGAGGCGGTGGAGCGTTGCCAGGAATTCGGCTTCCGATTCCCGGAGGTCACGGGCTGGATCCGCGCGACCATGGCCGACTACCAGCTGGTCCGCGCGGCTGGCCTGCGCGAAACGGGCATCCTCACCTCCATCTCTGATTACCACATTTTCAAGAAGCTGAACTCGACCCGCGAGAAGGTGATAGCCGGTTACCTGGAGGTCGTGGACGCGGCGCTGGCGGACGGCGTCATCCCCCGTTGCCACATCGAAGACAGCACTCGGGCGGACTTCTACGGGGCGGTGTTGCCTTTCGTGGAGGCCGTGATGGAACGGAGCCGCGAGGCGGGAATCCAGGTGAAAGTACGGTACCCGGACACGATGGGCGTGGGCGTGAGCGACCCGCACGCCGCGCTACCCCGTGGCATCCCGCGGCTGACGCACCTGCTGCGCCACGAAGGGGGCGTGCCATCTGAGGCGCTCGAGTTCCACGGCCAGAACGACCTGAATGCGATCATCCCCAACGCGGTCGCGGCCTGGTTGTACGGCACATCGAGCAACAACGGGACGCTCCTAGGCATTGGCGAGCGCAGCGGCAACACGCCGATCGAGGCACTCGTCTTCTGGCTCATCGGGCTCACCGGCGAAACGCACGGCATCGACACGACGGTGATTTCGGAGATCGCGGACTACTACCGCGAGATCGGCGAGGTTGTCGATCAACGGCTGCCGTTCGTGGGGGACAACTTCAACGTGACGCGCGCCGGGATCCACGCAGATGGCCTGATAAAGGATGAGGAGATTTACAACCCATTCGACAGCACGCGTCTCCTCAACCGGCCGCCGGGCATCGCCATCACGGACAAGAGCGGCGCCGCGGGCCTGCTGCTGTGGATGCAGAAGCACCGCCCGGCGGAGGCGGCGGGCATCGACAAGCGCGACTCTCGGGTGGGCCGCATCCTCGACTTCGTCATGCGCGAATACGACGACGGGCGCGTCACGAGCCTCGCGGACGAAGAGGTGCACCAGTTGGTGGATGACGCCTTCGCGGTGGCGGCGGTTGGGTGACCGCCCGCCCTAACCGTCGGCTGGGAGGATGGTGACTAGTCGTCCAGGGTCGAGACCAGGGTCACTCGCCGAAGCCTTCCATCAGCTCTTCTTCAGGAATGTCGGCAACCGAACGCCCGTCACCTTCGAAGCAGCCGGCAAGGTGAAAGCGGCGTTCCGCTGAAGGTCCGGGCGCGTAGGAGAGGATCGCTTCGCGGATGATTTGAGCGCGCGGCCGCCCTTCGCTCTCCGACAACCAGGCGAGCCGTTCCGCTGCAGGCGGGGAAAGGTAGACGCTGGTCTTGATCATCACCGTTGCAGGTTACCGCGCGGGACGGTGCTACGCAGCGAGGCCCCCAGTCCTTTCTCCAGCCGCCGCACGAGGCCTGCCTGCACGCGCGCGACGTCCTCGTCGGTGAGCGTGCGCCCGGCCGCCTGGTAGCGCAGGTGGAGAGCGAGGGACTTCTTTCCCGGGGGCACGCCTTCGCCGCGATAGTCATCGAACACGGAGGGGACGATCGTGACACCGCCCGAGCGGTGCGCGCGCACGAGTTCGAGCACGCTGCCTGCGGACACGGTCGCATCGAGGAGCAGGGCCAGGTCCTGGCGCACTTCGGGGAAGCGCGAGGGAGTCTCGTAGCCCGGCCGCTCCGGTACGGTGGGCAGCACGTCATCCAACCAGAGTTCCAACAGGAAGACGGGTTCGCCGATATCGAAGGCGGCTGCGGTGGGCGGGTCCACCTGGGCCAGCACGCCGATGGGCTCTTTGCCGGCGAGCACGTCCGCCGTGTGCCCATGGAGCAGGCCGAAGTGGCTGGAAGCGGCGAAGCGGACGGGCACAGCGAGCGATTGCAGCACCGCTTCGAGCGCGCCCTTGGCGTCGTAGAAGTCGAGCCGCTCGCTGCCGGGCCGACCCCAGCGCGTTTCGCGAGGGCCGCCGATGAGCGCGCAAAGGACGGGCCGTTCGCGCGGCAGCTCGGCCTCCACGGGGAGGTATTCGAAGCCAATTTCGAACAGCCGCAGGGCGCCTTCCACGTGGGGACGGTTGGCGGCGTAGGTTTCGAGCAGGCCCGCCCGCAGGCTGGTGCGGAGGTAGGTGTGCTGCGCTGCGACAGGGTTCATCACACCCACGGGGTCGAGCCGCTCGGCGTCGCCGGGGTCCACCACGCGCGCGAGCCGCGCCCTGTCCGTGAGCGTGTACGTGAGCACTTCCTGGAACCCCGCGGCCACGATCAGGTCGCGGAGGTGCTCGCGCAGGGCTTCGAGTGGGCGCGGCTCGGGCGGCGGCAAGGTGCCGCGCAGCCGGGTCGCGGGCAGCTGGTCGTAGCCGTGGATGCGCCCGATCTCTTCGATGACGTCGTCGGGGATCTGGACGTCTGGGCGCCAATCGGGCGGTACCACCGCGTACGCACTGAAGGCGAGCGGTTCGCATTCGAAGCCCAGGCCGCTGAGGATGCGCTGAACTTCCTCGCGGGGCACGGTGATGCCGAGCACCTGCTCGATGCGCGCTGCTTCGAGTGTGATGGTGCGCGGCGCTTGCTTGCCCGGGAAGACATCGACGAGGCCCCGAGCGATGCGCCCTCCGGTCAGTTCTCCGAACAGGTGCAGGGCGCGGTGTTGGGCGTACTCGGCGATGGCCGGCCCGATGCCTTTTTCGAATCGCAGAGAGGCCTCGGTGCGCAGCTTGAACCGCCCGGAAGTGCGGCGGATAGAGCCGGGCTTGAAGTTCGCCACTTCGAGCAGCACGTTTGTGGTGCTGGCGCTCACTTCGCTTTCGCCGCCGCCCATGATGCCGGCGATCCCGAGCGGCCCTTCGCCGTCGCAGATCACCAGCATTTCGCTGTCGAGTTCGCGATCGACGCCATCGAGGGTGAGGAGACGCTCACCGGGCCGCGCACGGCGCGCGATGATGCGGCGGCCGCGCACGCGGTCGTCGTCGCAGGCGTGCAGCGGCTGGCCGGTTTCGAGCATGACGTAATTGGTGATATCGACGACGTTGTTGATGGCGCGCATGCCCATGCGTGCCAGCCGTTCCTGCATCCACGCCGGCGAGGGCGCGACCGTCACGCCCTGGATGACTGACGCCGTGAAGCGCGGGCACAGGTCCTGGTCTTCGATCGCGACGGCGACGAGGGAGACCGCGTCCACGCTGGACTCAGCGTGCGTGCGGGCGGGTTCGCGCATGGCGTCGCCCGTGAGGACGGCCACTTCGCGCGCGAAACCGAGGACTCCCAGGAGATCGGCGCGATTCGCCCAGGTGGAAATGTCGAAGACGATGTCTCCGAGCTGCTCGGCGAGCGGGCGGCCCACCCGGGCATCGGCGGGCAGCACGAGGATGCCTTCGTGCTCATCGCTGAGGCCGAGTTCCTTTTCGCTGAGGACCATGCCGGCGGAATCGACGCCGCGGATGGGCCGTAACTTCAGCTTTGTCGGCGCACCGGTGTGGCCATCGATGATGGCGGCGCCTTCCGTTGCGAAGGCGACCTTCTGGCCGGCCGCCACATTGGGCGCGCCACAGACGACCTGCTGGCGCCCGTCGCCAGCATCCACGGTTACCAACCGTAGCCGGTCGGCGTTGGGATGCGGGTCGACGGCGAGCACTTCGGCGACCCGTACGCGCTCCGGGTCCCACGCGGCGCCCACCACTTCGTAGGACTCGACCTCCGCCGTGGCATCGAGCAGCATGCGCTTAAGCGCGGCCGGCGGCATGTCCGCATCGACATAGTCCCGCAGCCAGTTGAGAGAGAGCCTCATGGTACTGGCCCTTGGCCGCTGGCCATTGGCCCTTGGCGTTGGGCCTGCGGCGGCGAGTCCTTCACCGTTTTGAGAAAGGTCACCAGCATCCTCTTCAGAGGGAGAAGTTCTCCCTCCGGGGCATCAAAGCTGACCTCGGAAAGGTAGCCGAGATCGCGGGCGAGCAACAATTGATACTCCAGTTCTGTGGCCGAACCCAAAGCTATCCGCAGAAACTGGTGGAACTCGCAGTCGCTGCGCACGGATCCCTCAGCGATGTTGGTCGGAATGGAGGCGGCAGAGCGCCGCATTTGATTCGTCAGGCCGTAAATTTCGTCTCGGGGAAACCCTCCAGTGGCGGCATATATGTGCAGGGCAACCGAGTGTCCTGCTTGCCAGACTCGCAGCACCTTGAAGGGCCTCATTCACAATCCTCCAGGGTGCGCGGCCGAACCAACGGCCAATGGCCAACCGCCAACGGCCATTAGAACTGGCCCAGGAAGCGCAGGTCGTTCTGGTAGAAGTGGCGGATGTCATCGATGCCCCAACGGAGGAGGGCGACGCGTTCGACGCCGAGGCCGAAGGCGAAGCCGGTGTAGCGCGAGGAGTCGTAGCCGGCGTTCTCGATGATTTCCGGGTGCACCATGCCGGCGCCGAGGATCTCTATCCAGCCGGTGGCGTGGCAGGTGCGGCAGTCGGCGCCTTCGCCGCGGCAGATGAAGCAGTCGATGGCCATCTCCACGCCCGGTTCGACGAAGGGGAAGTAGCTGTGGTGGAAGATGATCTTTCGTTCCTGGCCGAAGAGCTTGCGCGCGAATTCATAGAGCGTCCCCTTGAGGTCGGTCATGCGCACGCCTTCATCGACAGCGAGGCCTTCTATCTGGGTGAGCATCCATTCGTGGGTGGCATCGGTGGCTTCCTGGCGATAGCACTTGCCGGGCACGATGACGCGCACCGGCGGTTCGGGTGTGCGCTCCATGACGCGCGCCTGGTTGGGGGAGGTATGCGTGCGCAGCAGCATCTTGCGTTCGCCGTCGATGATGGTATCAACCCAGATGGTGTCCCACATGTCGCGCGCGGGGTGGTCTTCGGGGATGCGCATGGCATCGAAGTTGTAGGAGCTCCACTCCACCTCGGGGCCCTCAGCGACACGGAAACCCATCTCCTCGAAGGCGCGGACGCAGTCGCGCAGGGTCTGCGTGACGGGGTGGAGGCGACCGCTGGGCTGGGGGCGGCCGGGAAGAGTGACATCGAGCGCTTCGGTGGTGGCGAGCGCTTCGAGGACGGCGCTGCGCTGCGATTCCTGCCGCTGGTCGAGCGCGGCCTCCAGGTCTTGTTTTAGGGCATTGGCGCCGGCGCCGTAAGCGGCACGTTCCTCTGCCGGCTGTTCCTTGATGGAGCGGACGAGGGTGGTGACTCGACCCTCCTGACGGCCGAGCCAGGCGACGCGCCATCGTTCGAGTGCCTGCGCATCGCGGGCGCAATCGAGTTCAGCGAGGGCTTCGCGACGCGCGGCGTCGAAGTCGGTCATGGTCGTTCGATTATAGGGTGAGGCGGCTAGGGGCGGTCTGCCGGGGCCTGTGGGGTGGAGGAAGAGGGTGTCTGCGTTCGCGTCTCGTAAGAAACCATCCCTCGCGCGCGGCGTACCATCGATGTGATGACGCTTTCGCGCAGACCTCGGCCATGGCGCGGCGCGCGCTGCACTACAATGCTGTTCTGCCTGGCTGTAGGCACAGTATTGGCCGCGGCCTGCAGCGGTGGCGGCAAGAGTTCCCCCGGAGGGACGGAATTGGCCGGTCCGAGCGACGCGACCCCGCCCGCCGCCCGCTCGTGGGCCGGCAGCGACCCTTCGCCTGAGTTCCCCGGCGGGCTGACCTGGTTCAACGTCTCCGCACCGCCAACGATTGCGGGGCTGCGCGGGAAGGTTGTGCTGCTGGACTTCTGGACGCTTGGCTGCATCAACTGCCAGCACATCATCCCGGACCTGAAGCGGCTGGAAGGGGAGTTCGGCGACGCCCTCGTCGTGATCGGCGTCCATTCCGGCAAATACGATACGGAGCACGACGACGAGAGCATCCGCGCGGCGGTGAAGCGCTACGGGCTCGAGCATGCCGTGGTGAACGACCCCGATTTCGCTGTCTGGCGGCGATTTGGCGCGACGGCGTGGCCGACGCTCGTCCTCATCGACCCCGCAGGCAACCTCGTGGGAGGGCACGCGGGCGAGGGCGTGTACCCGCTGTTCCAGCCCATCCTCGCTTCCCTGGTGGCCGAATTCGAAGCGAAGGGACAGATCGACCGGACACCGGTGGCGCTGGCGCTGGACGCGGCGACCGCCTCTACGGTGCTTTCCTACCCCGCGAAGGTGCTGGCGGACGAGGCCGGGCAGCGGCTCTTCATCGCTGATTCGGGGCACAACCGCGTCCTCGTTGCGACGCTGGACGGGCGGCTGGAGCGCGCCATCGGCACGGGTGCAGAGGGCTTCGCGGACGGCGCTGCCGAAGAGGCGGCTTTCCGGCAGCCCCAGGGGCTCGCCCTTTCGCCCGACGGCACGACCCTGTACGTGGCCGATACGCGCAACCACGCTGTACGCGCGATGGACCTGGGGACGGGCCGCGTGAGGACGATAGCGGGGACGGGTCAACAGCTCGATCGCCTGCCGCGCGGAGCTGCACCCGCCCGCCAGACGGCGTTGGCGTCGCCGTGGGACGTGCTCGTGCACGAAAACGCGCTCTACATCTCCATGGCGGGCATCCACCAGATCTGGGCAATGGACCTTGCGGCGGCAACCATCTCCGTGTTCGCGGGCACGAGCCGGGAAGGCATCGATGATGGCAACAGGCTGACAGAAGCAACCCTCGCCCAGCCAAGCGGGCTGACCACGGACGGGCGCTACCTGTACTGGGTCGATCCCGAGTCGAGCAGCGTGCGGCGGGCGCCTTTCGCAGGAGACGGCGAGGTCGATACGCTGGCGGGCACGGGCCTCTTCGATTTCGGCGACCGCGATGGTAGCGGCAGTAGCGCGCTCCTCCAGCACCCGCAGGGCATCGCCTACGTGGATGGCACGCTCTACGTGGGGGACACCTACAACCACAAACTGCGCACTATCGATGCCGCTTCCTTCCGCGTGGGCACGGCCGCTGGCACAGGCGAACGCGGCTGGAGCGACGGTGCGCCCGCCACGGCCATGCTCGATGAACCCGGCGGCCTGAGCGCGGCGGCGGGGCGGCTGTACATCGCCGATACCAACAACCATCTCGTGCGCACGTTCGAAATCGGTTCGGGACTCGTGGGGACGCTGCGGCTTTCGAACATCGCTGTGGCGGCGGGGGGCGCCGGCGCAGGTGCCGTGAAGGTGTCTCTTGCGGCACAGCACGCCGCCCCAGGGGCTGGCAGTGTGCGGATTCGCTTCGCTGCCCCGGAGGGCTACAAACTGAACAGCCAGGCGCCTTCACGGCTGACGTTGTCGTCATCGAACCCGGGGGTCATCGAACTGGGCGAGGAAACGGTTTCGTGGTCGAGCGACGCGGGTTCGATCGAGATCCCTGTGCCCGCGGTACTCGGCGCGGGGGCGGCTGTGGTGACGGCGGTGGGGCCGGTCTACTACTGTCGCGGCGGCGAAGAAGCGCTGTGTTTCATCCAGCAGCTGGAATTGACACTGCCCGTGACCATCGACGCTGGCTCGGCCGGCGGCGAAATCGCGCTCGTGTACACATTGCCGGCGACGCCCTGAAACAACGTCAGCGGGCGGGCGTACCGGCGGGGTTGATGGCGTCCGGCTCGGTTGGCGTGGAGCGAGGGCTGAAGCGCCAGATGAGCAACAGGACTACATCGAAGGCGCCCACGACGGCGAGCACGGCGACCACGCTCGCGCGGCTGAAAACGTCGATGAGCGAGCCGTTCGGGTTGAAGAGCGTGTGCCACGCGACGAACGAGACGGCCGCGAAGAGCACCACCCACCACAGGCGGTTGTAGCGGTAGAGGCTCTCTCCCCCACTCCCGGACCACGGCAACAGCTGGAAGAACATCACTTCGATGCCGGCCAGGTAGAGGATGAGCAGGAAGTCGTGGGCGTAGGGCGCGGAGATGCCGAGGATGCTTCCGCCATCGCCGAGGGTGGCCGCGAGGAGGCCGGCGCCAAACCAGCCGAGCAGCGCGAGGACCATGACGCCGAACCAGCCAGCAACGGAAAGCAGCAGGCTCTGGCGATTCGTCAGCTGGTGCTCGTCCACACGCACGCCGCCGGGCACACCGACGATGAACCCGGGCACGAGCGCGAGCAGGCGCGAGGACCCTGCCGCGAAGAGGGCGAAGAACATGTTCGCCGGGTGCAGCGCGAGCGATGTCGGGGCGCGCAGCCGCCGCGCCCAGGCCCACCGTGAGAGGTCATCCGCCAGCTCGATCAGCCCCAGGGAGAGGCCCAGGCTCAGCACCAGGAACAGGGCCTCTTCGCCGAAGAGCGAGTGGTCGGGGTCGAGCACACTGAAGAGCAAACCGTAGACGATGACAACGAGCGGAAGCAGTCCATAGACGAGGGCCTTGCGCATCAGCGGCGCCAGGTCCCACGACGTGAGCCCGTTCAGCCAGGCGCGGAAGCGGGCGATTTTCTGCGCGACAGCGGACTCGCGCGCCTCCATGGTGTTATCGAGCGCGCCCTTGGAAGTCCCGAATAGGAGGGCGAGGAGCAGCGCGAGCAGGAAGTTCGTCCCCACCACCTTCCACTTCCCGGAGACATCCTGGAGTGTAACTATGTCCGCGGGGAGCTGGGCCACGTGGCGGAGTTCGCTGCCCCTTGAGTCCGCGTGTCCGAGGCGCGCGCAGTACTTCGTCGTGCACTCAGCGCCGCCGGCCCCATCTGCGCTGGACTTGCCGGTGCCCGTGTCACCACCGCCTATGCCGCTGGCGCCTTGCCCGCCGGTGCTAGCGCCCGTACCCCCACCCGTGCCCGCTGCCGGGCTGCTCGCGCCGGAGGTGGGGGATGCGGTCGCCGCCGGCACGGCGCTGGGGCTGGGAGTGGGAGTTGCGGTGGCGGCGCCGGGGGTCGTCCCGCCGGTGCCCCCTGTCCCCCCGTTGCCACCCCCGGCGGGGGAAGTGGGCGTGGCGGTGCCCGTCTCTGTGGCGGTGGGCGTGGCTGTGGCGGTCGCTGTCGGCGTGGGGATTGGGGTGGCCGTCGCGGTCGCGGTCGCAGTCGGCGTCCGCGTCGGGGTAGGGGTACGGGTGGGGGTGGGTGTGGGCGTGTTCGTAGGAGTGGGAGTGGGAGTGTTCGTCGGGGTGGGGGTGTTTGTCCTCGTGGCCGTCGCGGTCGCGGTGGGCGTCGCCGTTGCCGGAGCGGTCACAACGAAGTTCGCTTCGACCCGTTCGCCGACATCGGACGTGACGATGACCTTGTGGGTGCCCGCCTTCGCGCCGGCCGGCACCGTTATGGTCGCCCCGCCGGAGCCGCTGACGAAGTCGAAGGAGGCCAACGGCGACCCGGAAGCGATGTCCCAGAAGACCTCGCCCAAAGTCGCGTCAGTGGAGAAGCCCGAGGCGCTCACGTCGATATCGGTGCCCGGCGGGCCGGATGTGGGGTTCAAGCTAACGGCGGCCACGGCGTGGGCGCCCGGCGCGGAAAGCACCGCCACAACGAAGCCAGCCATGCCGAGGGCGAAGGCACAAAGGGCAATCCAGCGATGCATGGCCGCTCCGGGCGAAGGTGGCCCATTCTCGCAGAGGGGCGCGTCTGTGTCGCGGGGTTGCACACATGTTTGTTGACAGCGCCATGCCCCTCCCTATGATTGCCATTCACCACCAGCCAGCGGAGGGGCAACGATGGCCGTTCGCGGTTATGTCCTGATTGAGACCGATGTCGGCAAGGCGAAGGCGGTCGGCGCCGCCATCAAGGAATTCCAGTACCCCGGGGCGCGCGTCACTGCCGTTGATACGGTCACCGGCCCGTACGACGTGATCGTGCAGCTCGAAGCAGACGACCTCGACCAGCTCGGGAACGCCATTACCGATGCGGTGCAGAAGGTGGTCGGCGTGCAGCGCACCACCACCTGCCTCGCGGTCCGGCTGGCGTAAGATAGAGGCCTGCCGCACTTCCGATTGAGGGGCCGAGCGCGCTCCATGAGCTTCCCCGAGACTTCCATGATCAGCGTCGAAGAGGCGCGTGAGCGCATCCTCGCGTTCTTTTCGCGGTTAGAGCCGGAGCGGCGCCCGCTGCTCGAGGCGCTCGGGCAGGTGCTGGCGGAAGATGTCGTCGCGCCCTTCGATATCCCCCCGCTAGATAACACGGCCATGGATGGCTACGCCGTGCGTGCGGCTGACACGACAGGCGCGACTGAACGGGCACCGCGCAGACTGCGCGTGGTCGCGGAGTTGGCGGCGGGGCATCTGCCGGACACAGCGGTGGGGCCGGGGGAAGCGGTGCGCATCATGACGGGCGCGCCGCTGCCGCCCGGCGCCGATGCCATTGTGCCCTTCGAAGAGACGGACGAACCCTTGCGCGGCGTGAACGAAGACCCACAGCGGGGACGCGCAGTGCACGTGTTCAAGGCGGCGGGCGTCGCTGCGAACGTCCGCTTCCGCGCCGAGGACGTGCACGCCGGCCAGGTGGTGGTGCCGGCGGGCCGCGTCGTGCGCGCTTCGGAAATCGGCGTACTTTCGAGCATCGGCCTTGCCGAGGCGCCGGTGTACCGGCGGCCGGTCGTCGCCATCCTTTCGACGGGGGACGAAATCACAGCACCGGGCGAGCCTCTCGTGCCGGGGCACATCTACGATGCAAACGCCAACAGCATCGCCGCGATGGTGCGGAAATATGGGGGCACCCCGCGCCTGCTCGGCATCGCCCGTGACACGGTCGAAGCGCTGACGGCGAAGATCCGGGAAGCCCTGAGCGCCGACATGCTGGTGACGAGCGCGGGCGTTTCGCGAGGCGATTTCGACGTGGTCAAAGACGTGCTCGCGCGCGAAGGCGCGATCGACTTCTGGACGGTGCGCATGCGGCCGGGCAAGCCGCTGGCCTTCGGCGCCTTCAGCGCACCAGACGGGCGGCGCGTGCCGCACCTCGGCCTGCCGGGAAACCCCGTCAGCTCGATGGTCTCCTTCGAACTGTTCGGGCGGCCCGCCATCTTCACGATGCTCGGGCGCAGCGACTGGGAGCGCCCGGTGATCCGCGCCATCACGCGCGATGCCGTGGTCAACAGCGATGGGCGGCGCTTCTACGCGCGCTGCATCGTGAGCCGGGGCGACGATGGCCGCTGGTACGCGGACTTGACCGGCCCCCAGGGCAGTGGCATTCTGACGAGCATGAGCGCTGCGAACGCGCTGACGATCATTCCTGAAGACGTGCCCGAAGCGAAACCTGGCGAGGAAATCGACGTGATGATGCTGGACTGGGAGCACGCGCCGTAGTGGGCGGCGGGCTTCCGCCTGGAGCGGCCACGCGCCATCCTGTGAGCGTGCTGGGCCCTAGCGAAGAAGAGACGGCGCCATTCACGCCGCGCGCCTCGCCCATCGCTCGTGCGGGCGAGCGGCCGTCGCTGCGGGCGGATGTGTGGATGGGCGGGGCGCTCACGCCCGTCGGCAAAGCGATCCTGCCGGAGATGCTACGAAGCGCCTGGGTGGTGGACTGCGCCGGAGACCTGCCCGTGGCTTACCGCGAGGCTGCGGCGGCGTGGCTGCCGTGCGTGTTCCCTGACCTCGAAGGCCACCCCGTCAGGTTCGAACGGCTGCAGGAGGTTGTCTCGCAGGCCGCCGCCGCTGTGCGCAGCGGGGAGCTGACAGGACTGTATGTGTTCTGCCAGCAAGGGCTGAACCGCAGCGGCCTCTTGACGGGACTGTTGCTGGGAGAACTCGGGTTCACGGGCGAAGAAGCGCTCGCTCGCATCCTGAATGCGCGGCCGGGCGCGTTTTCGAACCAGGCGTTCCGGCGGCTGGTGGCCGGCTAGGCGCGCTCCGTGGTTTGCGCGTGCCAGAGGTCGAGCGTCAGCCGGATCTGCCCCCAGTGCTCGGCGGCGTGAGCGAGCGCGTGCTGGAGGCACCAGGCGGCGGTCACGTCTTCGGGTCCCGTACGGTCGAGGCGCTCCACGCTGCGGAGGGCGCCGGGGTCGATTTCGCTCAGTCTCGCGAGCCGTGCGCGCGCCCGCAGCCGCGCCTCGATGGCGATGGCGAGCACTCCTTCCGGAGCCGTCTCGCCGCTGAACTCGGCGTCGCGGTCGCGTTCCACGGGCTCGCCCACGGCGCGCGCGAGCCAGGCGTCGAGCGACCCGCAGGCGTGACGCACAAGCGCCGCAATGGAGTTCGCCCCCGCGACCGGCGGCTTCCAATGGAATGCGCCCGCGTCACAGCGGTCGAGCAGCCGGAGGAGGTCATCGAACAGTTCTTCGAGCACCGCGGCGGCGGCACCGACCAGGGGCGCTTGGTGGGAGGGTGGGGAGAGGAGGTCCGGCCGCCGGGCGCGCGTGCGGGCCAGCCCCTGTTCGCGCTTCCAGGCTTCGATGTTGGAATGGTGGCCACTGAGCAGCACATCGGGCACGGCCCAACCGCGATAGTCCGCGGGGCGGGTGTACTGCGGGTGCTCGAGCAGGCCGCCGGCGAACGATTCGTCTTCGGGGGAAACTTCGTCGCCCAAGACGCCGGGGACGTGGCGGGTGACCGCGTCTATCAGCACCAGCGCGGGGAGCTCGCCTCCCGTGAGGATGTAGTCGCCGATGGACACCTCGCGGTCGACGCAATGCTCGACGAAGCGCTCATCGACGCCTTCGTAGCGGCCGCTGACAAGCACGAGGCGGGCTTGCCGGGCGAGAGTGCGTACGAGCGCGTCGGTCAGCCGTTCTCCCTGTGGGGAGAGAAAGACGACGTAGCCCGGCGGAGAGGATTGGCCCTGCACGTGGCGGAGCGCGGCATCAAGGACATCCACCTTCATGACCATCCCCTGACCGCCGCCGAACGGGTAGTCATCGACCGTGCGGTGGCGGTCGCGAGCGTGTTCACGGATATCGTGGAGGTGGAGGTCGAGGACGCCGTCTTCGCGCGCGCGCCGGATAATGGAGACATCGAGCGGGCCCGCGAAGGCCTCGGGGAAGAGCGTGAGGACATCCACGCGCAGCATCAAGCGCCTGACGGCGGGCTGCCGGGGAGCGCGGCATGTTCCACCGGCCCGGCGAGCAGTTCGCCGATATGGGGCAAGAGCGGCAGCAGTACCTCCATGCCTTCTTCGGCGGCTTTGGGGCTGCCGGGGAGGTTGACGATGAGGGCCCGGCCGCGGGTGACGGCGACGCCACGGCCGAGCGCTGCGAAGGGGGTCTTCTGAAGCCCGTGGAGGGTGAGCACGAGCGGTAGCGCGGGCACGTCGCGTTCGGCCACATCGCGGGTGGCTTCGGGCGTTACATCGCGCGCCGTGAGGCCCGTCCCTCCAGTGGTGATGACGACATCGGCGACGTGACGGTCGCACCAGTCGCGCAGAGCTTCGGCGATGGCCTCGCGGTCGTCGGGAACCGTGACGCGGGCGGTCACTTCGTGGCCGGCACCGTGGCAGAGGCGCTCGATGGTGTCGCCACTCACGTCGGCGCGATCGCCCGCGGCGCCGCGGTCGGAAGCAGTAAGGATAGCGACACGCACCATGGCGTCATGGTAGCGCGCCCGGGCGTTGGGCCGCGCAGGGCCTGCGGCGGGCATCGCCGCGGGAAAACTGAAATGTGGGTGGGGCAAGAAAAAGCTTGACAGGCGGAACGTTCGGGGAAATACTGCCCCGGTGGGTGAAATTGGGGAAGCGTGGGGAACTGTCCCTTTCCTGCACCCTCGTGGGCCTCTTCGTGGGAAGCCGGCCCCGCAGATGAACGAATTGGCGGGCATGGATGGACTTCACCGCGCGCAACCCCTATCAGCTGGACGAGAAGAAGCGCGTCCCCATGCCTCCCAGGTTTCGGGGGGCCTTCGATGGCCCCGCCGTGCTCACCACGGGACGCGACCAGTGTATCGAGGTTTACACGCTGCAGGCATTCGACGAGGCGGCAGCGAAGCTCAAGGCCGTCGCCGATACGGGGACGAAAGAAGGCCGCCAGCGCTATCGCTGGTTCTTCGGCAACGCCAACCGGGTGACGCGCGATACGCAGGGCCGGCTGAACATCCCCGAGACGCTCATCGAATATGCGGCGCTGACGATCAGGGAAGAGCTTGTGGTCGTCGGCATGGGCGAGTATTTCGAGATCTGGGACAAGAAGGTACTGGACGCGCACGAGTCGGCCATGAAGGCCGCGATGGATACGGGGGAGTAACTTGGCAATCATGATGGCAGCCCCATCGCACACTCCCGTGCTGTTGGCGGAAACGCTGCAGTATCTGGACCTGCGCCGCGGCGGGAGCTACATCGACTGCACCGTCGGCCTGGGCGGCCACAGCGCCGCCATCGCCGAAGCCATGGGCCCGCACGGACGACTGCTCTGCATCGACCAGGACAGCGAGGCGTTGGAGTTCGCGCGGGCGAAGTTGAGCTCGTTTGGGAGCGCCCTCAACTTCGTCCACGGGAACTTCGCGGATCTCGCGGAGATCGCCGCGGGCGCGGGCTTCGACGCCGTCGATGGCATCCTGATGGACCTCGGCGTGTCCTCGCTGCAGTTCGGAGAAGCCGAACGCGGCTTCGCCTTCGCGCTGGAGGGCCCGCTCGATATGCGCATGGACCAGCGTTCCGCTGGCACCACCGCCGGGGAAATCGTGAACACGTGGGAAGCGTCCGCGCTGGCGGACCTGTTCTATCAGTACGGCGAAGAGCGGCAATCGCGCCGCATCGCCGCCGCCGTGGTCGCCGCACGCCCCTTGCGGACGACCTGGGATCTAGCCAAAGCCGTCAAGCAGGCTGTGGGGGGCACGAGGAAAGCGACCCCAACTCACCCCGCCACAAAAGTTTTCCTCGCGCTCCGAATCCGTGTGAATCGCGAACTCGACCGCGTGAGCACGGGCCTACCGCGCGCCCACAGCCTGCTTGGCTTTGGGACTGCTGGCGAACGAGGCGGGCGCCTCGTCGTCATCAGCTTCCATTCGCTCGAAGACCGCATTGTGAAGCAGTACCTGCGCAGCGAAGCGCAGGACTGCCTCTGCCCGCCGGAACTGCCCGTGTGCCGTTGCGGGCACCGGGCGACCTTGCGCCTGTTGATGCGCCGCGCCGTCCGTCCCGCAGCGGCGGAAGTAGCGGCCAACCCGCGCGCGCGCAGCGCCGTTTTGCGGGCGGCCGAACGGGTGGCTCCCTGATGGCCGCAATCCACAGGCCCCTGGCCCAACCGTGGCGGCCGCTACGCCTGCCGCGCGGCCTCATCCGCGCCAACTGGTGGGTAATCGCGGCCATCGTGCTGGCAGGGGCGAGCGCGATGTTGCCGGTGCTACAGAACAGCTCTGCCACGAGCCGCGGCTTCCGGGCGCAATCGCTCGATGCGCGCAGGATCGAACTGGGCGGGCAGATCGCCCAGCTCGAATCAGAAGTGGCCCGCCTGACATCGCTCGAGCGCATCGAACGGCGCGCGGGCGAACTGGGGCTGGGACCTACCAGCGACCCGATCTACATCAGCATCGACGTCCCCGGGCCGGCCCCGGCCAAGATCGCATCGGAGTATCTCCCCGGGCCCCGGCCCTCTGGGTCGCAGCCCGAACCCTGGTGGCGATCACTTCTCGGGTGGTTGCCGCCGCTCGACTGATTCCTTGAGTGCCCGGAGGGCCCCCCAGGGCTCGCCGGCTGGAGGCGCGTTCGCGATGCCGCAACAACGGGCCCCCGGTGCCGTCCGCGTCTGGCTGCCGGCCGCGGTGCTTACAGCGTTCGCCATCGCAATCTGTGTCCAGCTGGTGCGCGTGCAGGTGTTCGAGCACGAGCGCTACGCCGCGGAGGCGCGTGTTGAGCGGCGCGGCAATGCCACCTTCTTCGCACGCCGCGGGTCCATCCTCGACCGCAACGGGAGCCCGCTTGCGACGAGCGTGGACACGTGGGATATCTACGTCAGCCCACGCGCATGGAAGGACCGGGAACGCGCCGCGCAAGCTTCAGCGGCGCTGGGCGACATCCTCCGGATGGACGCCGCGGCCATCCGCGCGACGGTGGCGGGAAACACGGGCGGCGACCAGCGCGTGGCCCAGGACGTGGCCTACGAAACGGGCGTGGCGCTCATGCGCGCAGGCATCGCGGGCGTGGTCGCGCTGCCGAACACGGCGAGGACGAACCCCGAGGGCGATCTCGCCGCCTCCGTGCTGGGGCTCATCGGGCAAGACAACACCGGGCTCGCCGGCCTGGAGGCGCAGTACAACGACGTGCTCCAGGGCAAAGCGGGCCGCGCCATCTACGAACGCGATTCGACCGGCGAACCCATCCCCTTCGGCCAGTACATCGCTATCAACCCCGTGCCCGGCAAGGACGTTGTCCTGACGATAGACCGCTATTTGCAGCGCCTGGCGGAAGAGCAACTGGCCGAAGCCGTGAAGAAGCACCGGGCCGCCGGCGGCACGATCATCATGATCGAGCCGCAGACTGGGGACATCCTCGCCCTGGCGACCCTCCCGGGGCTCAAGTACAGCACGCTCGACCTTTCAGACCGGGCGCAGACGGATGCGCTGCTGCGGAACTGGGCGGTAACGGACCTCTACGAACCCGGCAGCGTGATGAAGGTGGTGACCACCGCCGCAGCCATAGACGCTGGGCTGGTTAGCCCGGACACGAGCTACATCGACAACGGCATCGTGTCCATCCATGGCACGCCCATCCGGAACTGGGACTTCAACGTCTACGGGCCGCAAACAATGACGGGGGTGCTCCAGAACAGCATCAACACGGGCGCGGTGTTCATGGCCGAAAAACTGGGCGAGACGCGCTTTCACCAGTACCTGGACGCGTTCGGCTTCGGGCGGCCGACGGGCATCGACCTCAGCGGAGAAGCGGCGGGCATCGTGCGGCGGCCGTGGGACCGCGACTGGTCGCCGGTGGACCTGGCGACGCAGTCGTTCGGGCAATCGATCAGCGTGACGCCGCTACAGATGATCGCGGCGGTAGCAGCGGCCATCAACGGCGGCAAGCTTGTGCAGCCGCGACTGGTGAAAGCGACGATCGCGCCCGACGGGACGCGTGAGGATGTCGCCCCCACAGTATCCGGGCGGGCCATTTCGCAAGAGACAAGCGCGACGATGCGCCGCATGCTGGAAGCGGTGGTGAACCCGGGGTGGTACCACCCGGGCAAACCCAAGAACTACACCGCGGGCGGCAAGTCGGGCACGGCCAACGTCCCCGTCTGGAACGGCTACGACGACCGCCAGGTGGCGTCCTTCATCGGCTTCACTCCCGCGGACCAGCCGAAGGTGCTCATCCTCGTGAAGCTGGATCAGAACCGGGACCTGTTGACTGGCACGATGGCGGCGGCGCCAGTTTTCGCGCGCCTGGCCGATGCCACGCTGGCTTACATGAACGTGCGGCCCGATGCGCCCAAGCTGGCGGGTGTGCCGTGACGGGCGGATTGAGCACCGCTTTTGTCGCGCGGGAGATGAGCGCCCGCGGCTACACGGTCATCGCGGGCGCGGAGAGGCCTATCACCGGAGGCGCGGCTGATTCACGCAAAGTGCTCCCCGGTGACCTGTTCACCGCATTCCCGGGTGAGAACGCCGACGGCAACGACTTCGTGGCGGGCGCCCTCGACGCGGGCGCAGCCGCGGCCATCTGCGAACGGGCCCCGGCGGGCGCCTGGCCGGCGGCGACGATCGTGGTGGCGCCGGACGCGACGCGCGCAGTGGGGGAGCTGGCAAAGGCGTGGCGGGTGGCCTGCGCGCCGCGGGTGGTCGGCATCACCGGCACAGTGGGCAAAACGACCGCGAAAGAACTGACGGCGGGCGCCCTGAGCACACGCTTCCGGACGCATCGCAGCACGGGCAACCTGAATTCGCGCGAGGGGCTGCCGCTGGCGCTCATGAGCCTTTGCGGCGGCCACGAAGTGTCCGTGCTGGAGATGGGCATGGATAGCCGTGGCGAGATCCGCGACCTGTGCGAGATCGCTGCCCCGAGCGTTGGTGTGGTACTCAACATCGGGCTCACGCACATCGAGAAGCTGGGCAGCATCGAGGCCATCGAAGAAGAGAAGCTCGCGCTCGCGCGCTTCCTGCCGGGCGATGGCACCGCCGTGCTCAACACAGATGACGAGCGTATCGCGCGCGCGGCGCCCGGCCTCGAATGCCGCATGATCACCTTCGGGCAGGGGGAAGAGGCGATGCTGCGCCGGGGTCCGGTGACCGCGCATGGCCTGGCCGGCTGCACGTTCGAGGCAGCATTCGGGGGGCACAGCGCGCGCATCGAATCGCCGCTTCCCGGTGAGCACGTCGCGGCCGCGGCGCTGGCCGCAACGGGCGTGTGCATGGCGCTCGGGATGCCGTTCGCAGAGGCGGCGGCGGCCGTTGGCCAGGGAAAAGTCGAGGGACGCGTGCACCCGCTTGCGAGCGACACGGGCGCCACCATCATCGATGACCGCTACAACTCCAGTCCCGCCTCGCTGGCGGGCGCATTGCGGATGCTCGCCGCGCTACCGGGGGGCAGAATCGCATTCCTGGGGCGCATGGCGGAACTGGGAGCATTCGAAGAGGAAGAGCACCGCACCGCCGGGCGCATCGCAGCAGTGTCCTGCGACACGATCGTGGCGGTGGGCGAAAGCTGCCGCGCGCTGGCCGAGGCGGCACGGGAGGCCGGGCACCCCGACGTCCGCTGGTTCGCCGGGAAGGACGAGGCGGCGCGCGCCGTCCGCAAACTGCTCCAGCGCGGGGACCACGTGCTCGTAAAGGCCTCCCGGGCGATGGCGTTCGAAACCATCCTGCCCGTGTTGGAGGGGCGGCCGTGATCCACGCCCTCATCTCCGGTGCGGTCGCGTTCCTGCTGGCGCTGGCGCTCGGTTCGCCGATTGTGCGTTACCTGCGCTTCCAGAAGGCGGGCAAGCAGATAAGCGAGTACCAGCCGCAATCGCATCAGAAAAAGGCGGGGACGCCCACGTTCGGCGGCTTCATCATCTGGGTGCCGACGGCGATTGTCGCCGCCGTCGCCGTCGACTGGTGGGAGCATCAGTCCATCCTCCTGCCACTGGCTATGATCGCCATCACGGGCACCGCGGGCTTCATCGATGACCTGGGGACGCTCCAACACCGGCGGCAAGGCGGGCTTTCGTGGCGTTTCAAGATCGCGTTCCTCACCGTGCTCGCCATCGGCGCGGCGGTCGTGCTCTATGACCACATCGAAGTGGAGTCGATCAACATCCCGTGGACCGGCAAGTACGAACTCGGGCTGTGGTACCTCCCGATTGCCGTGGCCACGATCGTGGCGACCACGACCGCCGTCGCGATCAGCGATGGGCTGGACGCACTCGCTGGCGGCACCACCCTGCTCGCCTTCATCGCCTACGGCATCATCGCCTTCATCCAGGGGCAGGAATACGTGGCGACATTCGCGTTCATCATCGCCGGCGCGAACCTTGGATTCGTCTGGTACAACGCGCATCCCGCGCTGGTGATCATGGGCGATACGGGCGCGCTGGCACTAGGGTCGAGCCTCGCGATCGTGGCGCTGATGACGGGCCAGTGGCTGCTGCTGCCGGTGATCGGGATCGTGTTCGTCGCTGAGGCGTTGAGCAACGTTATCCAGATCGGCTACTACAAGATGAGCGGGGGCCAGCGCGTGTTCCGGCGCGCGCCACTGCACCATCACTTCGAGGAAATTGGCTGGGCGGAGACACAGGTGGTCACGCGCTTCTGGCTGGTGAGCATCGTGGCGGCCATGGTGGGCGTGGCGTTGGCGCTGGCGGTGCCCGAATGATGGCCACGCGCCCGCGGGCAGCCGGCGAGCAGGCGCCCCCCGACGTGCGCGGCAAGCGCGTGCTGGTGTACTCGCTGGGCATTGAAGGGCGCGACCTGGCGCGCTGGCTGATCGCGCACGGGGCCGCCGTCACGATCTCCGACACGCGCGGCGATGAGCAGCTCGAGACCGCCGGCGCGCGTGCACCGGAAGGCCTTGAGCGCATGGCGACCGGCGGACCGCTGCTCGACGCGGAAGGCTTCGACCTGGTGGCCGTCTCCCAGTCCGTGTTGCGGCACGATCCGGCGCTCGCGCGGGCGCGCCAGCTTGGCATCCCCATAACCTCGCAGATGAGGCTGTTCCTGCAACTCTGCCCGGGGCGCGTCGTGGGCATCAGCGGGTCGAGCGGCAAATCGACGACAACGGCGCTGGTGGGCGCGATGGCGCGGGCCGCCGACATCGACCACATCGTGGGCGGCAACCTGGGTGAGGCCCTCCTCGGCCGGCTCGCCGAAATCAGCGCATCGACGACGGTCATCCTCGAAATCAGCCACACCCAGTTGCAGTACACCGAGCGTTCACCGGAGATAGCGGCCGTCACGAACGTTACGCCCAACCACCTGGACCAGTTCAGCTGGGACGAATACGTGGGGCTGAAGCGCAATCTGCTCGCCTACCAGAGCCGCGGTTCCGTGGCCATCCTCAACGCCGACGACCCCACCAGCCGCGCCATCGCCGCGGGCGTGCGGGGCCAGCTCGCGCGCACATCGATCGCGGGCGAGGTTGACGGCGACGGCGCGTGGGTGGAGGGCGGCGATGTCGTCGTGCGGCGCGGACGGCTGGCGCGTGCCGTGCTGCCTGTTGCGGAGATCCGGCTGCGGGGCCAGCACAACCTGGCAAACGTGGTGATGGCCTGCGCCATCGCGGACGCTGCGGGGTTGCCCATGGAGGCCGCGCGGGCGGCGGCGGCGGCGTTCGCGGGCGTGCCCCATCGCCTGCAGGTGGTGGGCCGGGTGGGTGGCGCGACGTGGATCGACGACAGCATCGCCACCAGCCCGGAGCGCACGATCGCCGGGCTGCGTGCGTTCACGGAGCCGGTGGTGTTGCTCCTGGGCGGCCGCGAAAAGAACCTGCCACTCGATGGGCTGCGGTCGCTGGCGGCTACGCGCTGCCGCGCGGTGGTGTGCTTCGGCGAGGCTGGGCCGCTGTTCTGCGAGGGGATGGAGGGCGCGGTGCCCGCCTGTCACCTGGTGGGCACACTCGATGACGCAGTCGCCCTGGCAGCCGCGCTTGCTCGCCCGGGCGACGTGGTGCTGCTTTCGCCCGCGGGCACCAGCTTTGATGCCTACCCGAACTTCGAAGCGCGCGGGGCTGCCTTCGCCGCCCTCGCCCGCGCGCTGCCCGGGTTCCAGCCGGAGGTGACGCCATAGCGGCCGCAGCGCGCGCCGGGCAATGGGCCCCCGGCCGCCCTGACTACGCGCTGCTCGCGCTCACCACCGTGCTCATCGTCATCGGCCTGGTGGCGGTGTATAGCGCCAGCTTCGTCATCGGCCTGGCGCGCTTCGGCGACCCGAACTACTACATCATCCGCCAGCTGGTGTGGGCGGCTTTCGGCCTGGTGCTGATGCTCGGCGCGATGCACACGGACTACCGCATCTACCGGAAGTTCGCCATCCCCATCATGGTGTGCACCATCCTAGCGCTGATCGCGGTGCTGGTGGTGGGCGTGGATGGGGGCGGCGCGCGGCGCTGGCTGGGCGTGGGCGAATTCACCATCCAGCCAGCCGAGTTCGCAAAGCTGACGGTGATCATCTACCTGGCGGCGTGGCTGGCAGGCAACCAGAGCGTGCGCAGCTGGGAGCACGGACTCGTGCCGTTCGTGGTCATCATCAGTCTCGTCGGTTTCCTCATCATGCTGCAACCGAGCCTGGGCACGACGGTGATCATCCTCCTGATCACCGTGACGATGTTCTGGGTGGCGGGCGCTTCCGTGTGGCAGATGTGCGCGCTGGCGCTCACGGGCTTCGTGGCGATCGGGTTGCTGGCCACGGTGGCAGGCTATCGCGCCGAGCGGCTGACGGCTTTCTTGGATGCCGAGCAGGACCCGGCGGGGCACGGCTTCCAGACTCTCCAGGCGCTGATTGCGATGGGCAACGGCGGCATCGGCGGGCTGGGGCTCGGGGCCAGCCGGGCGAAGTTCTTCTACGTCCCGGAAAGCCACACCGATGGTGTCTTCGCGATCATCGGCGAAGAACTTGGCTTGCTGGCGACGCTCGCGGTGATCTTCCTGTTCATGCTGCTGATGTTCCGCGGGTTTCAGGTGGTACGGCGCGCGCGCGACGACTTCGGCCGGCTGATAGCCACCGGGATCACGACCTGGATCGCCGTGCAGGCGCTGTTGAACATCGGCGGCATCACGCGCGTCATCCCGTTGACGGGAGTGCCCCTGCCGTTCGTGAGCTACGGCGGCAACGCGCTCGCAGCGGTGATGTTGGCCATCGGCGTGCTCATGAGCGTATCGCGCTTCGGCGCCGACCGTGGTGGGTTCATGGAGCGCACCCGCACGCCCGAAGACCGCCAGGTGATCCGCAGGAGGCAGCGATGAAGCTCGCGCTTACAGCGGGTGGTACCGGGGGTCACATCCTGCCCGCGCTGGCGGTGCTCGATGCTGTGCTGGCCGCGGCGCCCGCGACCGACGTGCGCTTCTTCGGGCCCGAGGACCGCGGCGAACGGGCGTCCATCGAAGCCCGCGGCCTGCACTTCGAAGGCGTGCCGGCGGCGGGCGTGCGCGGGCGCGGCCCGATGCGGCTGGCAAAGAGCGTGCTGCGGCTGGGATGGGGGTCGCTCGTGGCGCTGCGCAAGCTGTGGCGCTTCCGGCCGGATGCTGTGTTCAGCACCGGCGGCTACGGCAGCTTTCCCTGCAGCCTGGCAGCACGTGTGCTGCGGCGGCCGCTGGTGGTGTTCCTCCCGGACGTGAGCCCGGGATGGGCCGTGCGCGCGGAAAAGCGGCTGGCGACGCGCATGGCCACGACCACCGCCGCGGCGCTCGCCCACCTGCCCGCGCGGGAAACCACGGTCACCGGCTACCCGGTACGCCAGGCGTTCTTCTCGCAGTCCCGTGAGCAGGCGCGCGCGGCGCTCGGCATCGCTGCGAGCGAGCGCGTGCTCCTTGTCGCAGGGGCGACGCAGGGGGCGCGCGCGATAAATGACGCTGTCTTCGGTGGGCTCGGGGCACTGCTTCCTGCAGCGATCGTGTTCCACATCACCGGCCACGAGGACGAACCCCGGGCGGCGGCTACACGCGGAGAGCTGGCGCCCTCGCTGGCCGCACGCTACCACCCCACAGCCTTCCGGGATGACCTGCCGGCGCTCATGCTGGCAGCCGACCTCGGCGTGATGCGGGCGGGGGCGAGCACCCTGGGGGAGCTGCCGGCGGCGGCCCTGCCTTCGATCCTTGTGCCCGGGACGTACGCGGGCGGGCATCAGCGTGACAACGCGCGCTGGCTCGCTGCGGGCGACGCCGCGCTGGTGCTGGAGGAAGCGGCACTGGACACGCTGACGAGCCTGGCGCTGGAGCTGCTCGGCGACGATGAGCGGCTCGCGCGGATGGCAGGCGCGGCGGCGGGGCTCGCGCGGCCGGACGCCGCCGCCGCCATCGCCGGAATCATCCTGGAGGTGGCGCGAAGATGAACGACATTCGCGGGCCCGTCCACCTCGTCGGCATCGGCGGTATGCACATGTCGGCCATCGGCCAGCTGCTGCTCGAACGCGGCGTGGCGGTGAGCGGCAGCGACCTGCGCCCTTCGTCGCTGACGGCCCGTCTCGAAGGATTGGGGGCGACGGTGCACGAGGGGCACGCCGCCGCGAACGTGGGCGGCGCTGCACTCGTCGTCACCACCGCGGCGGCGGGCGATGAGAACCCGGAGATTGCGGAAGCGCGGCGCCGCGGCATTCCCGTGCTGCTGCGCGCCGAGATGGTGGAGAGGCTCATGGAGGGCAAGCGCGTCATCGCCGTCGCCGGTTCCCACGGCAAGACCACGACTTCGAGCCTTATCGCCTTCATCCTGGAAAGGGCGGGCCGCGCGCCGATGTACCTGCTCGGGGGCGAAAGCCTGGACCTCGGGGGCAACGCCGCCTGGGGCGAGGGCGACCTCTGCGTGGTTGAGGCGGATGAGTACCGCCGTGCCTTCCACGAATACTCACCCCACATCGCGGTGATCACGAACGTGGAGGCCGACCACCTGGACTACTTTGGCACCCCCGAGGCCTACGACGAGGCGTTCCGCGTGTTCGCCGGGCGGGTCCAGGAGGATGGCCTGCTACTGGTTTGCGGCGGCGATGCGGGGGCGATGCGCGCGGCGGCGGGGGCCAGTGCCCCGGTGGAGACGTACGGGCTGAACCCGCGCGAAAACTGGCACGCGGGAAATCCACAGATCACAGGCGAAAGCGCAAGCTTCGAGGTCGTGCGCCAGGGGGATCGCCTGGGCAGCCTGCGCGCGAACGTCCCGGCGGAGCACGTCATCCTTAACACGCTGGCGGCAGCGGCGGTCTGCCTGCACCTGGGCGTGGAGTTCAGTGCTCTCGGCGACGCCGTGAGCCGTTTCCGCGGTGCGCGCCGGCGCTTCGAGATGGTGGGCGAGGCAGGCGGCGTACTGGTGATGGACGACTACGCGCACCACCCGACGGAGGTCCGCGCGACGCTCGCGGCGGCGCGCCGCCGCTTCGGCGGGCGAAGGCTCATCGGGGTCTACCAGCCGCACACCTACAGCCGCATAGCCTACCTCTGGGAAGAGTGGGCCTCGTGCTGGGGCGGGCTCGATGCCCTGGTCGTGCTCGAGACGTACGCCGCGCGCGAAGTACCGGAAGCAGGTCGCAGCGCCGCCGACCTCGCGCGCGCCATCAGCCAGCCTTCGGCCACCTACGCGAAGGACTTCGCCACGGCCGCTCGCATGGCTGTCGACCTGGCGACCGCGGGCGACGTTGTCTTCACGATTGGCGCAGGCGACGTGGTCGAAGTAGGTCCCATGGTGCTGGAGTTGCTGCGATGAGCGCTCTCGATAGGGTCCAGGCGGTGCTCGCGGCATTCGGCGACGTACGCCGCGGCGAGCCGCTTTCGCGCCACACCACCTTCGGCGTGGGCGGCCCCGCGGACCTGTTCGTGACCGTGCGCAGCGCAACGGACCTCGGCGCGGCGGCGGTAGCGGCGCGGGACGCCGGGATGGACGTGTTCGTGCTCGGGAGTGGGAGCAACGTCGTCGTGGCGGACGCGGGCATGCGGGGCGTGGTGCTGGACAACCGCGCACGCGCGGAAATTGCGGACGAAGAACGGACGTTCCGCGTGGAGAGCGGCACGAGCTTCGCCGCGTTCGCGCGGAGAATGTGCCGGGCCGGGCTCGATGGGCTCGCCTGGGCAGTAGGAATACCGGGCACGCTCGGCGGCGCTGTCGTGTACAACGCGGGCGCTTACGGCGGGTGCCTCGGGGATGTGCTCACGCGCGTGCGCCTGCAGGACCCCGCGGGGCGAGACGAATGGGTCGATGCGGCCGACCTGGGCCTTGTTTATCGCGGCAGCGTGTTCACGCGCGGCCAGTTCGCGGGCAAGACGGTGCTCGAAGCGGAAATGCGCTTGCGGGCGGGCGATTCCGTGGCGCTGCTGGAGCGCGCGGCCAGCTATGACGCCAAGCGCCTGGGGGCGCAGCCGCGCGGGCGCAATGCCGGCTCCATGTTCAAGAACCCACCGGAACGGCCCGCCTGGCGGCTCATCGAAGATGTCGGCTTGCGTGGCGCGCGCCGCGGTGAGGCAGCCATCAGCGACCGGCACTGCAACTTCTTCGTCAACGAAGGCAACGCGCGCGCGGCGGACGTGGCGTGGCTGGTGCACGAAGCAGAGCGGCGGGTACGCGAGCAGTCCGGCATAAACCTCGAGCGCGAAGTCGCCTTCGTGGGGGCATGGTGATGGCGACACAGCGAGTGGCGGTGATCTTCGGCGGCCGTTCGGGCGAACACGAAGTGAGCGTCGTGAGCGCGCGCAGCGTGATGGCGGCGCTGGACACGGGCCGCTGGGAGCCCGTGCCCTTCGCGATAACGCGCGGCGGCTCGTGGCTGACGCCGGAGGAAACGCAGGCGGGGCTTGCAGCGAACGCGCCGGCCTTCGAGCGCGATGCGGGGCCCGTGCTGCGCAACCCTGGGGCACTGGCGGCGCTCGCCGGGTGCGATGTGGCGTTCCCTCTCGTGCACGGCACCTACGGCGAGGATGGCACGTTGCAGGGTTTCCTCGAAATCGTGGGGATGCCGTACGCCGGGGCCGGTGTGGCCGCAAGCGCCATCGGCATGGACAAGGCGCTCATGAAGGCGCTGTTCGCCGAGGCCGGCATCCCGGTGCCGCGTTATGGCGTGGTGCGGGCGTGGGAAATCGATGACTTCGAGGAGGTCGCTCAACGTTACGTCGAGCGCGAAATCGGCTATCCCTGTTTCGTCAAGCCCGCCAACGGGGGCAGTTCGGTCGGCATAACGCGCGCCAGTTCGCGCGAAGACCTGGAGGGGGCGTTCCGCGACGCCTTCGCCTACGACGACAAGGCCGTCATCGAAGCAGCCGTCAGCGGCATCGAAGTTGAGTGTTCGGTGCTGGGGAACGAGCACCCGGAAGCGAGCGTGGTGGGCGAAGTGACGCCGGACCGTGAATTCTACGACTACGAGAGCAAGTACTCGGCCACATCCACGACGGCGCTGCACATCCCCGCGCGGCTGCCCGAAGCGGCGATGGCGGACGTGCGCGAACTCGCCCTGCGCATGTACCGCCTCATGGGCTGCGAAGGGTACGCGCGCGTGGACTTCTTCGTGACCGCAGAGGGGGTGGTCGCCAACGAAGTGAACACGATCCCGGGGTTCACGAGCATCAGCATGTACCCGAAGCTATGGGCGGCCTCAGGGCTGTCCTACGGTGACCTGCTCACGCGCATCCTCGAACTCGGCCTCGCGCGGCATGAGCGGAGGGCGAATCGATGATCGTGAAACGCAATCGCCCGGGCGGGAACCGCTGGCCACGCGCCATCGTGCGCCGCACGACGAGCATCGTGGGGGACCGGCGCGTGATCGCGCGGCGGGGTGGGGGCGGAGTGCAGCCGCCGCGCGCCGGGGTGGCCGGCAGCGGTTGGCGGCCCGGCCACGCCTGGCTGGTGACGGGCTGCGCCGTGCTGGTGCTGGTGGTCCTGCTCGGCGCGGGGATGTGGCTGTGGCTGTCCCCGGTCTTCGAAGTGAACCACGTCAGGGTGCGGGGCACGGAGCGCATCTCAGCGGAGACGATCGTGCGGCAGAGCGGGCTGCTCGGGCAGCACATGTTCACCGCGGACCTTGCATCCGCCCAGAAAGAACTCTACAGCCTGCCCCTGGTCGCCTCCGTACGCGTCGAGCGCGCCTGGCCCAATAGCGTGCGCGTCGTCGTCGTCGAACGGCAACCGTGGGGGACGTGGGAGCAGGGAGGCGTGCGCTACACCATCGACCGCGAAGGCGTGGTGCTGGGCACGATCCCGCCGGGAGTGGGCGCTCCCGTCATCCGCAGCGCCGAGGCCACGTCTCTACTGCAAGGTGAGCGCGTCAGCTACCAGGCCGTGGATGCGGCGGCGGAGATTTACGACCGCCTTCCCAGGCAACTCGGGACGACGGTGACGGAAGTCGCTTACGTCGCGGGCAAGGGCGTGCAGGTGACGACTGCGGATGGCCAGGTAGCGCTCCTGGGGGATTCGAGTTCCATCGCCTACAAACTCGCCGTCTGGGCGGCCATGGCACAGCAGGCCCGGGCCAGTGGCATCGCCTACACCACGATCGACCTCAGGTTCGGAAACCGGCCGGTCCTGCAATGAACAGCAACACGCACA
This sequence comes from Tepidiformaceae bacterium, assembly GCA_051003295.1. Classification (GTDB taxonomy): domain Bacteria; phylum Chloroflexota; class Dehalococcoidia; order Tepidiformales; family Tepidiformaceae. The sequence continues at coordinate 31,471 of JBPCLM010000064.1, read as the reverse complement.
CAGGGGGACAACGAACATGAAACGACGGGCCACGGTGGCAGCCATCGATGTCGGGTCCACGAAGGTGGCGGTAGTCGTTGGGGATGCGGGGGAGCACGGAGATACGCGCGTACTCGGCCTCGGCATCGCCCCCGCGGCCGGGCTTGCGCGGGGGGTCATCGACAACATCCAATCGGCGCGCGAGGCGATCGCCGTGGCCATCGAAAAGGCCGAGCAGTCGTGCGGGATGCGCATCCTCAGCGCGGTGGTCGGCGTTTCGGGGAACCATATCGCTTCGCAGAACAATCGCGGCATCATCGCTATCCCGGACCGCAGCCGCGCCATTAGCGCGGACGACCGCTCGCGGGTGCTCGAATCGGCCGGGCAGATAAGCATCCCCACGAACCGCCAGGTTCTGCACATCCTGCCGCGCGGCTACTGGATAGAAGGCACAGACCCGGTTTCCGACCCCGTGGGCATGTACGGCGGGCGGCTGGACGCCGAGACGCACATCGTGACGGGCGCCGTTTCCGCCATCCAGAACCTGACGAAGTGCGTCGAGGGCGCGGGCGTGCAGGTGGACGATGTGATCCTCGAATCGATCGCTTCGGCCACGAGCGTGGTGGCGGAGCAGGAGCGCTTGCAGGGCGTGGCGGTCGTGGACATCGGCGGCAGCACGACATCGATCGCGGTGTACGACGAAGGCGCCATCGCGCACACCGTCTGCCTGCCCATCGCCGGTTCGCAACTGACGAACGACCTGGCGCGCGTGCTGCGCTGCCCCTGGGAGAGTGCCGAAACGGTGAAGTGCGAATACGGGGCGGCGTTTGTCGAGCGTGAGTCTGAACGTGAGACGGTGGAGATTCAGGCGTTCGGGACGAACACGCGCAAAGCGGTGACGCTGGGCCACATCTGCGAAATCCTGGGGGCGCGCACCGAGGAGATCCTGGAGATGGTCGCGCTCGAGCTGAAGCGCGCGGGCTACCTCGACCGCCTGGCGGCCGGCCTTGTGCTGACGGGCGGGACGAGCATGCTGCGCGGGCTGCCGGAGATGGCCGAAGCGCGCCTGGGCATCCCCGCGCGGCTGGGGCGGCCGCACGGCTATTCGGGCATGACCGACCTGATCGGCACGCCCGCCTTCGCGACATCGATCGGCCTCGTGGAGTACGCGCTGCGTGGCCGTGAACGACTGCCAGAGGCGCGCCCATCCTTCGAGGTCCCGGGGAGAGGGGTCTGGAGGCGGATCGCGTCAGTAGGACGGGCGCTTATGCCGCAGTGAGAGAACAGGGGGAAGGAATGAGCCTCATCGAACACACCCGCCGCGACGAGCCATTCACACAGACCAAGAGGAGAGGTACCCACGCAATGAGCATCCGCTACGACACGGACCTGCTGCCCGACATCAAGGTGGTCGGGGTTGGGGGAGGCGGCTGCAACGCCGTCAACCGCATGATCAAGGCCAAGATCCCGGGCGTCGCCTTCGTGGCCTGCAACACCGATGCGCAAGCGTTGATGTCCAGTGACGCGCCCAGCCGTATGCGCATCGGCGAACGGCTGACCAAGGGCCTCGGCGTCGGGGGTGACCCCGCCCGCGGCGAACGCGCCGCCGACGAAAGCCGGGACGAACTGTACGACCTGCCGCGGGGCACCGAAATGGTGTTCGTGACGGCGGGCATGGGGGGCGGTACGGGAACGGGCGCCGCCCCCATCATCGCGGAGATCGCGAAGGACTGCGGGGCGCTCACGATCGGCGTCGTCACCAAGCCGTTCGCCTGGGAAGGCGCGCAGCGCATGCGCCAGGCCGAGGAAGGCATCAACCGCCTGCGCGACAAGGTGGATACGCTCATCGCCATCCCCAATTCGCGGCTGATGGAGATTTGTCCGCCGGATTGTTCGATGGAGCTGGCGTTCGAAACCGCGGACGACGTGCTTCGCCAGGCGATCCAGTCCATCTCCAACATCATCAGCCAGAACGGCGCCATCAACCTCGACTTCAACGACGTGCGCGCGACGATGAGCGAAGCGGGCCCGGCGCTGCTTTCTGTGGGGCGTGGGTCGGGGGAGAACCGGGCCGTGGACGCCGCCCGCGCGGCCACCACCAGCCCGCTGCTGGACCAATCGATCGATGGCGCCCTGAAGGTGCTCTGCAACATCACGCACAGCGGCGACCTGAAGCTGCGCGAGATGGACATGGCGGGCCGCGTAGTCGCCGAGGTGGTGGACCCGACGGCGAACATCATCTGGGGCACCGTTATCGATGCCCGGCTGGGCGAAGAGGTGCACATGACGGTCATCGCCACGGGGTTCCCGCCCCGCGTGATGATGATGGACGACCCGCGCGAGAGCCGGCGCATCGCCGATATCGGGCTGCCCGGGGTCGTCACGGTTGAAGACGCTGAACTGCCGGCGTTCCTGCGGCGCAACATTCGTTCGATGAACGAATCGCGCGCGGTGGGGCAGGCGGCAGTCGCGACATTCGCGGAAAGGAGGTAACAGCTAGCCGAGCGCGCTAAGTCCGCAAGGACTGCTGACCCGAAGCCATCGGGAACCCGGGGCCTGGTGCGTTGGGAGATTGCGCCAGGCCCCGTTCGCGTGTGCGGGGGGGGGGGCGGGATCCCGTTGCCCCTGGAGGCGGCTAGTCCGTGTCTTCGGCGGGGGCGGGAAGCGGCGGCAGCAGTGGCACGCGGCCGCGCACCGAGGAAGGATCGGGCTCGTTGCAGGTGCTTGACAGCCTGACGATGTGCCCCGACGAGCTCAGGTGGATGTAGTCAAAGTCGCCCGGGCGGGTTGGGTCCCCGAACTGCACGACCAGGGGGTCGTCCGCGAAGAACGGGGGAGGGATGGCTGGATCGACGGCCCAGACTGCCACGAGAAAGTGCTGAATGCCGAAGAAGGCACTCAAGATCCGGGGAAGCCGCTCTTCGGAGAAAACGCCAGCTCCACCGCAGCCGCTGCCGGGCAGAACCGGGACTGGTGTGCCCTCGGAGAGACCGTCGCAATAGGGGACGTCGTGCCGGTTCCCGACGATTATCACGCAGGGAATGTCCCTGTATGAGGCACGGGCCGCGAGCGCGCCGACATCGGTCCGCAGGACAGCGTCAACGACGGCATCCACTCCGGTAATTCCCGTGCTGTTGGCGGGCGGATAGAAGCCGGGCGGAGACGATAGTGGCAGCGGCCGCGGCGACACGATCGTGGGCGCTGGCGGGCGGGTTGACCCCGGACCGGCGGCCCCCATCGTCGGCTGGTTCTGCTCGGGCTGGTGGGCTTCACCGGCGGCGGGGGCGTGCTGGCTGTCCCCGTCGCGCATCCACCAGCCGAGCAACGCGCCTGAGGCCATCGCCAGGACCAGGACGACTATCCGGGTTGCAGCGGAAAGGCCGAAGCCCCGGCAGCGCATCAGAGGCCCTAGTTGGCAGTCTCGGGGTAAGTGGGGTAAGTGGGCCTTTTCCAGGAGCGGAGCGATTCGGCGAGGCCGATCGCCTCACGGAGGCCCTCGCCGAGAGTGGCCGCTGATGCCGCCTGGTCGGCCCGCATGTAGAGGGCGGTGGTCATCTCGGCGCAGGCGGAAGGAACGCACTGCACCTCGAACGCGACGCGGCGGAACGGTACCCCCACGCCGAGCAATCCATCCGCCTCCGCGTTGCCGAGGATGTACACATGCACGTGGTAGGGAGACGGGCTGTCCGCCGGGGCATCGACGACGCGTGCATCCGGGCGCCCACTTACGGGAGGGAGAAGAAATCCTCCCGGGCAGCCAGCAACAGCTTCCAGTGGCGCGCCGCGGCCGCTATTCGGATCGGGTCGTTCGCCGGCTGCGATCCGAAGCACTTCGAGTTCTGCAAAGCCGGACCGTATGGAGGCGTCCGCCTGTCTCGCTACGGCTACGGCCTCTGCCGCGCGCCCCGGGCCGGCTTCCCCGCTCATCTCTACGCAGACGCGCAGGTGATCGGAGCGCGGGCGCCCGAAGCTGGGCGCCGCGCGGCCGCCCTCCGGACGCACGGGGCTGGGGTCAGCATGCCCTGAGTCCGAGGGCTCGACGCTGCGGTCAGCTTGCCCGGACTCCGCCTGCCCGAAGCTGGGGTCAGCTTGCCCGGACTCCGCCTGCCCCAGGCTGGGGTCAGCCTGCCCGCCATCCGGGTACCAGAAGGCGCCGGCCCAAGAGGCTGACGCCACCAGCACCGCCGCTACCGTCAGCAGACCATATCGACGGAGTCTTCTCGATGGGAGCCCGGAGAGCATAAGCAAGAGACCTGAGGGGTGCGGCCTAACGGAGGGAGCTATCTAGCCGAACGCACCGAGTGAGGAAAGACTGCTCCCCGGTTGGGGAGCGTGGGGTTCGAAGCATTGGGAGAAGGCATCGAACTCCGTCGGTGCTACCCAGGCGCCCAGTACCCCGCCGATAGCTACCTCCGTTTCAGCCGGACGCGTACAGTACCACATTCGTTCACAAAAAAGCCACTATTTTGTTTGCGGCCGTTCAGTTGGGTCCGTGCGCGGCGGGAGCTTCGACGCGGCCGCTTTCCATGGGCAGGCCCTGGAGGCGGTCCGCGAGCCATTCCGTGAGGAGCGCATCGAGTTCGTCCTTCGCCTGCACCAGGGAGTGGCCGGCCTCCGCAAAGAGCACCATGCTCTTCGGTTCGCGTGCACGCCGATAGATGTCCTCGCTCGCTTCGTGGCTGAGCACGCCATCCTGCATGCCGTGGACGAGGAGCAGCGGTTTGCCGAGCGTCTCCACTTCGCGCGTGCCGTGCAACTGAGGCGAGAGGGAAGCGACGGCGCGCACGAGGTCGCTCAGCGCAGCGGCCTTGATGACGACGGCGGCGCCGAAGCTGTGACCCACGAGCGCGACGCTCTCTGCGCCGATGCCGCGCAGGAAGGAGCAGCCGGCAAGGACATCGAGGACGCATTCCTCGAAGTCGTTGGGCACGCGGTAGTCGAGGCGCAGCACGGTGACCCCAGCGCCGGCGAGCAACTTCGGCAGGCGCGCGTAGAGGCCGGCGCCGGGGCCGTCCAGGCCGCCCATGGCGCCGCCCACGCAGACCACCGCGCTCGTGCCCCCTTCGACGGGATGGAACAGCGCCGGAATCTGACCGCGGCTCGTTTCCAACAGCAGGCGGAAGCTGCCTTCGCCTTCGCCGGGGGCGGCGGCCACGCGGTGGAGGCTCAGGGTGAGGTCAGCGGCGGCCTCGCCGCTCTCGTCCCACATGTTGGCGGGCATGGGTCGCACTATACCCGCGGCTGCTGTCGCTGGAGGGCGGGTGGGCACGAGCGGGAACCAAGCGACGTTAGCTGCTACCCTCAGCAATTACGCGCATCGTGGCCAGCAGCCACCTCACGGGTGGCAAGCCGCCTCGATGCAGGACTCAACCGCGAAAGGGACATTCTTCGAATATGGCAATTTCCTTCGAAGGCCAGGTGGCCCTCGTCACCGGCGCTGGCGCCGGCCTCGGCCGCGCCTACGCACTCGACCTCGCCCGGCGGGGCGCCAAGGTGGTGGTCAACGACCTGGGGGGCGACCCCCACGGCCAGGGGGAGAATCGCGCGGCCGCCCAGAAAGTGGTCGACGAAATCAAGGCGGCGGGGGGCGAAGCTGCCCCCAACTTCGACAGCGTCTCCAGCTACGATGGCGGCTTCAACATGGTGAAGACGGCGATGGACGCCTACGGCCGCCTCGATGCCGTTATCTGCAACGCCGGCATCCTGCGGGACCTCGCTTTCCACAACATGAGCGAAGAAGACTGGGACAAGGTATTCGCCGTCCACATCAAGGGTTCGTTCACGGTGTTGCGGGCGGCGTGGCCAGTGTTCCGCCAGCAGGCCTACGGGCGCGTCGTGCTCACGACGTCGTCGTCGGGCATTTACGGGCAGTTCGGGCAGGCGAACTATGGCGCAGCGAAGACAGCCATGCTCGGGCTGATGAACGTGTTGAAGCAGGAAGGCGCGAAGTACAACGTGATGGTCAACACGATCGCGCCCGTGGCGGGCACGCGCCTGACGCAGTCTGTTATGCCGGCGGACATGGTCGATCGCCTCAAGCCCGAACTGGTGGTGCCCGCGGTCACCTACCTCGTTTCGAAGGACTGCACCGACAGCGGGCTCATCATCGAAGCGGGCGCGGGCAACTTCAACCGGGCGGCCATCGTCAAGGGGCCCGGCGTGCGCCCCGGCATGGAAGAGACGAAAGACGCTGAGTGGGTGGAAGCGAACTGGAAGGCCATCACCAGCCTCGAAGGCGCCGAGCCGCAGTGGCGAACGGGACAGACGGAGCGGGAGCACCTCGCCGAGAAGGCGAAAGCGTAAGCGCGCGCCAGGCGGGGGGCTTACCCGGCCCGCTTGTGCCGGAGCGTGGGATAGGTCTCCGCGTCCGGGGCGAGGTCGTCATCCGCGTAGTATTCGGGGACGGGGGCTTCGCCACGTCCGCCGCCAGCGGACTCGACCGCCACGCGGCGGATAACCGAAGAGGCCGAAGGCGCGCCCGCGGGCGCTTCGTCGCAGCCGGCGGCACTCAGGAAATCGAACGTGCCACGGTAAAGCTCGGCGTCGTACTGGAGTACGGTCGACGCGACGAGGACATAGACCGGCGGGCGCCAGGGGTCGCGGCCTTCCAGCGCGCGGTTCCCACGGCGATTGCGACGCGCTCCCCGAAATTGGCACCCTGGTTGGCGTTGCATTGCGTGAGGATAGCGACGAAGCGGCCTTCGCCGATGCAAGCGAGGAAATCGGAGGCGCGTGTGATGCGGGCGAAGGACTGCGGCCGCGTGGGTCACGGCGTCGACGCTGATACCGGATCCCCAGGCGGCGCGCAGTGCGTGCAGCTGCTGGAGTTCCACGCGCACGAGCGTCATGGAGGTGGCGTAGCGCTGGCCGCGGGAGGCCGCGGCTGATCCGTTCCAGGCTTTGACGCCTTTCCGCATCCGCTTCATTATCGATTCACCAATGGGGCCTTCCGGTGCGGAACGGTGGCGTTACGGGAACAATCCGCCGGCGACCCGGCGCCATTGGCCTGTTGCGGGGGCCGCGCGCCGGGTGTAGCGTGACCTTCGACAACTGAATAGCTGTTCGGGATCGCTGGGGGTGCCTTCGGGCTGAGACAGTCCCCTTGAACCTGACCACGGTCATGCGTGCGTAGGAAAGCGGTCGGACACCCAGATGCGAGAATGCGTGGAGTCCGGCTTTCCGGGCTCTTTTTGTTGCCCGGGAAGCCATGCCCCACCCCCGGCAGCGGAAAGAGTCAACGAGATGTGGAAGCGAGCTACCGCGCTCCTGCCGGGATTCTTGGCCTTGCTCAGCCTGGCGCTGATGGGCTGTGGAGACGACGACAACGACGAGCGCACCATCACCGTCATCACGCACGATTCGTTCAACCTGAGCGAGGGGCTCATAGCGCAGTTCGAGAAAGAGCACGACGCGACCGTGAAGCTCCTGCCCAAAGGCGATGCGGGAGCGATGCTCACGAGCGTCATCCTCACGAAGGACAACCCGGAGGGCGATGTCGTCTTCGGCGTCGATAACACGTTCCTTTCGCGGGCGCTGCGAGAGGGCGTGTTCGAGCCCTATTCATCGCCGCTCCTCACCAGGGTGCCGAACGAATTCCAAGCAGATGGGGGCAACCTCGTCACACCCATCGATTACGGGTACGTCAACTTCAACTACGACCGGGCGGCGCTCGCGAAGGCGAACCTGCAGCCGCCCCGCACCCTGGAGGAACTGACGCAGCCCCAGTGGAAGGGCCGTGTCGTCGTGGAAAACCCGGCGTCTTCTTCGCCGGGCCTGGCGTTCCTCATCGCGACCGTCGACTACTTCGGCGCGGAACGTTACCTGGACTGGTGGCGCCAAATGCGGGCCAACGGGCTCGTCGTCGTCGATGGCTGGGAGACGGCGTACAACACGAACTTCACGCTGCACGGCGGCGAACAGCCGGTGGTGCTGAGCTATTCGACGAGCCCCGCGTTCGAACAGCTTTTCGCTGAGCCCCCGCGCGATGATTCGCCCACGGGGAACGTCCTCGCGGAGCGCGGGTTCTTCCGGCAGGTTGAGTACGCGGGCGTGGTGAAGGGCACGAAGCAGCGCGAACTCGCGCGGGCGTTCATCGACTTCCTGTTGAGCAAGGCGGTGCAGGAAGACATTCCGCTGCAGATGGCGGTGTACCCGGTCAACGAAGAGGCGGCGGTGCCGGACGCCTTCCAGCGATTCAGCCGCGTTGAGGCGCAGCCGGCCATGGTAAGCGCCGCTGATATCGCGAAGAATCGCGAGCGATGGATCGACGAATGGACGCGGGCCGTCCTGCGCTGAGTGGGCGCGGCTGGCCTCGCCCCCGGGCAGCGTGGCTGGTGCTCCTGCCCCCGCTGGTGTTCGTCGCGCTCTTCCTGGCCTATCCGCTGCAGGGGATCATGCGCGAGTCGTTCGCGGGTGAAAGCCGCAACCTGAGCGATCTGCGCCCTCTCGTGGAAGGCACGTTCTACCTGGAGCGAGCCTGGTTCACGTTGTGGCAGGCGGCGGTCTCGACGCTGCTCACGCTGGCGCTCGCGCTGCCGTGCGCCTACGTGCTGGCGCGGTATGACTTCCGCGGCAAGTCGCTCGTGGTTGCGCTGGCGACGGTGCCGTTCGTGTTGCCCACGGTAGTGGTGGCGGTCGCGTTCACGGCGCTCATCGGGCCGCAGGGCGCGCTGAACGACCTGCTACGGTGGGTATTCGGACTGGAACGGCCGCCGATCAGGCTCCTGAACACGGCCTGGATCGTCCTCATCGCGCACGTCTTCTACAACTTCGCGATGGCCGCGCGCATCATCGCCGCGTACTGGGCGAACCTCGACGAGCGCACGGAGGAAGCGGCGGCGATGCTTGGGGCGGGCCGCATCGAGCGCTTCTGGAGTGTGACGCTGCCGCTGTTGCGGCCGGCCGTCCTCGGTGCGGGGGCGCTGGTGTTTCTCTTCAGCTTCACGAGCTTTGGCGTGGTGCTCATCCTGGGCGGGCCGGGCTACGGGACCATCGAGACCGAGATCTACCGCGAAACGATCTTCCTGTTCCGGCTGCCGGTGGCGGCCGCGCTGGCGCTGCTACAGGCGCTCTTCACCTTCGGCGTGATCGCTCTCTACACGGCCGCCCAGCGTTCGCACCCCGGCGGCGGTTTTCGCCGTCCGCGTGCGCGGCGCTGGGGCCGCGCAGAGCGCGTGTTCGTGCCGGCGACGGTAGGGCTGCTACTGCTCATCACGCTCATGCCCCTGGGGGCGCTCGTTGAACGCTCCTTTCACGGCAGCGAAGGCTACACGCTCGCCTTCTATCGCTCGCTGGATGACAACGTGCGCGGGCAGGTGCTGTTCGTTTCGCCGTTATCAGCGATCTGGAATTCGTTGCGGTTCGCGCTGCTGACGCTGGCGCTGGCGGTGCCCCTCGGGACGCTCGCAGCGTACGGCGCGCGGATGGCGCCACGACGCTTGGGCCACCTGCTGGAATCGGTGTTCCTGCTGCCTCTCGGCGTCTCGGCGGTCACGCTCGGGCTCGGTTTCCTGGTGACGCTCGATGAGCCACCGCTGGACTTGCGGGGCAACGCGGCGCTGCTCGTCATTGCGCACACGATCATCGGATACCCGTTCGTGGCGCGAGCGGTGGGGGCCCAGCTGCGCGGCATGGACCCGCGGCTGCGCGAGGCGGCGCGCACGCTCGGCGCCAAACCGCAGCAGGTTTTCCTGGAGGTGGACCTGCCCATCATCTGGCGGGCGCTGGCGGTGGGCGCCGTCTTCGCTTTCGCCATCTCCATGGGCGAATTCGGAGCGACGCTGCTCATCACGCGGCCGGAGTGGGCGACCATGCCCGTGGCGATCTTCCGCTACCTGGGGCAGCCGGGCGCGCTCAACTACGGCCAGGCGCTGGCGATGAGCAGCATCCTCATGGCGGTGACAGCGGCGGGCTTCCTGGCACTTGAGCGGCTGCGCTTCCGTGGCCTGGGCACGTTCTGATGACAGAGCCGGCCCGCCTCGAAATCGACCACGTATCCTTCGAGGCGGGCGGCCGCGTGATCGTCGATGATGTCACGCTGGTGGCGGACCCGCCGGCGACGACCGCGATCCTGGGGCCGAGCGGCTCGGGGAAGACAACGCTGCTGCGGCTGGTAGCGGGGCTCGAACGGCCGAGCGCGGGCCGCATTCGCTTCGGGGGGCACGGCCTGGCTGGTGTGCCGCCGCACCGCCGCGGCTTCGGCATGATGTTCCAGGACTTCGCGCTCTTCCCCCACCTGGATGTTGGCGAAAACGTCGGTTTCGGGCTGCGCCGCTCCGGCCTCTCGCGGGCGCAGAGGAAGGCGCGCGTGGCTGAGCTGCTGGCGGTCGCGGGGCTAACGGGGTTCGAACGGCGGACCACGGAGGCGCTTTCTGGCGGCGAACGGCAGCGTGTGGCACTGACGCGCGCGCTCGCCCCCGAGCCCGCGCTGCTCATGCTCGATGAGCCGCTCGCCTCGCTGGACCGTACGTTGCGCGAGCGCCTCTTGCTGGAGTTGAAGGAGGCCCTCGGGCGGCTGCGGGTGGCCACGCTCTACGTGACGCACGACCAGCTGGAGGCCTTCGCCATCGCCGACCGCATTGCGATCATGGATAGCGGGCGCATCATCCGCGAGGACACGCCGGCGGCGCTGCACGCGGAGCCGCGCACGCCGTTCGTCGCGCGTTTCCTGGGTATGGCGAACGTGATCTTGGGCGAGCGCGACGCCGACGGCACGCTGCGCACGGCTGCGGGCGCGTGGGCGGGGATGCCCGGGGAGCCGGGGCCGGTCACGCTGCTGCTGCGCGCCGAACACGTCGCGCCGGCGCCGTCTGCAGGCGACGGTGTCGTCTCGGGCGTGCTCGCCTCGCGTCTCTTCCAGGGGCTGCGCACGCGCGTTCGCCTGGAGACAGGCGCCGGGCCGCTCGAGTTCGAGCTGCCGGGCGGCACCGTCTTGCCCGCGGACGGCGAAGCGCTCCACCTGCGGGTCCCTTCGGTGCAGGTACTGGAGGAGGAGTGAGTGGACGTGGGCGCGGAGGGACCCCGCCCCGCGACCGAGGCCCGGCGCGCTCTGTGGCTGGTTTTCGTTCGCCCATGCAGAATGGGACGAAAGGGAGGTAACAATGGCAGGCCAGAACGAATTCAACCTCAACGTCATCACGGAGTTCCGCGCCAACGGAGGTGAGACCTTCGGAGTATTCAAGGGACGGCCCCTGCTGCTGTTGACGACCACGGGGGCGAAAAGTGGCGAGGCGCGCACCACCCCTCTCGTCTACAGCAAGGATGGGGAGCGCATCGTCGTCATCGCGTCGATGGCGGGGGCACCGAAGCACCCCGCCTGGTTCCTCAACCTCTCCGCGAATCCTGAGGTCACGGTCGAGCTGGGCAAGGAGAAGTTCACGGCGCGGGCATCGGTGCCCGAAGGCGCCGAACGGGACCGACTCTACGCGCAGCAGGCCGCGACAATGCCCGCTTTCAACGAATACCAGGAGAAGACGACGCGCCGCATTCCGGCGGTGGTGTTGGAGCGCGTGAAGTAGGGGCGGTCCGCCCCGGCCGCCGGGCTCAGCCCCCGACGCCCCAGCTGATGGCGTTGCGGATGAGTGCCTGGAAGCCGTCGGTCTCCCACGTGTAGTGCAGCGTGGGCGGAGTCTTGCCCTCGGGGTCCACGGACTTGTCCACGAACGGCTGGCTGTTGGTAGCTGGATCGTGCGCATGGCCGAGGGCGATGTACGTGACGCCCCCTTTGCCGACGTCCCGCGTGTAGCCGAGCACGCGCGTCCGCCCGTCGGGCATGAGCGCCGTGTCCTCGTCGTAGACGAAACCGAAGCCCGGGGGCGACGTGTCGGGCCCCAGTTGCGCGGTGAGCAGCACGCGCGTGGCGGCCGGATCCTGCACTTCGATCATGTACGGCTCGTCGATGACTTCGAAGGCTTGCGGCAGGCCCGCGGTCAGGCGGTCATCCGCATCCTGGACATCGACATGGAACCTGCGCACGGGCGGGTGGTTGATGAAGAAGCCTCCGAGTGTTTCGTGGTGGTCGAGCTTGACCATCTGGCGGCGGCGGTCGCTTTCGCTGATGCGGGCTGCGCGGCCGCCGCTGGTGCCGTGCAGGCCAAGCCAGCGGCCGCCATCTTGGAGCCAGCGGCGAATGGCGCGATTCTGCGACTCGCCCGGGTAGGGGCCAGCGACGTAGGTGATGAGGAGGCGGCTGATCGGGAGCCAGGTCTCGACATCGACGAAGTCGTTCGCCACCGAGGCCTGCACTTCCTGTTCGCGCAGGAATTCGAGCAGGCGCAGGCGGGCGAAGTCGTGGTCGTGGCCAGCGGCCGCCCCGCGGGGAAATCCGCCAGCGATGACGTGAGCGCGCGGCCGAACGGGAGTGGTCATTCAATAACCTCCGGGCATGGCGTGGGCAGGCGGCTCAGCGGCCTGTCTGGCGAGCCTATCGGTTGTGGGCGGGAGTGGGAAGCGTGGACAGGCGCGGCGCTTTCGTTCAACCTTCGCTGACAGCGAGGGTAGAGCCATGATCCGCCGCATCGACCACATCGGCCTGGTTGCCAGCTCCTGGGAGGAGGCACGTAAAGTCTGGGTCGGCATGCTCGGCTTCGAAATTGCCGATTGGAAGGGCGCGGGCGAAACGGGCGCCTACTTTGCGCCCGAGCGCACGCTGAACTACTTCGTACAGGTCGGCGACGGGGAGACGGTGATCGAAGTGATCGTGCCACAGGATGCCGAGAGCGGCGCCGGACGCCTGCTGGCGAAGCGCGGGCCGGGACTGCACCACATTGGCTACGCCGTCGATGACGTCGCGGCCGAGGCAGCGCGGCTCAGGGACGCGGGTTTGAGGCAGATCGACATCGGCCCGAGGGCGCAGGCGGCGTTCTTCTACCCCAAGGATGTGCAGGGTGTGTTAACAGAACTGGTGCCCCACCAGGTCCCGGGCGCGCGCCTGCACACAGGTCGCGCCGCTCAATAGTGGATGGCGCGGCCCACTCCCCCGCCCGCCGCGATGGAATCGCCCGTGACCGCCACGGAAAGCGGCGAAGCGAGAAACGCCACCAGGCTCGCGATGTCGGCCGCATCGATGATGCGGCGCACGGCGTTCTGGCTCGCGAGGCGCTCGCGCGCAGCGTCGAGGGTCTCGCCGCGCCGGGTCGCCTGTTCCTGCAGCGTGCGTTTCATGAATTCCGTCCAGGTCAGCCCGGGGTGGACGCAGGTTACGTTGATGCCAGAGGGCCCGAGTTCGTCCGCGAGGTTCTTGGTCAGGGCGGCGACGGCGACGTTGCGCATGCTGCCGACGGCGTTACCGGTCTGGCGCGCGGCGAGGCCGCTGATGTTGATGATGCGTCCCCAACCGCTCGCTTTCATGGAAGGCACGACCGCCCTCGCGCAGCGCAGGTAGCCGAGCACCTTGGTGTTCATCTCCGTGGTGAAGGTGTCGTCCGGGAGGTGTTCGATGCCGGGCTGTGGCGGCGCTCCGCCGGGGCGCGCGGCGTTGTTGACGAGGATATCGATGTGGCCGAATTCGCCGAGCACGTGCTCGACCATACGGTTTACCGAGCCCGTGTCCGCGGTGTCCGCGACCACCGGTAGGACGCGCCGGCCCGTGAGGGCCGCGATCTCGCCGGCGGTGGCGTCGAGCGCTTCTATTCCGCGCGCGGCGATGGCGATGTCCGCTCCTTCTTGTGCGAGCGTGAGGGCGATGGCCTTGCCGATGCCGCGGCTGCCGCCCGTCACGAGCGCGGTCTTGCCCGCGAGTTGCAGGTCCACGTGGTCCCCTCCTCGAATACGGGACGCACTCTATAGTTCCGGGGGTGCGATGGGAACGGCGGTCGGTCGGTGGGGCCTGTGGTTGCAGGATCATAAATTCTTGGGAGGGCCCGATCTTTTCGGGACCCGCGTGACTTAGACTCGCTCAATCAGGCCCGGTCGGCTTGCTGCTGACTCGAAGGAGAACCCCCGTGAGAAGAATCGCCCGGCCTATCCTCTTCGTCCTCCCCATCGTGGCGGTCGCAGCACTCCTGCTTGGCGGGCTGAGCGCCGATCGACGGGACGTTGCCGCCGACTCCCACGTGACGGAAACGGCCACCCCGACGGAAACGATCACCCCGACGATCACCCCGACGATCACCCCGACGATCACGGCAACGGTCACCACGACGATCACCCCGTCGGTCACGGCAACGGTCACCACGACGATCACCCCGTCGGTCACGGCAACGGTCACCACGACGATCACTCCCACGGTTACCGCGACGGTGACCGCCCCAGCCACGGCGACCGCAACGGCGCGGGCAACGGCAACAGCGCCCGCCACCAGCACCACGGGGGCCACGCAGGCGGCCACTGCCACACGCACGAACACGGCTGTGGGCGGCGGGACGGCGCCGGCGCCACCACGCACAGGCACGGGCCAGCCGACGGCCGCGAATTCCTCCGCAGTTCTGCTTCTTGCGGGCCTCGGGGCGTTGATCCTGCTGAGCGGCCTCGGTCTCGCCACGGTGGGCCTGCGGCGGCGATAGGCTCACCGGCCGACAGTCTTACAAGTGGCCCCGGCTCTTCGCCGGGGCCACTTTCGTTGGATTCGAGCGCGGGCATCTGCCCGATTCGCAGGGAGCTACTTCCGGGGGCCGGGACGGCCGTTCTTCCAGGTGCGGGCGGTTGAGGGCATGCGGAAGTCGAAGACGGGCGGTTTGAACTGGCGGCTGAAGGCGATGTCCTGGCGCTGGAAGTGCGATGCGGCGGCGGCATCGCCGTAGAGGCGCGCCGGCTCCGCGGCCATCCGTTCGTAAGCCAGGCGGGCGACGGGCTGCCGATCTTCCAGCATGAAGGGCACGTCATGGGCGCGTACTTCGAGCACCGCCCGGGTACCCCTCAGGTCCTCCGGGCCGTAACCGAAGCCGGGGTCGAAGAAGCCCGCGTAGTGGGTGCGCAACTCGCCGTTGGTGGGGTCGTAGGCGACCATTTCGGCGGCGACGGTGGGCGGGATGGAGACATGTTCGCGCGAGATGAGCAGGTAGAACTGCTCGGGATGCAGGACGAGGCGGCCGCCACGCTCGCCGAATATTGGCTCCCAGAAGTCGAGTGGCTCGTAGACGGCGGAGGCGTCGAGTTCGACCAGGCCGCTGTTGCTCTTTGCCCGCCAACCGACGAACTCATTGGCGGGAAGGCTCACGCTCACGAACAGGCCATCGGACCCGATCAGCGGGTTGGCCACGGGCGCGCGGTTGCCATCGCCGGGCTCGAAGAGGAGCGGCGTGTCGTCGTGGAGGCGGCGGATCGCGTCTCCCCTGAGCACTTCGTCGGTGTCGCTGAGGCGCACCTGGGCGAGGGCGAGCCCTTCCTTCACGCTCACGGTGAACGTGTTCGAATAGACCTCGAGCCACAGCCCGCCCTGGTAGCCGCGCGGGATTTCGTCGAAGCGGACGC
This sequence comes from Tepidiformaceae bacterium, assembly GCA_051003295.1. Lineage (GTDB taxonomy): Bacteria > Chloroflexota > Dehalococcoidia > Tepidiformales > Tepidiformaceae. The sequence continues at coordinate 16,084 of JBPCLM010000064.1, read as the reverse complement.
CGTGGTCGGTGATGACGCGCGTGAAGATATCGAGCCGGCCGGTGGAACTGCGCGGGTTCGTGCGCCCGCGGACGTTTCCAGGCAGCCGGAAGGTTTCGATGAGGGGGACGAGATACGGGCGGCCGCGTTCGAGCACGACGCCGCGGGGGTCGCGCAGGTCCGAAGCCGGGCCCATCTCGAGGTCCCGGAGGCGCTCCTTGACGGTGGCGTCGGCACCGGGGAGGAAGCTGCTGCGCAGGCGGTGGGCGGTGGCCCCGAGGCGGAGATCGAGGCTGGCGGGTTGGAACTGCCCATCCAGGATGGGCCGGTTTTTGGGCGCGCGGATGACCCCGGCTGCCACCGCATGGCGGAGCATTTCGCTCGAAAACACGCCACTGGACGGTGGGACAGCGCCGCCGGCCGGCGAACTGCGGGGCATGGTCATCGCGGCTGCCGCCCTTCTTGCGCAGTCTTCGATGGGCGTCCCAAGCAGTCAAGGCCGGTCTGCGCACGGTCCGTTCGTCCGTTAGGCGGGCGGGGACAGACGCTTTCTGATCGGGCACGATAGAGCGGCGCATAGCGGAGGAGAAACGCGATGATTAAGGGACTGGGTGGCGCCACTATTTGGAGCGAGGACCTCAACAAGCTGCTGCCGTTCTACCGGGACACGCTCGGCCTGGCAGCCCGCATCGAGACGCCGGGCTTCGTCGTGTTCGGCGAGGGCGCTGAGCCTGCCCTCGCCCTCGGCACGCATAGCGAGGTCAAAGGGAAGAATGCGGACCCGGCGCGGCACATGGTCGGACTCATGACGGACGACATACAAGCCGACTTCAAGCGGCTGAAGGCGATGGGCGTGGAGTTCGTGGGCGAGCCGGAGACGTTCGAGCAGGTGACGGTCGCCACGCTGAAGGACCCTGAGGGCAACCTCGTGCAGCTGCTTCAGTTCCAACCCTGAGACACCAAGCCTGGGGGAAAGGCCGCCGGCCGCCGTGATCAGCGGCCACGACAAGGCCCGGTACGCGCGCTGCGCAACTCCTACCCGTACGCCGCCGCCTGGATGCCGTAGAGGTCGGCGTACTGCCCGGCCTTCGCCATCAGCTCTTCGTGGGTACCGACCTCGCACGGAGCACCGACAGACCGTGCTGCGCTCGAGCGCGCGCTCTCCTGACGGTCGGGGGTGAGGGCCGATCTGCGGACTAGCGCGTACACTCGGACTACTTATGGGCAAAATCACTTACGGCTTCAACGTCTCCCTCGATGGCTTCATCGAGGACCCCACCGGCAATTTCGATTGGTCCGAGCCCGATGAGGCCCTCCACAGGCACTTCAACGAAAGCGAACGCAACACCGGCCTCCACCTCTACGGATGCGGGCTGTACGAAATGATGCGTTTCTGGGGGAACCCGGACCAGCATGGACCGCTCTCCGAGTACGAACGTGAGTTCGCCAGCTACTGGCAGAAGGTCCCGACCATCGTCTACTCGCGCACGTTGCGCGATGCGGATCCCGGCGTACGCATCGTCCGCGAAGTGGACCCCACAAAGGTCGCGCGTCTGAAGGAGAGCACCGAGGGTGAGCTCTCCCTCGGCGGCGCATCGCTCGCGGCCGAGTTCCGACGCCTCAGCCTCATCGATGAGTACTGTGTCTACGTCGTCCCCATCCTGGTTGGCGGCGGCAAGCCGATGTTCCAGGGCGAGGGCACCCAACGCCTCCGCCTGCTGGAGACGCATCAGTTCGATTCGGGCACGACGCTGCTGCGTTACGAGCGCGCCTGAGGCCCCACCGTGGGCCAGGAAACGGGCTGCGATCAGAACAGCCATTCGGTTGCTGGTGGGCGATACTGGATTCGAACCAGTGACCTCTGCGATGTCAACGCAGCGCTCTAACCAACTGAGCTAACCGCCCACGCGCGGAGGAACAGGATACCGCGCGGTCCCGCCAGCGGCCAACGCTGGTGTTCTTCGTGCACGGCGCCGTGCTACCATTCGCACAACCGAATAGGTCGGCGACGACCGGGACGAGTAGTCCGCCGCCAGCAGAGAGTCCGCGCCACCGGCTGCAAGCGCGGCGCCAGGCAGACGAAAACCACCCGCGAGCCTGCACCCGAATCGCAGCGGCGATAGGCGTGCACGGATGGCCCCGTTAGCGGCCGCTGAAGCCTGTCGCGGCCAAAGCGACGGGGAAGCCGGGTGGAACCACGGAGCGCGCCGCACGTCCCAGCACGATGAGGCGCTTTGTGGTGGCCGCAGCCAGCCCAGCACCCGGAGTAAGCCATGCCCGAACAGCTCGCATCAGACATCGACCTTCGCTCCCTGCCCAGGGAGGAGCGCCTCGCGCGGATGCGCCATTCGGCCGCGCATGTGCTGGCGGAGGCGATGGTGGAACTGATGCCCGCAGCGGAACTGGGCATCGGGCCACCCATCGAAACCGGCTTCTACTACGACTTCCGGCTGCCGCGCGCGCTCGAACAGGACGACCTGGCGTGGCTGGAAGAACGCATGCGCCGCTCGATCGCGGGCCAGCACCCGTTCGTGATGTCGGCGCTGACGAAGGGCGAGGCGGAGCAGCGCTGGAAGGACCAGCCGTTCAAGCTCGACCTGCTGAAGGACCTCGAAGCAGGGGACGTGACGCAGTGCACGCACGCCGGCTTCACGGACCTCTGCCGTGGGGGCCACGTGAACCACACGGGTGAGATCCCCGCCTTCAAGCTGATGAGCATCGCGGGCGCCTATTGGCGAGGCAGCGAGAAGAACCCGCAGCTGCAGCGCGTCTATGGCGCCCTCTTCGAAAGCGCGGAGGAACTGGCAGCCTACGAAGCGCAACTGGAGGAGATGCGGCGCAAGGACCACCGCCGAATCGGACGCGAGCTCAAGCTCTTCGCCCTCGTGGACGAGATCGGCCCCGGGCACGTCGTGTGGCTGCCCGCTGGCGCCACCATCCGCCGCGAACTCGAACGCTGGATCGTCGACCTCGAACTGGAACGTGGGTACCAGCACGTCGTAACGCCGGCCGTGGCGAAGCGTGAGCTCTTCGTCAAATCGGGGCATTGGGACCACTTCCGCGACGACATGTACCCGGTGATGGAGCGCGACGGCGAAGAGTACGTGCTGCGGCCGATGAACTGCCCCAGCCACATCATGGTGTACCTGTCGGAGCAGCACTCTTATCGGGAGTTGCCCATCCGCATCGCCGAGATGGGCAACATGCACCGCTTCGAAAAGTCAGGGCAGGTCACGGGCATGTCGCGCGTGCGCATCATGACGCTCAACGACGCCCACATCTTCTGCGCCGACATCGCCCAGGTCGAAAGCGAAGTGGAAGGCGTGCTGCGACTGATGGAGGAAGCCTACGGCGTGCTCGGGCTGAAGGACTACGTTTACCGGCTTTCGCTCGGCGACCCCACGGACGCGGAGAAGTACGTGGACAATCCGGCCATGTGGGAGGCGGGCGAGGCGCTCCTGCGCAGAGTCCTCCAACGGATGGGCCTCGACTTCTACGAGGCGCCGGGCGAGGCGGCGTTCTATGGCCCCAAGATCGATGTCCAGTTCAAGACAGCGCAGGGCAAGGACGAGTCGCTCGTCACGGCACAGGTCGATTTCCACTTCCCGGCGCAGTTCGACCTCGAGTACGTGACCGAAGAAGGTGGGCGCGCGCGGCCGATAATGTTGCACCGCGGGATCATTTCGACGATGGAGCGGATGGTGGCGCTGCTCATCGAGGCCTACGAGGGCAACTTCCCGCTGTGGTTGGCGCCGACGCAGGCGGTGGTCATCCCCATCGCTGACCGGCACATCCCCTACGCGCAGGAGGTGGCGCAGCAACTGCGCGGGGCGCGCCTGCGCGTGGAAGTGGACACCCGGGGTGAGCGCATGAACGCGAAGATCCGCGACGCGCAGCTGCGGAAGGTGCCGTACATGCTCGTCGTGGGCGACCGCGAGGCAGAAGCGCAGGCAGCCGCGCTGCGCGTGCGAGGGGGCACGGACCTGGGGGCCCTGCCGGTGACAACGATCGTGGAGCGCCTGCGCGAGGAGCGGGACACGAAGGCGCTCTTGCCCTGAAAGCGGGCGTGAATGAGCCGTGCGACCCGATCTCTCTCCGGGCCGCGCAGGGCGCGCCACCTACTCAGATGGCGCGGGCTCGTCACTCAGGTGTTCGGCGTCAAAGCGGGGGGCAGGCTCCTTGAATTGGCGCCAGGCATGGGCGTCGTAGTCCAATTGGGCGTCGTAGTCCAATGCCGTAGATGCGCTTGAAATCGGCGATCGCCGCCAGCGCCCGCTTGCCGTGGGGGCTGGCCGACATCTCCCCTTCCTCGCCCTGCATTGGCTCGAACGAATGCAAAACGATGCTCTCAAGGAGTTGGCCGAGGCTCACGCCGTTGAACTCCGCCAGGCCCTTCAGGACCTCCACCATGCGCTTCTCCATGCGCACGCCCAGTTGCACGCGCTCCACGCTCACCGGCTCAACCGTTTCTGACATCGCCGTCCTCCTAGTCCCTGTTTGTGCTTGTTACCGTGGGACGGCCCGGCCGCGTCAAGGGAGGGAACGTGGGGTGCAGCCCAGCCCAAGAGATGGACGGCTCATGGCTTCGCGAAGAGCACGAGTTGCTCGGGTTCGGGCGGAGGGAGAAGGGGGTGCTCGCGGCGGTCGGCGATTCCGTGCGCCGCTTCAAGGCGCGCGATGAGGCCGCGCACGGGCGCCTGCGCGGCGTCGGGGATGAAGGGCCTGGCGTAAAGGGTTTCGTAGCGTGGCAGCAGCTCTGGCCAGTCGCGTGCGAGCCGTTCGAGGAAGTGTTCGCGCGTGCCGGGGCGCAGGTTGAGCATGTTGCACCAGACGCGCGTAGCGCCGGCATCGCGGGCCGCGCGCACGACCGCATCGAGACCCTCGTGGCTGTCGGTGAGGCCGGGGAGCACGGGAGCGATGCCGACCGCCGTCCGCAGCCCCGCATCGGCGAGCGCGCGCAGGGCGCGCAGCCGCTGGCGGGGCGGGGCGGTTCCGGGCTCGGTCCTGCGCCAGATGTCCTCATCGAGCGTGGGGATAGAGATGTTGATATCGACCTCGGCCCGTAGGGCTGCGGCGCTGAGTACGTCGATATCACGCACGATCATGGGGCCGCGGGTAATGATGCCGATCGGATTGCGGCGTTCGCTCAGCGCCTGGATGCAGCCGCGAGTCAGCCGGTAGCAGCCTTCAGCGGGCTGGTAGGGGTCGGTGGCGCTACCGATGGTGACCTGTTCGCGCCGCCAGGAGGGGCGCGCGAGCTCGCGGCGCAGCACCTCCACGACGTTCACCTTGACGCGAATGGAGCGGCCGTAGCGGTCGTCGGGGGGGCGGCCTGCGCGCTGTTCGAAGCCGCGCACGTAACAGAAGGTGCAGCGGTGCACGCAGCCCATGTACGGGTTCAGCGACCAGGGAAAGCGCATCCCCGTCACGCGTGAAAGCGCGGACTTGCAGGGTTCCTCACGGTATTCGGGGGCCATTGCGGGCAGATTCGCACGCGGCGGCGCTTACCTCCAAGCACGCGCGTCACCTCCTGTCGCGCGCCGGTTACTCCACGCGGATGCTATCGCCCACGCGCACCCGGCCACCCTGCCGCACGACCGCGTACACGCCCACGCTCGGCATCGCGCCCGCGTCCCCGACCGGCACGGTGTTGTGGCGGGCGGCGGTCTTGAGGATGCCGGGGTCGGCCGCAAGTCCTGGCTGCGACAGCGTGGTCATCACGCAGCGGGGGCAGGGGATGAGCACGCGCAGGCGCACATCGCCGATGACGACGGTCTTCCCGACCCAGTCGTTTTCGACGAAGCCCTCGCCGCCAGCGGGCGTCTCGACGAGGATGTTGGGGCGGAAGCGGCGGACATCGAAGGTGCCCTCGGGGTAGAGCTGACTGAGCCGTGCGAGCGTCGCCGAGGTCAGGAGGTGGACGGCGGAGAAATCGAAGAACGTGCCCTCCCCCGCCGACGCGATGCGTTCGGCGGTGACGGCCTCGCGGTGGGCGAGACCTTCGATATCGGGCCAGTATTCTTCGAGCTCTGGCTGCGCGGGGGCTTGCGCCGTGAGCTTCACATCGCGCCCGAGGGCCGCGGAGAGCCGGGCGGGCGCATCGGCTGCGCCGCCATCGATGGTGCCGCCGTCGGGCATGGTGAACTGGACGGGCGGTGGCTGCTTGCCGGTCTGTGGCGGCTCGCTGAAAAGCGCGCGCCAATGGAAGAGGTCCGGCCAGCGGTGCGGGTTCTTGGCGCTCACCACTTTGCCCGTTTCGGAATCGATAAGGGCGTAGGCACGGTCGCCGATGAGGCCGGCGGGCGTGATCTCGCTGCTCGTGAGCGGCTCGCCCATCATCGACTTCACGGGGTAGCGCCAGAGTTCCGTTATGCGGCCAGCTTCGGCGGGCATTTGCGACCTCCCGTTTGCGTTGGGATCCGGGAGTATGCGCGGCGCGCGGCGCGCGATCAAGCTAGAGGTGGAAGTCCACGATCACCGCTGTGGCGTCAGCATTGGCGACCAGCAGTCTTCGAACTTCCGCCTCCCATTGCGGACGAGGCCGATCCTCTTCGCCGTCCCAGGACCAATCCTGCCAGGCACCGTCGGGAGTGACGACAGCGGAGACGAGCGTCTCAATTCCTTCGAGGAGCGTTGCGACGGGCGCTGTATCGGCGCCGTCGAGCAGCCCCGACCAGCGGCCGCCGACCTCGTGCCAATCCCATTTTCCTCCGCGCCCATCGTGAGCGTCCCGGTAAGGTTGAAGTAGTTTCACGAGTCGTTCCCAAAGCACGGACTCGGAATCCGTTTCAGCGACGAGAACGAGCCCGGGCTGGTGTCATGCCACGTGGTCTCCTAGATCGCGGCCACGGCCTCGCCTTCGACCACGGATTCGCCGTCCTGGTTGACGGTTACCACGCGGATGGTGACGAGTCCGTTCTCCACCTTCGTGACCTCGCCTTTCGACGTGAGTGTGTCGCCCGGCCAGACCTGGCGGGTGAAGCGCACGCCGAAGTTACGGAGCGCCACCGGCCCGAGCCAGTCGGTGAGCATGCGCCCCGTGAGGCCCATGGAGAACATGCCGTGGGCGAACACCGACGGGTACCCGGCGAGGTCCTTCGCGGCGGTGTCGTCGTGGTGCAGGGGGTTGAAGTCGCCGCTCGCGCCGGCGTACTTGACGATGTGGGTGCGGTTCACGTTTTCGATGACGACGGCTTCGTGGGTATCGCCGACTTTGAGTTGCACAGGGACCTCCTACTGGTCGACGGCGCGTTCGGTCTGCACGCCGACGGAGCGGGCGGTGACGCAGAGGACGCCGCCCTGGTTGTGGTATTCGGTGATGGATTCGCTGAAGAGCAGCTTGCCGCCGCGCTTGCCCTGCTTCTCCCAGCGTTCGCCGGGCCGGGTGGTCACGCTGAGCGTGTCACCTTCGTGGACGGGGTGGTGGTATTCGTAGTGTTGTTCGGCGTGCAGCCCGCGCCCGAGACCGCCGCCACCGCCGTCACCGCGGTGGGCAGGCGGCGGACCCTTGCGGGGCCGCGTGATATCGAGCGGGTAGTCGGGCTGCCAATGAGCGCTGCACTGCACGAAGGTGGGCGGGATGACCATGCCGCCGATGGCCTTCGTTGCGGAGTCGCCCGGGTCAGAATACTCGGGGCGTATGTCGCCGACGGCGCGCGCGAACAGCATCACCTGCGTGCGGTCGATGGGGAATTCGAAACCTTCGGGCATGCGGGGTTCCTTCCTGGCATGGGTGCGTGCGGGCATCGTAGGCATGGCCGCGGGGCATAGCAATCGCCGGAGGGTCCGGATCAGGCGAAGAGCAGCCGGCCTCGTGGCTCGGGGATCTCGCGTCCGAGTGCGCGGGCCGCTTCCATCCACTCCCGGGCCACGACCGTGACGTTCGCGAGCGCCTTCTGCTGCGTGGTGCCGTCGGCTGTGCAGCCGGGCAGCTCAGCGATCTCAGCGATGAACGCGCCGTCCTCTGCACTCCAGTAGATGATCACTTGAAATTTCGTCGCCAGAAGCCTCAGCGCGTAAGCCAGGCGAACTCCTGCGGCTTACGCTGGCTCTTGGCGTCGATCATGATGTTGACGATGTTCGCCCGGGGGTCGCTGAGCGCCTCCTTGAGCACGGGCTGCAACTGGTCGGGCTGCGTAACGAACCAGCCTTTGCCCCCGAAGGCTTCGGCGATCTTCTCGTAGTGGGCGTTGGGCGTGTAGGCCGAAGGCGGAACGCGCGCGGGGTCGAGTTCGTTCGGGCCACCGCCGATGCCGTTGTTGTTGATGATGATGAACGTGATGGGCAAGGCGTAGCGCAGGGCCGTCTCGAACTCCATGCCGCTGAAGCCGAAGGCCGAGTCACCTTCGACGCAGACCACCTTCTTGTCCGGGTTGACGACCGCCGCCGCGATCGCCTGGCCGAGCCCGACCCCCATGGTCCCGAAGGTGGCCGCATCGAGGCGGTGGCGAGGAAGGAAGTTGGGGAGCACGGTGCGGCCGATATCCATGGTGCTCGCACCTTCGTTGCTGATGAAGCAGTCGCGCGGCAGCAGGTCGCGGATTTCGCGGAGCACGCGGTAGTAGCCCATGGGCGTTGAGTCATCGCTGAGCATCGGCTCGACGGTGGCGGCGTTGTCACGCATCTTGCCCTGGAGCCCGGTCCACCAGGTGGTCTCGGCCGGGTACTGCCAGGGGTTCCGTTCGAGCTCGGCGTTAAGCTGCCCGGTGATGGCGCGAGCGTCACCGACGAGGGCGACCTCGGTGGGCACGTTGGTTCCAATCTCCTCGGCCGAAATGTCCATCTGGATGACGCGCACGTTTTCGTTGAAGCGAGGTGGAAGGCCGAAGTGCAGGATCCAGTTGAGCCGCGCGCCCATGAGGAAGACGAGGTCCGCGTTCTGAAGCGCGAAGGAGCGAGCGGGGGCGATGGACTGGGGATGGTCGTCGGGGATGAGGCCCTTGCCCATCGGGGTGGCGAGATAGGGCAGGCCGGTCGCCTCGACGAACCTGAGTACCTCCTGTTCGGCGCGCGAGTAGGCGGCGCCCTTGCCGACGATCACGAGCGGGCGCTCGGCGGACTTGAGGGCAGCGAGCGCCTGTTCGATGTTCTCCTGCGGTGCGAGCGTGCGCGGCGGCTCCGGGCAGCGGGCGGGCCACTTCAGCTCCTCTTCTTCGACCGCGCCAGTGATGACATCGCCAGGGAGGTCCAGGTAGACGGCGCCGGGACGGCCGTAGATTGAAGTGCGCACGGCCTGCTCGATGTAGAAGGGCAGGCGGGCGACGCTATCGGGCCGGGCGGCGTACTTGACGTAGGGGCGGGCGGATTCGATTTGCGGCGCCTCCTGGAAGGCGCCCTGGCCGTTCTGGTAGGAATCGTTGGCGCCGCCGATGAGGATCATGGGCCAGCAGTTGGACCACGCATTCGCGAGGCCGGCGATGCCGTGGATCATCCCGGGGCCGGAAACGCCGAGGCAAACCCCGGGCCGGCCCGTCAGGTAGCCGACCGCGCCGGCGGCGTAGCTCGCGCTCTGTTCGTTGCGGAAGCCGAGGAACTTGATGCCCTCGCGCTGAGCGTGGATGGCGATGGGGATGACGGGGATGCCGACGATCCCGAACATGAATTCGACGCCCTGCTGCTTGAGGGCTCGTGCGACGATCTGCGCGCCGGTGATGGTGGCCATGGCGATGCTCCCCGGAAGTGATGTGGAGCGCATGATACGGGAAGGCGGCGCGCGCGGCTTGCCGCGGGGGGTGGGCGTTCAGATGACGCTACGGGGACAGCCCAACAACACGCGCATCACATCGGAAGCGGGCGTGGGCGGCGCGCCTTCGAGACGGGGGGCACGCCCCGCGACGTGCATCTCGTGAGCGGCGACGACCTGGCCGCTGATGGGATCGCGGAAGGCGAAGGTCAGCGCGTACGATCCCTCGCCCAGCGGCACCGCCTGCCCAGCCTGTTCTAGACGGAACTGGAAGCAGAGAGAGCCGTTGTAGGTGCGCGTGAGCCCGCCCTTCCAGCGCGCGATAGCAAGGCCATCGCGCTCCAGCCAGAACTCGGCGGTCGCTCCCGGGCGGGCGGATAGCTGGCCCACCACCTGGATGGCGGCGGCCCCATCTTCGAGTTCGGAAAAGCGAGCATTGCCGACATCGAACTTCCAACCGGGGGAAGACGCTGGCTCTGGCGCGGCGTCGCCGGGAGCGAAGACGACGTTACCCTCGGTGGTGCCGAGGAGGGCGCGGGCTGAGGGGGAGGTCGTGTGTGAAGCGCCGGGCTTTTCGCAGCCCGCAACCACGGCCGCGATCACGAGCAGGCCCGCAGCCACGACCACCCGCGCCGCCCTGGGAACGATGAGGGCGAGAGGGCGAGCATCGGTAGTTGTCACCAGGACAGTTTAGATGGGCGCACGCCACGGCCCTTCGAAAGCGACCTACGTCGATAGCCCGGGCGGCGGCGCGGCCATCATCGGCTGTTCGCCGCGGCGCAACAGGTGGACGCCGAAAGCGATGAGCCAGACCGGGAAGGCGAGCGCGGGGTAGAACGCGGCGCCGAAGAGCGAGAGCACGGCGGCGACAACGCTCAGCCACGCCAGCCATCGCGGGAACACCCCGCTTCGGAACGCGATCGTCGCCGTCAGGCCCATCAGTGCGGAGGCACCGAACAGCGTACCGAGCAGTACGAGGCCAGTGCCGAACCCACTGAAATGCTGAGCGAGCTCGGGCGAGGGCGTCGGGTAGTCGCCGAAGGTGATGTTGGCCGCGACGTTCGCTTGCGCCACGTTGGCGGTGACCCAGGTCGTCGCGATAACGGCGGCAGCGAGTTGAGCCATGCGTGTAAGTGGCGCTTCTCCGCCCTCGGCGATGCGCAACCGGCCCAGGAGATGTACCAAGAAGATGCCGAGAGGCGCGGTCGCGAGCAGAGCCACCAGGGCAGTGGCAATGATGACCGCGCGTTCAGTTGAGTCGTTGTAGATGTCGAGGTATTCATCTTCGGTTATGTCGTACCATATCTGGCCAGTGAGCACGACCGTGGCGGCGACAAAGATGATGGCGAACACGATCGCAGCGATCGCAGCCCAGCGCGCCGAAGAGAGACTGTTCACGGAGCTTTCCCCCCACAAGAGCCTGAATGACCTGAGGCTCGACGGGAGTGTTGGGCATGCAACGGCGCGTGTCAATCCGGCAGCGGAGGGCACCCCCTTGCCGCGGCGGAAGCGGCGGGAGGGGTAACCCAAGCCCAAGCCCCGCTAGCGGATGCTGGCCAGCCGCCCGCTCACCAGCAGCATGCGGTTGCGGGCGCTCATGTACGCTTTCGCGCTCGCCACGATGATGTCCGTATCGGCCGAGCGGCCCACGTAGGTGTGGCCGTCCTGCTCGATGCGGATGGTGACTTCGCCCTGCGCGTCGATACCTTCGGTGACGCTCTTGACGCTGAATTCGGTCAGGCCGGGTGTGAGGCCGGTGATGCGGTTCATCGCGCGGTAGACAGCATCGACCGGCCCCGAGCCGGTGGCCGCGTCGGTATGGATGTTGCCCTGCGGATCGATGAGGCGGAGCGTGGCGGTGGGGGTGGAATGGTCGCCGGCAGCCACCTGTACCATCTCCATCCGCCAGCCGCCCTCTTCTTCGGGCGAGCGCACGTTCTCGGTGACGATCGCTTCGAGGTCGCGGTCATCTACCTCCACCTTCTTGTCAGCGAGTTCCTTGAAGGCACTGAAGGCGCGGCTCAGCTCTTCTTCGGTGAGTTCGTAGCCCAGTTCTTCCATGTGCTTCTTGAAGGCATGGCGGCCCGAGAGCTTGCCGAGGACGAGTTGCGTCCCCTGCGGGATGCCGATGTCCGCCGGGTCCATGATCTCCCATGTCTCGCGCATTTTGAGGATGCCATCCTGGTGGATGCCGGAGCCGTGACGGAAGGCGTTCTTGCCCACGACGGCCTTGTTCCACTGGATCGGCATGCCGGAATAGGTTTCGACGAGTTTGCTGGCCCGGTAGATCTCCTTCGTGTTGATATCGGTGTGGAAGCCGAAGAAGTCCTTGCGCGTCTTGATGGCCATCACCACTTCTTCGAGGGAGGTGTTGCCGGCGCGCTCGCCGATGCCGTTCATGGTCACTTCGACCTGGCGGACGCCGTTCTGGATGGCCGTCAGCGTGTTCGCGGTGCAGAGGCCGAGGTCGTTCTGGCCGTGGAAGCTGACGCGCGCGCGATGGATGTTGGGCACACGTTCGAAGAGCGCGCGGAACAGTTCCGCCAGTTCCTCGGGGATCACGTAGCCGACCGAGTCGGGGATGTTGATGGTTGTGGCGCCCGCATTGATGCAGCGTTCGACGATGCTGAAGACGAAGTTGGGGTCGGCGCGCGTGGCATCCATAGGGCTGAATTCGACGTTCGACGTGTAGCGCGCGGCGTGCTTGACCATGGCTTCGGCCTGGGTGAGCACCTGCTCACGGTCCTTGTGGAGCTGGTGGGCCATCTGGATTTCGCTTGTATTGATGAAGACGTGGATGCGCGGGTCGGCGGCGCCCTTCACCGCTTCCCAGGCGGTGTCGACATCGCTGGCGACGGCGCGCGCGAGGGCAGCGATGGTGGCGCCGCGCACTTCGCGGGAGACGGCCTGCACGGCTTCCAGGTCACCGGGGGTGGAGCAGGGGAAGCCAGCCTCGATGATGTCGACTCCGAGGCGTTCGAGTTGCTTCGCGATTTCCACTTTTTCGAAGGGGGTGAAGGCGACGCCCGCGGACTGTTCGCCATCGCGCAGGGTGGTATCGAAGATGTAGATCTTTTCCGTCATCGTGAGTCCTCAGTTTCGAGTTGTGGCTTTCCCGCGGCTCGCCCCGGAGGCGCGGCGAAGGCGGGCGGAAGGCCGTGGGAGCGGAGGAAGGGGGAGAATCAGGAACGCCGGAGGGCGCGCCCCGGTGAGTCCGGGGCGGCAGAGGCATCCTTCGTAGTGGGGCGCGTCAGAGGGGCGCACATCGTCCGCGTAGTGTCGGGGAGCGGAGGACGGAGTGCAAGGGGTGGGGGGTGGGCTCAGGCGGGCCGGGTTGCCCGACTGTCGCGCAGGGCGTAGTTAGTTGTAGTGGAGCCGCGCTTCACACGCGCGAGGGGGTTTCCCGGATGGTCTCGGATAGGATTGATATCGATTTCGTCATCCTTGCCGACTGGGCGCAGGTTGTCGCGGGCAAGCTCTACCTGCAGGGCGGCGGCTGGGACACCCTCACCGCGCAATCGTTCCCGCACCAACAGAACATCGCCGTGGCGGTCGGCCTGAAGGTGCCGTGGGGCGCAACCAACCAGAAGTACACCGTCACCATCAACGTCGTGAACGAGGACACGCAGGCGGGCCTGATCCGGCTGGAGGGACAACTGGAATCGGGTCGGCCGCCCGGGATCGCACCGGGGGCAGACCAGCTCGTGACCATGGCGCTGAACAGTGCCGGCGCCATCCCGAGCGCCGGATCGTACCTGGTGACCGCGTCGATCAACGGTGAGGAACGGCGTCGCAAGGCGTTCCGGGTGCTGGAGCAAGGGCGCCGTCCGTAGCCCCCTGTCGCTACCCCCGGGCGCGGACGGCGGCGTAGGCGGCTTTCGCGAGCGCGGTCGAATCCCGTTCTTCGGCGATGTACCAGCGGAGGAGCAGCGCCGTCAGCGGGTCAAAGATGCCGTCGTCGAGCTGCAGTTCTATGGGCCCGAACGGATCGGCGCCCTCGTCCTGGTCTTCGCGACGGACCTTCTCCAGGTCGCTAATGTCGGCCGCGCCGAGTTTCGCGAGCGTCTGTTCGAACTTGGCATCTTCGCGTTCGAGGAGCGAAAAGCCGAGCTCTTCGATGCGCCGCTGGAAGACCTCGCCATGGCTCGTTTCGCGCTTGGCCACGGTGGTGAGGCAGGCGCGGAGGTCGTCGTTGGGCGTCACGGCGGCCCAGGCGCGCAGGTAGACTCCGGCGCGGGATTCGGCGAGGGCGATGGCGTTAAGCAGCCCGAGATAGGAGGGCTTGACGGGAGCGGCACTGGTCATTGGGGTTTCTCCTGCGGAAGTTTGCGTTGCGATTCTAGAGCGACGCGGCAAGCCGCCGCCAGCGGGACGCTCTATTCCTGGACGATGCCGACGACGTGCCCTTCGGGGGCCACGATGACGGCAATGTCGGCGCCTGTGGGGATGCGGGTGACGGGCACACGCACGCTCGCCCCGAGCGACTTCGCCTTCTCCAGCGTCGCCGCGAGGTCGGACACGCGCACGAAGATGCTGACGAAGGGGGGCGCGCCTTCGGGCAACTGGAGGAACGAGCCCTTGGGGTCAAAGTCGGCCGGGCCCTGGGGGTCGATCGAAGGGCCGATGCCGGGGAGGCCGCCCGGCGAGTACTGCCAGTCGAAGAGCGCGCCGAAGAATTCGCTGGCGCGCTCTGGGTCGGTGGAGGCGATCTGGAAGAAGACGATGGGGCCAGGCATGCTGGGGCTCCTGCGTGGCCGTCAGCTTAGCGGCACCAGCGGGACGTGGCAAAACGCCCGGATTCGTTGCGTGTCAGCGCGGGCGGCGGCATCATCGCGCGACGCCAACAAGGAGCACGGGCCATGACCGAAACCATCGAGGATGCGTTCCGCCTTCCCGACCCCGCCATGGAGCAAGGAATCTGGTTGCAGGACGCGATGCATTGCCCGCGCCCGCTCACTGCCCTCGGGGAGGAGGTCTGGCAGACGTGGATGACGACCGGGCTGGAGGCGTTGGGCGGCGGCCTCTCGGGGACGATCGTGAACGGCTACTCGTACATGGGCTTCGCGGGGCCGCCGCCCATGGGGCCCCTGGGCCGGGCGGGTGCGGAGTCGCCCCGGGCCCGCTGGGAAGGAGAGCGCCTGCCGCACATTCGCGATCTCAACGCCAGGCTGCGCGCGATCGACTACGACGCGCTCGGTGCACACGAATTGGCAGCAGGCCTGCCCGGCTGGATCGCCGAGACCGCCGGTGCCTTCGCGCTGACGATGGCCTCCGCGGGGGAAGTGGCCGACGCGGGCGGCCCGCTCCTCGACTTTTGCGAGGTGCATTGGCCCGAGGACGGGACGGTGCGGGCGATGACGCTCGTCCAGGGTTTCGCCAATGAATCATCGGACGCTGGGGCCGGGCTCGGGCGCCTCGCGATGCTGGCACGAGACAACGGCGCGCTCGTCGCGGCGCTCGAAGCGGGCGACCTTGCGGCGGTGGCAGCGGCCCCCGGCGGCGAGGCGTTCGTCGCTGAATTCGACGCGTTCGTAGCTGACCATGGGCGGGGTACGACCACCTGGTCCAACGTCCACGAGCCCACGTGGGAGGAGGACCCGGCGGTGCCGCTGGCAATGATTGCGCGCATGGCGCGGGGCGCAGAGACCGCTGGCTCGCGGCATACTTCGTCCGCGAACGCGCGTGAAGCGGCGCGGGCGGCAGCGCGTGCTTCGCTGGGGGACGAGGCGACGATTGAGGAGTTCGACCGTTTGCTCGCCTTCGCGAGCGATTACGTGCCCGTCATCGAGGGACGCGCGCGGTGGCAGCTCAGCACGATCGCTCTCAACCGGCTGCCCGTGTTGGCGCTCGGCCGCAAGCTGGTGGCCGCGGGAGCGCTCGAACGGCCGGACGACGCCTTCCACCTGACCACCGCCGAGCTCAAGGCGGCCGCGAAGTCCGGAGCGTCGCAAGAAGCGCTCGTCGAACAACGGCGAGCGCAGCACGAACGCTCGTCGGCGCTGGTGCCGCCGCGATTCCTGGGCCTCCCGGTGCCGGCGGAAGTGCTGGCGGCGGTGCCGATCTTGAGGCGGCTCACGGGGATCCGTGCGCAAGGACAGCCAGCGCCCAACGTGGTGGAGGGTATCGCCGCGAGCCGCGGCAGCGCGCGGGGCGCCGCGCGCGTCATCACGCGCCTGCAGGATGCGGACCGGCTCGAGCCCGGCGATGTGTTGGTCTGCCGGTTCACGGCGCCGCCGTGGACGCCGCTCTTCAGCATCGCTGCGGCGGTGGTGACGGACGCTGGCGGCGTGCTTTCGCACGCAGCCATCGCCGCGCGCGAATACGCGATCCCGTGCGTTTCGGGCACCGGCGATGGCACGCGGCGCATCCCCGATGGCGCGACCGTGACGGTCGATGGGACGCAGGGCCTGGTGCGCATCGAGG
>JBPCLM010000063.1:0-19656 GCA_051003295.1 Tepidiformaceae bacterium | reverse complement strand
CGGTTGCCCCAAACAACGGCATAGAAAGAATCTACCGCCCAAGGCGTCTACGGGCGAGGTGCGGGTTACGTGCGGGTCCCGGTTCCCTCGTCCGTGTGGGGGCAGCGGTGGCCGGCGCGCGGCCCGTCCGTGGCCCGACCGCTAGGGAGGGCGTCCATGCGGCGCCACTCAAGGTTCCGGGCAGGGCTAGTGCGCAGGCGCGGTCAGCGATCGCACGGTCGTCTCCACCGTTAGGTCCCAGTTTTCCTCTGCCCGATACTGGAGCACGAAAGCGATCTCCGCCGCCACCAGTCCCGGACTCTCCTGCTCCGCCGCGAATCCCTGCTCGCCAGCCACCTGCAGCCACGCCTCCATCACCCCGGCCATCGCCTCCACCGCTGAGTCACGCGTACTGCCTTCGGTCACCGCTCCCGGGCATGGCCGGACAGGTCGCAGTGTAGACACCGCTCTCGGGGTCCGGAGAAAGCACCACGGTGTAGCCCTTCATGTGCTGCAGTTTACCACCCCCCGGCCCGGCCCTAAGCCAGCCACCTGCTACGATCGAAGCACACCCGCGCACGCTCCGGGCCACGCTATGCTTTTCGCTGAACACGCCGCCAAATCCTTCGGGCCAAACGATGTCCTCACCGATATCACCTTCATTGTCGGTGATGGCGAACGCGCGGGCCTCGTGGGGCCCAACGGCGGCGGAAAATCCACCATCTTGCGGCTGCTCGCCGGCGACCACCGGCCCGATGGCGGCTCGGCCGGGCACCGCGGCGGCGCCCTCGGCTACCTGCGCCAGGAAGCCGGCCTGCACGATGAAAACACCCTCCTCCACGAACTGTGGCTCGCCTTCCCGGAAGCGCGCGCCATCGAACTCGAACTCGAGGCTGTCGCCCGGCGTATCGAGCGTGGCGAAGGCGGCAACGGCGCCCTCGATGCCCTCATCGATGAGCAGGCGCGCCTCTTCGATGCCTTCGAAGCGCTCGATGGGTACCGCATCGAAGCGCGCATCGGACGCGTCCTCGATGGCCTCGGCTTCGAACTCCCCGGCGACCGGGACCAGCCCTGCGGCGCCTTCAGCGGCGGCTGGCAGATGCGCATCGCCCTCGCCAAAGTGCTCGTGCGCCGCCCCGAAAACATGCTCCTCGATGAGCCCACCAACCACCTCGACGCGATAACGCGCACCTGGCTCGCCCAGGAACTGGTCGACTACCCGGGCACGCTCCTCATCGTTACCCACGATGCGGCGTTCCTTGATAGCGTCGTTACGCGCGTCCTCGACCTGCGCGAAGGCGCCATCGATGCCTACACGGGCAACTACTCCGACTACCAGGAGCAGAAGGCCGCGCGCCTGCAGGAACAGGACCGCGCCGCCTCACGCCAGGAGCGCGAATTCGACAAGCAGGAGCGCTTCATCGAGCGTTTTCGGGCCAGCGCCACGAAGACGGCCGCCGCCCAGAGCCGCGAAAAGCAGCTCGCCCGCGTGGTGCGCATCGTCCGCGAAAAGAAGGCCCCGGAGGTCCACTTCGAACTCGAAGCCCACGGCCGCACGGAACGGGACGTGCTCATGCTGCGCCAGGTGAGCCACGCCTACGACGACAATGTCGTCCTCGTGGATGTGAACCTGCACATCGAACGCGGCCAGAAGGTCGCCTTCATCGGCCCTAACGGCAGCGGCAAGTCGACGCTCTTGCGCATCGCCGCGCGCCAGCTCGTGCCCAGCGAAGGGGGCGTCGAATGGGCCGAACGCGCCCGTCCCGGGTACTACGATCAGCACCAGGACGAGGCCTTGGAGATGGGCCACACGGTGCTCGAAGAAGTGCGCACCGTCGCCGGCGGCCGTCCCGATGTGGAACTGCGCACCGTGCTCGGCCAGTTCCTTTTCCGTGGCGACGACGTGTTCAAGCGCGTGGGCGTGCTTTCCGGCGGCGAACGCAGCCGCGTCGCACTGGCGAAGTTCCTCATCCAGCCGACGAACGTGCTCCTGCTCGATGAACCGACGAACCACCTGGACCGCACGACGCGGCGCAAGCTCATCGAGGCCCTGCAGGGCTACGGCGGCACCATCCTCTGCGCCAGCCACGACCCCGGCATCGTCGAAGGCGTCGCCACCCACGTCTACGAAGTGAAGGACACCGCCGTGCGCGAACTGCTGGAACAGCGCCGGGGGTAGCGCCGGTACCGAACCCGGATCGGTTGGGGCAGGGGTCGAGAACAGCACCGGCGGCTGGCGGTCGCACGCGCAAAACGGAACCGCGCGCGTAAGCAAGCGGATCGCCCGTGCGTGAAGAGCGCCGCGGTAGGCCCGGGGGGGCCGTGCTGTATACCTCGTCGGCAAGGTGCGCAGATGGAAACGGTAACCGCCTACGTAGAACGTGACGAAGAGAGCGGGCTCTATATCGGCACAGTGCCCGGAGTGATGGGCGCCCATACGCAGGCGGCCACCCTCGATGAGTTGCAGTGCAACCTCAAAGAAGTCCTCCAGCTCTGCATCGAAAGCGGGTTCGTCGACCCGCAGCACCTGCCCCGCTTCGCGGGGCTCCAACTCGTCGAAGTGGCCGTGTGAGCCCGGTTGCCCATCGTCGATTTCCTCCAATCAGAGGCGCGACCGGGATCCTCGCTCCCAGCACGGCGACAGCCCAACGCGAGCCCTCCCTATCGGTCGGGCTACGGACTGTGCTGCGGCTCGCACCGCCCGTCACTCCCCCTCGCTCGCAAGGTCGGGAGAGCGGGTCCGGGGGTGAGCGCGCCAGCGCCACGTAGCGCGCGGCGCGATCACCGCGATGGCGACCGCGAACACCACGTAAATCGCCCCCCACAGCGCCCAGAGCGTGCCCAGAGCCGCCACCGCCACCGCCGCGCCCAACCACCAGCGCCGCGAGCGCGGCCATCTCGACCGCAGCACCGCCGTGATATCGCCCCAGCCCATGCCAGCCAGGCGCCGCACCGCCCCCCACGCCCCGTCCGGCATGCGCGTGATCACCGCGATGAGAACGATGCCGGTGAGCGCCCCTTGGAGCCGGCCGAAGTCGCTGTTGATGTCGGCCGTTTCGCGGATGAGCTGTGGTACCCAGATGAAGCCGAACGCCCCCAGAACCGGCCCCCCAACCGTCGCCAGCCCACCGATGACCGCGTACACCAGCGGCGTGATGGAGAGATTGATGACATCGAACGAGTCCGGCGAGATGAACGAGCGCACGGCCACGAACAGCGCCCCCGCGGCCCCCGCGTAGAGCCCGCTGATGCCGAAGGCGAGCACGCGATAGCGCGCGGCGCTGACGCCCATCGCCGTCGCCCCCACTTCGTTATCGCGGATGGCGATGAAGGCGCGGCCGAAGCGGCTGCGTCCGATGTTCCACGCGAGCCAACCCCCCGCCACCGCGGGCACGAGCGCGACGTAGTAAACCCACGCCTCCTCCGCGAAGCTCTCCTTCTGGAACGCGCTCACGTAGGCGTCTTCGGGCGCATGCGCTTGCAAGAAGTCCTGGGCGGCGGCGGGTGGCTCGGGCCGCGAGGCGCTCAGCCCCTCGAAGCCGCGCGTATAGCCCGCCAGCGACTCCAGCTTCACGGCGATGGGGAAGATCGTGGCGGCCGCAAGCGTGGCGATGGCAAGGTACGGCCCCGCCAGGCGCAAGGCGGGCACGCCGATGACGAACCCCGCCGCGCCCGTCACGGCCACGGCCGCCAACGCCGCCAGGGTGGGGGGCCACCCCCATTCGTTCATGCAGATGGCCGTTGCATAGGCGCCTATCCCCACGAGCGCACCGTGCCCGAGGGAGATCTGTCCCGAGTAGCCCGTCACGATGTTCAGCCCGAGCAGCATGAGCACGAAGATGCACACCTGCGACATCAGCCAGAGCTGCACGGTGTTCGTAGCCAGCCAAGGCGCCAACACGGCGGCCACGCCGCCAACGAGCAGCCACCAGCGCATGCTCCCGCCGCCCGCGGCGCGCAGGACGACGCCCGCGGCCCAGCCCAGCGCCACCGCCGGCGCCGTCGCCACCCCCAGCACGCCCGCGTTGCTGCGCCCGCCGAACAGCTCGAGGCAGAACCACAGCACCACCCCGAACAGCACCGTCTCCACGGGCGTGGGCAGGAACCTGGCCAGGTAACGAAAAACCGGCCGACCAGAGCCGCCTGCCTGCCGCCTCACACTCGCCGCTTACCGGACGAATCGCTCATGCCGCCGACGATACGCGCCTGCTGAGGCAACAGGCAGGAGGCAACAGGCAACGGGCAGAAGGCAACGGGCAACAGGGACCAGGGACCAGGGACTCGCCTACGGCGTCGCGCTCGCCTCAGCCTCGCCGGCGCGGCTTTCCGGCGTCGCGGTCGCTTCGCGGGTGGGGGTCGCCACCGGCGAAGGCGTGGCTGTGGGCGATGGCGGCTCCGCCACGACCGTCCCGCTGAGCGAGGCGGCGACGGCGTCGCTCACCGCCTTCTTCGTCGTCACCACCGCGGGCGCGAGGTCCGGCTGGCGCGTGCCCGCCGTATCGAGCACCGCTGTGGTGAGCGCGTCAAGGCCGCGGATCTCCGCCTTCGTCACGTCATCGATATCGCGTCCGCGCGCCTGCTCGGCGAGGTTACGCGCCTCCGACTGGAGGTTCGCCAGGTCATCCTGCGAAAGGTCGCCGCGGGCGGACAGCTTTTGGATTTCGTAGACGCGCGCCTGCGCCTGCTTGATCTGCACATCGATGCGTTCATCGCCGCGGCTCAAGGCGTAGTCTAGCCGTTCGTTCGCGAGCTTAAAGCGATAGTTCCAGTCGCCGGGCACGGCCTGGTCGGCGGTGACGAAACCGAGCGTGACCACGCCCACGAGGGCAATCGCGGCCATCACGCCCGCGCCTGCGAAGGCCGTGCGTACGCGCGCCATCGCGCCGCTTCCGCCCGCAGCCCCGGCCGTCGCCTCGACGGGCCGCGCAGCCGCGGGCGCGTGGGATTCTCGCATGGCGCCGAGCAAGCGGTTCTTGAGCGAAGCTTCGAAGTAATAGCTCGGCTGCTCGGCGGCGAAGCCTTCGGCGACCGTCTCTGCTGCTTCGAGCAGCGGCGCGAGCCATTCCGCTTCATCCGCGTAGAGGGCGAGCACGAAGTCGCGCCCGAAGCCATCATCGAGGAGCGCCTGGGCCTCGGCATAGGCTTGCGCCGCGGGGGCCGGCTTGCCTGCGAAGAGCGCACGCAGCGCCATCAGTCCCTCCGCACCATTGTCTGCAACCTGGCGATGGCCTTGTGCTGGAGCACTTTCACGTTGTTCTCGGACTTCTTTAGCGCCTGGGCCGTCTCAGCTACCGAAAGGCCGGCGCCGAAACGGAGGGCGATCACCTGGCGCTGCGCTTCCGGGAGCTTCTCCGTGGCCTTGCGGACCATTGTTATCTGCCATTGAGTTTCCACTGCGATGGCGTGGTCCGGGGCCGGGTCGGGGATGCTCTCGGTCAGCTGCGCGGATCCGGTGCGGTTCTTTTCGCGGCGCACGTGCGAAACAACTTCGTTGCGTGCGATGCGAAAGACCCAGGCGCTGAAGGGGGGGCCGCGCCACGAAAAGCTCTGGATGTTGTTGACGATGCGGAGGAACACCTCCTCCGTCACATCCTCGGCGTCTTCGCTGCGTGCCAGCCTGGCGGCGATGTAGCGGTAGACTCTCGGGAAGTAGTGCTCGTAGAGCCTGCTGAACCCGTCTTCGCTGCCCCCTTGGGCTGCTTCGACGATGCTTACTTCGTCGAATTCGGGGACGAGTTCGTCTACCGAGGGGATCGCCAATCCAGCCCCCTGGGCCGCGCCGGAAATCGCTGCGTCCGAGCGTCCTCCTTTCGAGGATAGGCAGGCTCACGCCTGTGTACTAGAGATAACGCCCGTACGAGCGAAAGGTTAATCCGCGGCGGGGGCGCTGGTAGGCAACGGGCAATAGGCAACAGGCAACCCCGCGGAGGACGGCTCGCCCAGGGCACAACGGCCGCCATCGGAGGCGCGACCGGTAGGGGAGCGCGTGACGTTGCTCCCTTGCTGCGCGAATCGCGGCAGCCCGAGCCGCACGCCCTCCCTGGCGGTCGGGCCACGGGCTGCCGGCCATCGGCCCGATCGGAGGCGCGACCGGTAGGGGGCTCCCGCGCTACCCGACGCAAGATGCCTCGCCTTCGCGCTCCCTCCCGGGTCGCGCCGGTGCCAGCCCTGTCGGAGTGGCCACCAGCTAACAGCCAACAGCTAACAGCCACCTGTAACCCGCCTGCTACCAACCTGTACCTTGAAGTCCCCCCAACCCTCTCCCACGCTGACGCAAGGAAACTAGGCACGCGGGTACCACGAGATGAACGCATTCCTCAGGCGGCTTCGCCGCGCGCCACTGCAGCGCGAGCACGGGCAGGTGCTTGTCCTCGCCGCCATGGCACTCACCCTCATGGTCGGTATGGCCGGCCTCGCTGTCGATGGCGGCAAGGTCCTCTACACGCGTACCGACGTCCAAAAGGTGGCCGATGCGGCTGCCTTCGCCGGCGCCCAGAACCTGCCTTCGAGCACCACCCAGGCGCGCACCGCCGCCGAGCTCTACGTAACCAAGAATAGCGCCTCATCGACGGCGCCAACCATCACCTTCAGTACCACTGCTGCCACCAACGACACCATCACCGTGGCCGTGCGGCGCACCATCAGCATGACCTTTATGCGCGGCCTCGGCGTCACTTCGAAGTCGATCACCGCGCGCGCGAAAGTCCAGGCCGCCGTCGTCACGGGCTATTCCTTTGATGATCCCGATGTCTTCCCGTATGCGGTCTGGGGCGGTAACCCCAACTATCCCGGCTGCAGCGTAGCCTATGGCCTCTGCCCGGGCGCCTCGAAAATCTTCCGTTCGAACAGCTACGACAACCAGGTTACCAACTCGGTGAAGGGCAGCGGCAAAGCCTGGGATGTTTCCGGGAACAACTTCAAGGGCCGCTTCAACTACAGCAGCGGCAGCACCATCTACCTTAACCCCACCGTAAAGCAGACGTTCGCCAACGGCGGCAACGCCAACGGCCAGGAAGGCGTGAGCGCCGAACTGCAGTCGGCGTATGACCGGGGACGGCCGATCATCCTCCCCGTCATCAGCACGGCCCAGTGCGGCAACGGCGACGGCGTCTGCAGCAACAGCAGCAACCTCCAGTTCACGATCGTCGCGTGGGTGTGCCTGAAGGTCACGAACCTCAACAGCAACGGTGGCAACTGGACGGGCGCCATCCAGGCTGACTGCATCGTCCCCGGCGGCGAAACAGGTGGCGGAAACCAGCCTCCCGCGGGCACGCCCGTCACGCGCGTCCTCAAGCTCCTGGAGTGAGCGGGCGGGACAACAGCGTCTTGAGGAGGGGCGTGGAAGCACGCCCCTGCTGCACGTTCCCGCGCGCGGCCCGAGATAGACGGGCTCGCGCGGGATCTGAGCCGGAGAGTCCGTAGCGCGACCGATAGGGAGGGCGTGCGTGAGGCTTGCTGCGTGCTGGGGCGGAACCCGGCCGTCACGCGCTCCCTACCGGTAGCGCCTCCGGTTGGCCCCTCGCCCGCGTGGGTCGGGAGGGGGATGAGGCCCTACACGAAGGGCGTCATCGCCTCCGTCCGCTGCAACAGCAATGGCAAGGTCGAAATGGTCGACGCCCCTGGGGCGCCGGCATTGCCCGATCGCGTGGCGGCACCAGGCCAGGAAAGCTTCGCCCGTTATCTCCGCCCCGCTCCCGGCGGGAAAGCCCCCTCTTCTATATAGATTCCCAGCCCCTTGCGCCGCGCTTCTGCCATTCGACGGGCAGCCCGCCGGATACGAATTCTGCGAAGCCACTTCTGCAGCAGGATGCCGAAGTCTGCCAGTCACGATTGAGGGGCGAGGCCCCATCCTGGGCTGGCTCCCGCGCCCCTCCCGGAGAGCCACCGCCGCGGAGATGGACCGCCTCCTGCAGGCGACGGACGCCCGTCCCTTCCCGGCGTCCCGTCCGGCACTTCGCAAGAAATCCGCAAGAGGTCCCCCGCATAGTGTTATGGCGTTGTACCATCCCCGGCACAGACCCGCTTCCGGCGGGCAACGTACGCTCGCCGGCAAAGTTTCAGCCAGGGGGCCGTGGTTACGGCTTGCCGCGGAGGGGGAATGATGCTGAAGATTCTTGGTCAATCGAGGGTCCGCTTCGCCCTCGCCGCCGTGGCCTTCGCGCTCATGGCGCCAGCCATCTTTGCCAGCGATGCGCGCGGCCAGCCCGACCCGGCGGCGGAGCTCGCCGGCCATGTCGCCGCCGGCCGCCTCGATGCCGCCGTCTACCAGTCGATCATCGATACAGGCAGCGCCGAAGGCATCATCGTCTTCGATGAGCAGGGCCCGCTGGCGCGCGCCGCTACCGCCCGCGCCGCCCGCGGCCTCCCCGTCAACGATGCCGCCATCATCAACCAGCTCGCCAACGACTACGCCGCCATCAAAACCCAGGCCCGCGCGCAGACAGGCAACATCGCCGAGCTGCGCGATTACGAGCACTTCGGCCTGCAGTTCGTACGCTTCCAAAACGCCGCCAGCCTGGCCGCCCTCCTGCGCTCACCCCAGGTCTCTGGTGTCTCCGAAAACGCTGCCCATAAGCCCACCCTCGGCCAGAGCCTGCCGCTCATCAACCAGCCCGCGGTCGCCGCCGGCGGGTACACCGGCACCGGCAAGTCCATCGCGATCATCGATACAGGCGTCAATTACACCCACGCGGCCTTCGGTTCTTGCACCGCGCCGGGCGTGCCGGTCGGCTGCAAGGTCGTCTACGCGCAGGATTTCGCCCCCAGCGATGGCCAGCTCGATGACAACGGGCACGGCACCAACGTCTCCGGCATCGCCATCGGCGTCGCCCCGGATGGCAAGATTCTCGGCCTCGATGTCTTCCGCCGGAACATCTTCGGGAGCTTCAGCGCCTACACCTCCGATATCGTTGCCGCCCTCGATTGGACCCTCGCCAACAGGCTGACCTACAACATCGCATCGGCGAACATGAGCCTGGGCGATGGCACGTACCAAACTTCGCAGTGCATCAGCAACAACCCCTACCTGTCGTCCATCACCAACCTGCGCGCCGCCGGCATCCTCGTCGCCGTGGCCGCCGGGAACGAGGGCGCCGGCGGCGCCGGCCTCAGCTCCCCCGCCTGCACACCGGGCGTCATCAGCGTCGGCGCCGTCTACGATGCCCCGCGCTCCAACGCCAATTGGGGCGACTGCACGGACACGGGCATCGTGGCGGACAAAGTCGTGTGCTGGTCGCAATACGCCAGCTACCTGTCGCTGCTGGCGCCCGGTTCGAGCATCGATGCGGCGGGCCTGAACGGCTATAGCGGCACCTCCATGGCCGCCCCCCACGCCGCGGGCGCTATCGCCGTGCTCGCCGCGGCCCTTCCCACAGCTAACGCGGCCGCGCTTGAAGCAGCCCTCACCGGCGGCGGCCCCGGCATCCTCGACATCCGCAACGGCGTCACGAAAAACCGCCTGGATGTTTGCGCGGCCGTCGCGGCCCTGCTTGGCACGGCCGGTTGCGGGTCCCCGCCACCACCGCCACCAGCGGGCTGTTACCAGCTCAGCCTCTCCAACGCTGGCGCCGGCACCGCCACCGCGACCCCGTCCAACTCCACCGGCTGCGACCCCGGCCAATACATCGATGGCCAGGCGATCACCATCACCGCCACAGCGAACGCCGGCTCCACCTTCACCAGTTGGGCGGCAACGGCGGGTTCGCCCCTGGCATCAACCGACAACCCCCTGAGCTACACGATGGCAGCCAGCCCGGCCACCGTCACCGCCACCTTCACAGGGGACCCCGCGCCCAGCTGTTACGCGCTCACCCGCTTCACCGCCGGCAGCGGGTCCGGTAGCACCAGCGCGAGCCCGTCCAATTCCTCTGGCTGCCTTACGGGCCAATATGTCGATGGCCAGGCGATCACGCTCACCGCCACGGCGGCGGCCGGCTCCACCTTCACGAGCTGGTCCGCAACCGCGGGCACCGTGGCATCTCCCGGCACCCCGGTGACCGCCTACACGATGGCTGCAAGTGCCGCCACCGTCACCGCCACGTTCACCGCCAACCCTGCCGGCCCCGTGCTCTATCTCAGCCTCAAGGGCAGCGCCACCCTCAGCGGCGCGGGCGCCGTCGCCAACGAAGACATCGTCCGCTGGAACGGAAGCACCTACGAAATGTTCTTCGATGGCAGCGATGTCGGCCTTACGGACTTCACGCTCGACGCCTTCGACATCATCCCCGGTGGCGCCATCCTGCTCTCCTTCACCGGCTCGGGCACCATCCCGGGCATCAGCGGCACCGTCGATGACTCCGACATCGTCAAGTTCACTCCGACATCGACGGGCCCCACCACCGCCGGGAGCTTCTCGATGTTCTTCGACGGTTCCGATATCGGCCTGACCTTGAGCGCCGAAGACATCGACGCTATCTCCTACGACGGCGCCAACCTTTACCTCTCGGCCGCCGGCAGCTTCTCCGTCAGCGGCGGCCTGAGTGGCGCGGACCACGACATCTTCGTGTGCAAGGGCCTCGTGCCCGGCGACATTACGTCGTGCGGCGGTGGCCTCGCGACCTACTTCGATGGGGATGACGTCGGCCTCACCGACTACCAGGAGGACATCGACGCCTTCGCCATCGGCAGCGACGGCGCCCTCTACTTCTCGACATCGGGGTCCGTCTCTGTGACTGGCGTCAGCGGCGCCAACGAGGATGTCTTCAAGTGCACGCCCACGGCCACCGGCGCCGCCACGTCGTGCAGCCCGTTCGCGATGCATTTCGATGGCAGCACGAAAGGCATCTCCACATCGAACGACATCTCCGACATCGACTTCGGCCCGTAAGGCCGGGTTGGCCGATAGCCATTAGCCGTTAGCTATTGGCTATCGGTCGGCGCCGCCGCGATATGGGCCGTCCCTTGGTCGCGGCTCCGGGGCGCCCCATCCGTTGCCCGGCCGATAGGGAGCGCGCGCGCACTGGGCCGCCACCCGGATGGCGAGAGCGCGCAATCCTACTCGCCGTCCCTATCACGGCTATCGCCGACGTGGGCGCGGCGGCACGCTCCAGTCCGTAGCCCGACCGATAGGGAGGGCTTGCGTGCACGGGCGAGAATGTCCTGCGGCACGCCTACGGATCGGCTGTGAGATCCGGTTCGTGCCCCATCCTCCCCGGGCGCACTCCATCACCTCCCGCCTTCCGCGCCCGTCGCCCACGGCAGGACGAGGCAGCGAGTGAACGGCTCAGGCCAGGGCCGGGCTGCGCGGGCGCGCCACGGGAGTCCCTTCCTGCCGGTCGGGCTACTGACCGGAGTTGTGCGCCCGCCCTCCTCGCGTCGCGGGTTCACCCCTAATGGGGAGACCCAGCGACGCGCGGCGGCGTGGTTGCCCGCCATCGCGATCGGCGCCCACTAGCCGCCCGCGAGCTTCGCCTGGTAGCCCAGGGCGGTGAGCTTCTCGAGCAGGGGGTCGCGCTGGTCGCCCTGGATTTCGAGCGTGCGGCCGTCGCGCGCGCCGCCTGCGCCGCAATGCTGCTTCAGCGCCTTCAGGAGCGCATCGAGGGCGGCATCGTCGCCGGGGAGTCCGGTGATGGTGGTGGCCGTCTTGCCCTTGCGGCCGCGGCTATCGCGCTGGATGCGCACGACACCATCGGCGGGGGACAGCGGCTCGCGGGAGGAAGGCGATGCCTTGCGGGGTGGTGGCCTGGCGGCAGGGGGGCGCACGCGTCCCCCATCGGTCGAGTACACGAGCCGCGAGCCATCACCGGGCATGGGTGCTGCTACCCCGTCTTCTTCCCCACCATTGCGCCCAGTTCGTGAAGCATGTGACGGTATTCCGCGACCGTCGTCACGGGGAGGCGGTTGTCTCGCAGCTGGCGGGCGATGTCTGAGCGCGAGGGGTTGTAGCCGCGCGTTTCGAGCGTGGCCAGTTCGTGCCCGGCGATGGCGAAGTACTCTTCCAGGCCGCGCGTGGTGTGCGAAAGGCGCGACACGGCCTGCGCACGGTCGCTTTCGACCTCGGCAGTGGAACCGCCGCCCAGGTGAGCGATGAACTCTTCGAACTCCTCATCGGTCATGCTGGCCGCGGCAGAGCCCAACTGCGCACGAAAGCGCTGGCCGCGGGCGGCGGGGTCCAGGGCGGCGGGCACCAGGCGCACGGACCCCTGCAGGCCCGCTTCGTAACCAAGAGCCAGCCCGGAGAAGTAGCGGATGCGTTCGATGGCCGCGTTCAGCCTCGCAACGTGGGAAACGTAGGCGTCGTAGGGCGATGCGAGCTTCCAGATGAGCGTTTGCAGGGGCATATCGGTTCCTCCGGTCGAATGGCGCGCTAGTCGTTGCTGCCGCGCAGGAAATCTTCGATGTCGCGCAGGATGACATCGGCGCTGGGCAAGGGTTCGCCTTCTTCGTCATCCGCTGGCTGACCGTAGTTTGCTTCGAGCGTGCGCACGTAGGAACCGATCTGCTCATCGCCGCGCGAAGCCTCTTCCACGCGTTCGAGGAAGCGCACACCTTCGTCTTCGAGGTCGCCGATGGGCGGCGGGATGCCGAGCACGGGTTCGAGCGCACGCAGGAGGGCGAGGGTGGCAGGGGGGTTTTCTTCGACGTTGAGGTAGTGGGGCACGGCCGCGGCGAGACTGATGAGGGGTACGCCGTGCTGGCGGAGGGCATCGTGCAGCACGCCCAGCACGCCCGTGGGGCCCTGGTACATCGAGCGGCCGAGGCCGAAGCGCGCGGCCAGGGCAGGGTCGGCCGAAGAGCCGGTGACCTGGATGGGGCGCGTATGGGGGGCTGCGGCGGGACGCGCCACCAGCGTGCACACCAGCGATGGCGCGAAAGCCGCAAGGGCGCCAGCGAGCCGCGCCGAGAAGGTGCGCCAGCGCAGGTCCGGTTCCACACCGCGCACGACGATGATGTCGTGCGCCGAATCGGCGAGGCGGGCGGCGAAGGCTTCGTTGCGGGGCCAGCGCAGTTCGCGCAGGCCATCTTCGTCCAGGCGCACGAGCGGGCGCGTTTCCGTAAAGACGTAGTAGTCCTCGGGGTCAACTTCGAGAAAGCGCTCGGCGCTGTACGCTTCGATCAGGCGGGTGGCGGTATCCGTGCTGACGGTGCCGGTATCGCTCCAGCCCGTGAACGCCATGATGACCACGGGGCCGCGCAGATCGCCGCCTTCCGAGATGGTGAAGCCGTCCCCGTCCACGCGATCATGATAGCGCGCCTGCCCGTTGGTGCTGAGTGGTCAGTCCTGAGTGCTGGGGCCTGAGGTCTGAGTGCTGATCCATTAGCCCGTCCATTAGCCCGCCGGGCGGGCCGTCTCCAGGCGCTGACGTGCTTCGGCCTCGGCGCGGCCAAGCGCGGCTTCGAAGAGTTCGCGCGGCACGAGCAGGATGAGGGCGAACACGGCGAGCACCACCACGAGGAGGTCATCGAGCTGGCCGATGACGGGAATGAAGTCGGGGATGAGGTCGAAGGGCAGCGCCAGGTAGCCAACGAGCAGGACAAGCGCGACTTTCGCGACGAAGGGGACGCCGGGGTCCGCGAGGAGGAGGCGGCCGAAGCGCACCTTGCCGCGCATGGGCAGCCCAAGGAAGCGCCGCCCGCGGCCGCTGGCGCGCAACAGGCGCAGGCCGATGGCCGCAAGGGCGACGACCGCCCCCACCGCCAACGCCACCCAGCCGTACCACTCCATGGATTGAGCATAGCGGCTGGGGGGGGGCCGTTTGTGGCGCCCGCCGGGCGGGGCTATCCGCTCGCTCACGCGCGCGGTTCTGTTGGGGCGTGGCGGTGAGGGCGTCTTCGTGCCGCGCCTGAGCACTAACGGCCAGCGGCTGAAGTCCGTCCGCAAGGGCGACGCAGGCTGTACGATGACCGATATGCTGGCACTGACACAGCGGCTGCTGCGCGCGGCGGAGGGGGGCGAGCCAGTCGTGCTCGCGGCCCTGCTGGAAGCGGGGCAGGCGGCCCTGACGCCGGGGAGCAGGCTCATCATCGAGCGCGACGGCGGGCGCATGGGCACGCTCGGGGACGCCGCCCTCGATGATGTCGTGGCCGCGCACGCCGCCGCCGCGTTCGAACGCCACGCGGTCGAAACCCTGTACGTGACGGAGTCCGGCCTCAGCAGCCGCACGGTCGCGGGCGCGACCTCCATCTATTTGGAGGTGGTGGAGGCGAAGCCTGTGTTCCTCGTTGTGGGCGGTGGGCACATCGGGCGGGCGCTGGCGCAGCTCGCGGCCATGCTCAACTTCCACGTGGCCGTGCTCGACGACCGCGCCGAGTACGCCGACCCCGCGCGCTTCCCGGAGGCAGACGAAGTCATCAAAGAAGACTATGAGCTGGCGCTGGACCGCTTCCCCATCGGCCCCAACACGTCGGTGGTGATGGTGACGCGTGGGCACCGCCAGGACGAGGTGGCGTTGCGCCACAGCCTTGGGCGGGGGGCGGGCTACATCGGCATGATCGGCTCGCGGCGGCGCACATCGACGGTCCTGGAGCACCTGCGCGAAGAGGGCTTCGACCCCGAGGAGCTGGCGAAGGTGCGCACGCCGATCGGGCTCGATATCGGCGCCGAAACGCCCGAGGAGATCGCTATCAGCATCATGGGCGAAGTGATCTTGTTGCGCCGCGGGGGCACGGGGCGCCCGATGTACCACCGTCGCGGCCAGGGCCCTTCGCCGCGAGAATAGCCTGGGTAAGCCGGGTCCCAGATGGAATGAAGGCTGCCGTCCAGTGCGGCGCGGCAGCTCAAGACTGAGGATTCAGGACTCAGCACTCACTCGTAGCGAAGGCTCCATCTACGATGACGGCAGCAAACGCGAGGGCTTCCCATGCAGCTTTTCCTCGATACCGCCTCTATCGATGAGGTGCGCGCGGCGGCGCGCTTCGGCGTCATCTCGGGTGTGACCACCAACCCGACACTGCTGGCGAAGGAAGGCGGCGTGAGCTACCGCCAGCGCATCCGCGAAATCGCGTCCGTGATCGATGGCCCCATTTCCGCCGAGTGTGTGACGCGCAGCGCCGATGAACTGCTGACGGAAGCGCGCGAACTGGCCTCATGGCACCCCAACGTGGTCGTGAAGATCCCCATCGACGAGGCGGGCCTGGAGGCGATCCACCGCTGTAGCAGCGAAGGCATCCGCGTGAACGTGACGCTCATCTTCTCGGCCAACCAGGCGCTGCTGGCAGCGCTGGCGGGCGCGAGCTACCTGAGCCCCTTCGTTGGGCGCCTGGACGACATCGGCGAGGACGGCATCGAGCTGGTGCGCACGTGCGTGGGCGTGATGGAGACCCACGGGCTGGGCGCGCGCGTGTTGGCGGCGAGCCTGCGCCACCCGCTGCACGTGACGCAGGCGGCGCTCGCCGGGGCGCACGTCGCGACGATCCCGCCATCGCTCTTGCCGCAGCTGCTGAAGCACCCCCTCACGGACCTGGGAATCCAGCGCTTCCTCGATGACGCAAAGAAGGCCGGGCTGACGGGCGAGCGGGTGGCCGCGGGCTAGGGCGGAACGGAGCTCGTAGCTTTGGCTCTTGGCTATGGGCGAAGCGTGAGATACCGCCGGTCGCGTCAGGATGCCCGCAGGAACAGGGCGCTCTCAATGAGGACGCCACAAGGCGCCAATGCTTCGATCGGCCCCCCCTCCCCCGCGAAGTCGGGGGTGGGGGCCGGCGGGTGAGCGCCCTACGCGTCGAAGTAGAGGTGGAATTCGTGCGGGTGGGGGCGCATGCGCACCGCGTCCACGTCGTTCTCGCGCTTGTAAGCCAGCCACGTCTCGATCAGGTCGGGCGTGAACACGCCGCCGTGCAGGAGGAAGTCGTGGTCGTCCTCCAGCGCCTGGAGCGACTCGTCGAGAGAGCCGGGCACCACCGGGATCCTGGCAAGTTGCTCGGGGCTGAGCTCGAAGAGGCTCTGTTTGTCGATGGGTGGGCCCGGGTCCCAGCCCTGCTTGATGCCGTCCATGCCCGCCATGAGGATGGCGGAAAAGGCCAGGTAGGGGTTCGCCGTCGGGTCGGGTGGGCGAAACTCCACGCGCTTCTGGCGCGGGTCGGGGCTGACCATCGGGATGCGGCAGGCGGCGGAGCGGTTGCGCGCGCTATAGGCCAGGTTCACTGGGGCTTCGTAGCCCGGCACGAGCCGCTTGTAGCTGTTGGTGGTGGGCGCACAGAGCGCCATCAGGGCCCGCCCGTGGCGGATGAGCCCCGCGATGTAGGCGCGGCACATCTCGCTCGTCATGGCGTAGCCCTTCTCATCGAAGAACAGGTTCTGGCCGTTCTTCCATATAGAAAGGTGCGTGTGCATGCCCGAGCCGTTGTCCTGGAAGAGTGGCTTGGGCATGAAGGTCGCGACCTTGCCGTGGCGCTTGGCGACGTTCTTGACGATGTACTTGTAGAGCATCGCCTTGTCCGCCATCTTGCGCAGCGTGTCGAAGCGCATGTCGATTTCGCCCTGTCCGGCGGTTGCGACTTCGTGGTGGTGGAGCTCGATCTCGATGCCGCAGCGCTCCATCTCCTCCACCATCTCGTTGCGCAGGTCGGTCTGGGTATCGTGCGGGCTGACGGGGAAGTAGCCCTCCTTGTGGCGCGGCCGGTAGCCCTGGTTGAGCCCGCCGAGGAGCGTGGAGGCTTCGCCGCTGTTCCAGATGCCTTCATCGGAATCGATTTCGTAGAAGGCGGCGTTCTGCGAACCACCGAAGCGGATGCTATCGAAGACGAAGAACTCGAGCTCGGGGCCGATGTAAACGGTATCGCCGATGCCGGTGCTCGCGACGTACTGCTCCGCCTTGGTGGCCACGTAGCGCGGGTCGCGGCTGTACGCCTGGCGGGTGACGGGGTCTTCGACGTTGCAGATGAGCGAGAGCGTCGGCGTTTCGATGGCGGGGTCGATGATGGCCGTGTCCGGGTCGGGCACGAGGAGCATGTCCGACTCCTCGATTTTCTGGAAGCCGCGGATGCTCGAGCCATCGAAGCCATAGCCCTGCGTCCAGGGTGAGCCGGCGTAGTCGGACCAGTCGTTGAGCTGGTGGATGGGGCGGGTGAGGTGCTGCCAGAGGCCGAACAGGTCCACGAACTTGATATCGACGAAGCGGATGTTGTTGGACTCGCAGAAGCCCTTGATCTCTTCGGGTGTCACGCGGGCGCTCCTTCTGGGGAGGGGTAGGTGGGAGGTATTGTGACGCCTTTCACGGTTGCGGGGACGGCGGAGGCGATGAAGATTGTGTTTCGATGGGGAGGGCTGGGTCCTGGGGTCCCTCGTCCCTTGTCCCTGGTCCCGGGAACGAAGCGCCATCAGAGGCGCGACCGGTAGGGAGCGCGTGACGGTGCGCTGCCCGCTAGCGGCACCGCGGCAGCCCCACGCAAGCCCTCGCTTCCGGTCGGGCTACGGACTGCGGGTGCTCCACCCGTCACGCCAGGGCGATGCCCGCCGCGGCCGCCAGGGGCACGAAGTCGGCATCGAAGCTAAGGATGACGTCGCAACCTTCGCGCGCCGCCACCAGCGTGTTCGCGTGGTCCACCACGGAGGCGCTCTTGTCTTTCCAGCGCAGGAAGCGGCGCAACGCCTCCTCTTCGATGGCTGCATCCACGGTGACGATCTCGGCGCCCTGCTCGATGAGCCGGAAAAGTTCCAGCGCACGCCGTTTCTCCCGGCGCTGAGCGAGCGCGAGCGCTTCGTAGAGCGTCCAGTTGCTGGTCACCATGCGCAGCGGCGCGGGCCCCCGCAGCCGCTGCATGGCGGCCAGCAGGTGCCCGCGCCACTGGTCTGTGGGCACGGCCATGGGCACGAGCGCGGAGGCGTCGATGAAAGCGCGCGTCACCGCGCGTCGTACTCGGCGGCTTCCTCCGCGACTCGCAGCCCGGGACGGTCGCTGTGACCGTGGCCGCGCTGGTCGTAGCCATACAGGTGGTGCTTGACATCGGAGAGGTCCACGGCGCCGGGCCCGAGTTCGGCATCCCGCCCTTCGACTTCTGCCTGCCAGGCATCGAAGGCAGCCCAATCCCAGGGCTTGTGGCCCGCGTCGCCCTCGAGGTAGGCCTCGAGGGCGTTCACGACCACCTGCTTGGCGGGCACGCCCTCCTCGAGCGCACGAAGCTTCATGCGCCGGTAGAGGGCGGCATCATCGAGGACAATCGTAAGGCGATGAGTCATGGCGGAACTCCTGCGGTAACATATTAGCACATTAGCACACGCTGCGCAACAGTCCGTAGCCCGACCGACAGGGAGGGCTCGCGTGCGGCTGGCGCGGTGCCAACAGCCAACGGCCAACAGCTAACGGCCACTTTCGTTGCGCGGCAGGCCGCTCTGGTTACCCCGCGCGACCAGCCGGCCGGCCTCATCGCGCGCTTCTGCTTCGGCGTAGATGACGCGCCGCCCCGCCTTCACGACCTCGCCCGTGACCGTGAGCATGCCCGCGCTCACGGGCCGCAGGATGCTCACCTGCAACGTGGCGGTCGCGATGCCGAGCGCCGCCACGGCCATGGCGCCGTCCATCATGGCCGCGAAGATGCCGCCCTGGAGCTGGCCGAGGGGGTTCATCCACTCCTCACGCACGGGGAAGCGCAGCACCGCGCGTCCCTCTTCCCACGAAATCATCTCGCCGCCGAGCGTGACCATCGCGGGCGAACGCATGAGCGCCGCCCACGGCGCTTCGGCTTCGTCCGTCGCCTCGTTCACGCGCGCAGTCTACGCGAGCGTAACGCGCTAGTAGTCCGGCGGGCGCTGGAAGCCGCCGAACTCGCGTTCTACCATTCGTGCGAAGGCGAGCGGCGTGCGGTCTTCCAGGTAGGGCCCGAG
This sequence comes from Tepidiformaceae bacterium, assembly GCA_051003295.1. Classification (GTDB taxonomy): domain Bacteria; phylum Chloroflexota; class Dehalococcoidia; order Tepidiformales; family Tepidiformaceae. The sequence continues at coordinate 920 of JBPCLM010000063.1, read as the reverse complement.
CGCCTGCAGCCCCATCGGCAGCCCGGCGCGCGTGAGCCCCACGGGGAAGGCCGTCGCCGGCTGGCCGCTGAGCGTCGCCACGCCCGGATAAACCAGCTGCAGCGTGTAGGGCACCGTCTGGCCGTTCACATCGACCGTCCACTGGCCCATGGCGCCCAGGCCGCGGTGTTCGAACGCGGGGATGATCGTGATCGGGCAGAGCAGGATGTCCCACTCGCGGAAGAAGGCGCGGAACGACTCGCGTTCCATTTCGCGTTCCATGAAGAGCCCGATGTAGTTGGCCGCGTCCAGCGTGAGCCCCGCGCGCGAAGCGGCCGAGAACTCGTCGTCGCCTTCGACGCCCGCGCCGAGCGCCTGGCGCACTTCCAGCGGCTGGCGCGCCGACATCATCGCGTTGAGCGGCGTCAGGTAGCGGCGGTGATGGCCGTTGAAGTCATCGAACCACGACGGCGCGGCCTCCTTGACGGTCGCGCCTTGCTTTTCGAGTCCCTGGACGAGGCGCGCCTGGGCGGCCAGGATCTCGTCGTCCACGGGCACGCCGGGGATGGGCGGCAACACGGCCACGCGCAGCCCGCGCAGCGTTTGCGAACGCGGCGGCGGGAGTTCCAGCCGCAAACCCACGGCGAGCGACTCATCGACTCCGGCGGCCACATCGAACATCAGCTCGAGGTCGGCGGCCGAGCGCGCGAGCGGCCCCGTCACGCCCATGGCGGTCGCGGGGTTGACGAGCGGCGGGAAGGGGAACTGCCCCGTGCGCGGCAGGGCGCTATCACTCGGGCGGTGCCCGAAGACGCCGCAGAAGGCCGCGGGCACGCGGATGGAGCCGCAGATATCGCTGCCGAATTCGAGCCCAGTCATACCCGCGGCGAGTGCCGCGGCGCTCCCGCCAGAGCTGCCTCCCGGTGAGCGCCCGAGGTCCC
>JBPCLM010000062.1:0-3951 GCA_051003295.1 Tepidiformaceae bacterium | reverse complement strand
CAGCGAACGGAGGTGGGGCAATGCGCTCGTCGATAAAGATGGTGTTGGTCGCTGGGGCGGCGGCGGTGGTCGCGGCGGCGATTGCGTGTGGGGGCGGCGACGACGACGACAGCGCCGGCGGTAGCGGCGGAGAGGCGGCGCTTTCGGAGCGAGCGGTGGCCGGCGCCAGCGCCAGCAAAGGGGGCCCGGCCGACGCGTTCAAGCCCAGCGCGGCCCCCGCGACAACAGGCGGAGGCGGCGGCGAACCGTTCCCGGCTGGCGACACGGTTTCCCTGGATCGCAAGATGATCTTCACGGCCAACCTCTCATTAAGCGCAGAGGATGTGGCGAATTCGTTTTCCGAAGTAGGGCGCATCGCGCGCACTGCAGGTGGCTTCATCGAACGGTCGAGCCTTTCGAACCGCAGCGCCGATGACGGCATCGAGCGGCAGTTCGCCACGATCACCATCCGGGTGCCCGGCGAGGCCTACCAGGAAACGCTTGCCAGCCTGCGGACGCTCCCGGGCGCGAAGCTGGACAAGGAAGACTCAGGTTCGAACGAAGTGACGGAAACGTACACGGACCTTCAGAGCCGGCTGCGCAACCTGGAACGGAGCGAGGCGCAGTACCTCAGGCTCATGGAGCAGGCGAAGACGATCCAGGAGATCCTGACGGTGCAGGAGCGGCTGGACGGAGTTCGCGGGCAGATCGAGCAGGTGCAGGGGCGTCTGAAGGTGCTCGACGACCTCACGAGCCTGGCAACGATCAGCGTTGCGCTCAACCCCGCGTTGCCCGCCAAGGCCAAGTCCAACGGAGACGGGCCGAAGTCGCCCGGGGAAGCGTTCTCGGACGCGTGGGCGTGGTCGGCGGAGGCGGGCAGGTATCTGGTGGCGGCTGCGGCCGCGGTTTCGGTGGCGGCGATCTGGCTGGCAGTGCCGGCGCTGCTGGTGGTGACTGGTCTGCGGCTGGCGGGCAGGCGGCGCGGCGCCGCGGCGCCTTGAACGGGAGGCGGATGATCGGCTAGCGACTGAGCAGAGCGGGGGGTAGCATCGGGGACGCCGGGAAAGCGCCGCAGGGCGGCCCCGGCGGCTCTCTATGCGCACCGCGAACTATGTGTTCTCCGTCACCTCGATTATCCTCGGCATCGTGCTGATCTTGTTCATGCTCACGCAGGAGACGGGCTGGAACATCGGCACGGCGATAGGCATCGTGCTGGTACTCAACGGCGTGGTGCGGCTGTGGTTTACGCAGGACGACCGGGAATGATGCGGCCTCGTATTCCGGCGCGCGCGCATCACCAGCGAAGGGATTCCTGAGCATGGCTACCCCTCACAGCATCCTCGTACCGATAACCATGTCTCCGGCGAGCCTGGATGCAGTTGGCGTGGCCTGCGCGATAGCGAAGCAGCGCAAGGGCCGCGTGTACGTCGTGCACGTCATCGAGGTGAACCGATCGCTCCCGCTGACGGCTGAGATGGATACGGAAGCGCGCCGCGGCGAACAATTGCTGCGCAAGGCGGAAGCCATCGCCGAGGGGGCGGACTTCCACATCACTGGTGGGCTGTTGCAAGCGCGTGAGGCGGGCCAGGCCGTGGTGGACGACGCCCGTGAACGGGCGGCAGACGCGATCATCATGGGGATCGGATACAAGCGGCTGACCGGCGCCTTCGGTGTGGGCCGGACGGCCGACTATATCCTGAAGAATGCCACCTGCCAGGTGTGGGTGGTACGCCAGGCGGTCGGCAAGCCGGAAACCGAAGCGCAGCACTGAGGTGGCGCGATGAACGTGTTGATCATGGGCTGTGGCAGGCTGGGAGCGCGCATAGCGGTGATCCTGGACGAGGCTGGCCACAGCGTCACGGTTATGGATACGAACGCGACCGCCTTCCGCCGCCTTCCATCGTCGTTCGGCGGCACGCAGTCCATCGGCAACGGCATGGACGGCCAGGCGCTGGAACGCGCGGGCATAGAAAACGCGGACGCATTCATGGCGACAACGCAGGGCGATAACCGCAACTACTTCGCCAGCCAGATGGCTAGGGAGGTGTACCATGTGCAGCGCGTGCTATGCCGCATCTATGACCCGGTGCGCGAGCAGATCTTCCGCGAGCTGGGCATCGAAACCTTCAGCCCGACGAGCCTCGGCGCGCAGGTGATGGTTTCCATGTTGCTGGGCGAAGCGGCCCCGAAGGACTGACCGTGTACGTCATCGTGGCAGGAGGGGGAAAAGTCGGCTACTTCCTTGCGGAAGAGCTGCTCGAGGCGAACAACGAAGTGCTCGTCATCGAACGCGACCCGGGGCGGGCGCTGGCTATCGGCGAGGACCTTCGCGACTCGGTGATACAGGGCGACAGTTGTGAGGCGACGACCCTGGATGCCGCCGGGGTGGCGCGCGCCGACCTGGTCGCGGCGGTGACAGGGGACGACGAGGACAACCTCGTCATCTGCGAAGTGGCGCGCAGCCGCGGCGTGCCGCGCACGATCGCACGCATCAACAACCCGAAGAACGAAATGCTGTTCAAGCGGCGCGGGATCGAAACCACCATCTCCGCCACGCAGGCTATCCTCGGGCAGATAGAGCAGGAGCTGCCGACGCACGAAATGATCCCGCTGTTGCAGATGCACAGCGGGCTGGAACTGGTGGAGGTGAAGCTGCCCGATACGTCGCCGGTGGCGGGGCGTTCGATCCGCGAAGTGCTGCTGCCGCCGGAATCGCTGGTCGCGCTGATCGTCGACCCGGGCGGTGTGCCGCGCATCCCCAGCGGCGAAACACGCTTGAACGCGGGCGATGCGCTCGTGGTGGTGACACGCAAAGAGAGCATGGGGAAGCTGCGCGAGGCGCTCATTGGGTCAACGCATGGTCTCGATACCTGAGGCAGGCCAGGGCGCGGGAATGCGCGTGGCTTACCTGGGGCCCCCGGGCACGTTCGGCGAAGAGGCCGCGGAGCGTTGCGCCCCGGGGGCGGACTTGCTGCCGTTCCCTTCGCATGCGGCCGTGGCGGCGGCGGTGGAATCGGGGATGGCAGACCGGGGCATCATCGCCATCGAGAATTCGATCAACGGCTCCGTAGCGGAAACGCTGGACATCCTGATCCACGAAACGACGCTCGGGATCCAGGCGGAACTCGTGCTGCCAATCGTGCACAACCTGGTGGCTCGGCCGGGGACGCGCGCGGACATGGTGCGCATCATCTATTCGCACACGCAGGCGCTGGGGCAGTGCCGCAAGTTCCTGGAACGATGCTTCCCCAAAGCCCAGCTGGAGGCGGCCCTTTCGACGGCTGAGGCAGCGCAATTGGCTGTGGCGCGTGAGGGCGACGCGGCCGCGATTTCTACCGAACGAGCGGGGCAGCTCGCGGGAGCGGAGGTGCTGGCGCGGGGCATCCAGGACATCGCCACGAACGTCACGCGGTTCCTGGTGCTCGGTCGGGGGACGCCGCCGCCGACAGGCCGCGACCGCACGTCCATCGCCTTCACGTTCGCTGAAGACCATCCCGGCGCGCTTTCGGGCGTACTCAACGAATTCGCCGCGCGCAACATCAATTGTTCGAAGATCGAGAGCCGGCCCACGCGCGAGGCATTCGGCGAGTACGTGTTCCTTGTGGACTTCGAAGGGCACATCGAGGACCTCGCCGTGGCGGCGGTACTGACGGCGACGCGGCCGCTGTGCGCGTTGCTCAAAGTGTTGGGCAGCTACCCGCGCTGGAGCTAAACGGGTCGTCGCTTGCGAAGCTGGCGAGGAGCCGTCACGATCAGGGCATGCAGGACGAGATTTATCGCGAAATAGCGGGGGCCCTAGAGCGCGGAGAACCGGTGGTGCTGGCGACCGTGGCGCGGACGCGCGGGTCGACGCCGCGCAAGACCGGGGCAAAGATGGTCGTGCGCCGTGACGGCAGCTTTTTCGGCACGATCGGGGGGGGTTGCGGCGAGGCGGAGGTGTGGCAAGAGGCCATGAACGCCATGGAGGATGGC
>JBPCLM010000061.1:0-7162 GCA_051003295.1 Tepidiformaceae bacterium | reverse complement strand
GGCATGGAGATCGGCGAGGTCGATGGCCTGCTTTCGACGCCCATCCCCGAGTCGGCGATGTTCGGGCCGTCGGCGGTGGCGGAATACCTGGGTGTGGCGGCCAACTTCGCGGAAGTCGTCGACCTGGGCGGCTCCCCCGGCGCGGGCATGGTCTGGCGCGCGGTGGCCGCGATCGAAGCGGGCGCCTGCGACACCTGTCTCTGCCTGCTCGCGACCATACCGCCACCGCCGAACCCCGAGGGCAGCGTGCCCGGCGCGCGGCGCTACCTGGGCGCGGACGCCTGGGGCTCGCCGCACGGCCAGTTCGATATCCCCTACGGGCTCATCAACCCCAATTCGCACTTCGCGATGGTGGCGCAGCGCTACATGCACGAGTACGGCGTGAAGCCCGAGACGCTCGCGAAGATCGCCGTGCAGGAGCGGCACAACGCGATGGCGAACCCCGGTTCGGTGTTCAAGCAGCCGATCACCGTGCAGGACGTGCTCGATTCGCCCATGATCGTGGACCCGCTGCACATGCTCGAGATCGTGATGCCGTGCTTCGGCGGTTCGGCCATGGTGATCACGACGCTGGAGCGCGCGCGCCAGCTGAAGCGGCGGCCGGTCGTGCTCACGGGCTTCGGCGAGCACGTCACGCACAAGTCCATCACCTACGCGCCTTCGCTCACGGAGATCCCGATCAAGGCGGCGGCGGACCGCGCGTTTCGCATGGCGGGCGTGGGCCGCGACGCCATCGACATGACTTCGCTCTACGACTGCTACACGATCACGGTGCTGCTCACGATCGAGGACTCCGGGTTCTGCGCGAAGGGCGCTGGCGGCCGCTTCATCGAAGAGCACGACCTGCGCTACGACGGCGACGACTGGCCCCTGAACACGCACGGGGGACAGCTCGGCGCCGGTCAGGCGGGCATCGCCGGCGGCATGGCGCACGTGAACGAAGCGGTGTTGCAGCTGCAGGGCCGTGCGGGCCAGCGCCAGCTATCGCACTGCGAACGCGCCTACGTGACGGGCACGGGGGGCTTCATGTCGGAACAAACGGCGCTCATCCTGGAGGGGGCGTGATGGCGGCGCCGGGCACCGCGAACCCTCTGCGCCCGCTGCCCAAGCCCACGCCGGCGACGCTGCCGTTCTGGCAGGCCGCCAAAGAGCACCGCCTGCTGATGCCGCGCATGCCCGATGGGCGCTACTTCTTCTACCCGCGCGTGGCCGACCCCGAGACCCTCGGCGAGGGCTTCACGTGGGAAGAAGTGAGCGGCCGCGGCACGGTGTTCTCGTTCACGGTCGACCGCCGCGGGACGCACCCGGCGTTCGCGAGCGAAGTGCCCTACGTGATCGCGATCGTCGAACTGGAAGAGGGGCCGCGCATGACGACGAACATCGTCGGCTGCGGCGTGGACGAGGTGTACGTGGGCATGCCCGTGGAGGCGGCCTTCGAGGATGTGACACCGGAGATCACGCTCGTGAAGTTCCGGCCCGCCGGACCGGCGCAGGCCGCGAGTTAGCTGGTGCTGCCCGAGCCGCTCTTGGCCGAGCCGCGGCCGTAAGGGAGCGGTGGCGCGGGGACGGCTCGTGGGATGAACGCGAGGGCGGCTCGCTCACCGATCGGCCAGCTTTCTGATGCTGCGAGGGCGTCGCCGGTCCCGGCAGAGGGCGCCTGGACCCCCCGGTCCGGGACGCAGTTTGTGATTTCCCTAGCATTGCGCGATATTCATGGTTGCGCTGTGCTATTTAATAGTCTATGCTGCCGCCATGTCCCGAGAGTACGACGCCAGCCGCCGCCAACAGGCCGCCCAGCGCACCCGCGAGGCGATTCTCGCTGCCGCGTTCAACCTCCATGGCCAGGGCATTCTCGACCTGGAGTCCCTCGCCCGCGACGCGGATGTTTCGGTGGCGACCGTCCGCAAGCACTTCCCTAACCGCGAGCAGCTCTTCCAGGGTTGCACCGCCTACGGCTTCCACCGGGTGGCAGTGCCGGACCCGGCCGCTCTCGCGGCAATCGCTGACCCCGCCCAGCGGCTCACCCAGACGGTCATCCAGGTGTACGCCCTGCATGAAGCGCTTTTCGGCCAGGAGTGGTCCGCCTACAAGCTCGTAGACGAATCGCCGGTCATGGCCGCGACGGTTGATGAACTCGAAGGGCTCGTCACGGCTCTCGTGGATATCGCGAATGCCGGATGGAACGGATCCGACGAGGCTTGCGCCGCGACGCGAGGCCTCGTGTCCGGCTTCCTGAGCCCCCTGACCTACCGGGCGTTCCGCATCCACGGCCAGCTTTCGCCTGAGCAGGCGACGCGCCAGGCCACGGCGATGCTCCTCCAGGCGCTCCAGGCCGGCGCCGTTCCAGCACGGGAGGAGGCGGTACATCTCTGAATCTCCACGTCCCCGCCTGACCCGACGATCCGCAATCGCACCAGACCCTGCACACAGCAGGAGGGAGAGCCATGCCCGCAATTTCCGAGATCGCTCCCGACATATTCCGCATCTCCACCTACATCCCCGAGCTGGACATGCAGTTCAACCAGTTCCTCGTCCGGGACAAGGAGCCGCTCCTCTTCCATACAGGGATGAAGCAGCTCTTTCCGATCGTCCACGAAGCCGTCGCCACGCTGATCGACCCGGCGGCGCTGCGCTGGGTCGGGTTCAGCCACTTCGAAGCCGACGAATGCGGGTCGTTGAACGACTGGCTGGCGGTCGCCCCGCAGGCCCAGGCCGTCTGCAGCCTGGTCGGCGCCATGGTCAGCGTGAACGACTTCGCGACCCGCGAAGCGCGGCCGATGATGCACGACGAAGTGCTCGTCACGGGCGCCCGCCGCTTTCGCTTCCGCCAGACGCCCCATGTGCCGCACTGCTGGGAAGCGGGCCTGCTCCTCGAAGAGACGACCGGCACGCTGTTCGCGTCTGACCTCTTCCATCAGCTGGGCGATGTCGAGGCGAGCACCACCCAGGACCTGGTCGACCGCGCCCGGCGCACGCTCGTCGAGTACCAGGCCGGGCCGTTTGCGAACTACATGCCCTACACCACCCATACGGGCGAGATCCTCGAAGGGCTCGCCCGGCTCGAGCCGAAACTCATCGCGACCATGCACGGCTCGTCCTACGAAGGTGATGGCGGCCGCGCCATGCGTGACTTCGCAACGATGATGTCGGAGGTCCTCGGCGGCGAGGCTGTGGCGGTTTAAGCGGACCAGGCTGCGCGGCTGCGGCCCATTTCGCGCGCTCCTGCGGCGGGCGGCAGGCTACACTGGCCCCATGGCGACCATCCCCGATTTGCTGAGCGCAGGCGGCGACGCCGACCCGGCGCTGCTCGTGCCCGGAGACGATGGCTGGGCCGCCATCACTTACGGGGAGCTGCGTGGGCAGGTCGCGCGGCTTGCGGGGCAGCTGCGGGGCGCCGGCATCGGCCCGCAGGACCGCGTCGCCATCGTGCTGCCGAACGGCCCCGAGGCGGCGATCGCGTTCCTCGCGGTGTCTTCGTGCGCCGTGGCGGCCCCGCTCAACCCGCAGTTCCGCGAAGCCGAGTTCGCCTTCTACCTGCGTGACCTGGGCGCACGCTCGATCATCACGCGAGACGGGTTCGCGCCCGAGGCCACGGCGGCGGCGGCGGAGGGCACGCTGCGGCTCAGCCTCGAAGGCGCGCCGGGGACACTGCGACTTACCGCCGGCGGCTCCGCGCTCCCCTTGCGCGATGCCGAGCCGCCGGGCGGAGACGCCACCGCCCTCGTCCTGCACACTTCCGGGACGACGGCACGGCCGAAGATGGTGCCCCTGCTCCACGCCAACCTGGCCGCATCCGCGCGCAACGTCGCGGAGACGCTGGCGCTCGCCCCCGCCGACCGCTGCATGAACGTGATGCCGCTCTTCCACATCCACGGGCTGGTGGCGTGCGTGCTGGCCTCGCTCGCCAGCGGGGGCAGCGTGGCCTGCTCGCCGGGGTTCGATGCCTTCCGCTTCCGTGATTGGCTGGGGGCCGCACGGCCGACCTGGTACAGCGCGGTGCCCACCATGCACCAGATCGTCGCGGGGCGGGCGGCGCGGGAGCCGATGACCACCCCCGGAGAGCGGCTGCGCTTCGTGCGCTCTTCCTCGGCTGCACTGCCGCTGCCCGTGCTCGAACAGGCCGAAGCTGCCTTCGGGGCACCGATGGTCGAGGCCTACGGCATGACTGAGGCCTCCCACCAGATAGCGACGAACCAGCCGCCGCCGGGCGCGCGCCAGCCCGGCTCCGTCGGCACGGGCGGGCGCGTGCAGGTGGCCGTGCTCGACGCCGCCGGGCGCCAGTTGCCCGCGGGCCAGCCGGGGGAGGTCGTGATCAAAGGCGCGAGCGTGTTCGCAGGTTACGAAGCCAACCCCGGAGCGAACGCGGACGCCTTCATCGATGGCTGGTTCCGCACCGGCGACGAGGGCTATCTCGATGCTGGCTCGTTCCTGACGCTCACGGGCCGCCTGAAGGAAATGATCAACCGCGGCGGCGAAAAGGTCGCCCCCGCGGAAGTGGAGGAAGCGCTCCTGCGCCACCCAGGGATCGCGCAGGCGGTCGTCTTCGCGGTGCCGCACGAGCGCCTGGGCGAGGAGGTCGGGAGCGCCATCGTCGCGGCCGCAGGCGCGGCGCCATCGGAGGCGGAGGTGCAGCGCTTCGTGGCGCGCTACCTGGCCGAATTCAAGGTGCCGCGCACGATCGTGTTCGTGGATGAGCTGCCGCGGGGGGCGACGGGCAAGCTGCAGCGCATCGGGCTGGCCGAGCGCCTCGGGCTCGTGGCGGACGGCCGGCCACCTTCCTGATGCCGCGGGAGTGGCGCCGACGGCGGCAGCGGGCGCCTGAGCCAACCGCGCCCCTGGCGCGGCTGGCCTTGCCCGGCGACCTGTTCGCGTGCGCCTCGATCGCGCTCTCGGTGGTCATGGCCCTCTTGCCGCGTCGCGCGTGGGCGCCGGTGGCGCGCTTCGCGGCTGCGGCGAGCTTTCGGCGGCCAGGGCGGGCGGCCTCCCTGGCTTCCCGCGTGCCGCCCGCCCTGGCGCTGGCGAGCGGCCTCGCGGCGCCTGAGGTGGCGCGCCGCAACCAGGCCGCCACGCACATGGCGCTGGCCGAATACGCCCGTGTCCGCGTCCCATGGTTGAGCCCGGCCCCCATTCGCGTGGAGGGCATGGGGCACGTGCGGGAGGCGCTCGACCGGGGCACGGGCGTTGTGCTCTGGGTGCACGGCTTTGCCGCGAGCAGCCTGCTGGCGAAGGTCGCGCTGCACCGCGAAGGCGTGCCCGTGACCCACCTCAGCCGTGCCGGGCACGGGCTATCGCACTCGCGCTTCGGCCTGCGCTACCTGAACCGTTTCGTCACCAAGGCGGAAGAGCGCCACCTCGCGCGCCGGGTGGTAATCGAAGGCGACGGCCTCGGGGCGCTGCGCCGCCTGCGAGAGGTGCTCCGGGCCAACGGCGTTGTCTCCGTCACCGTCGGCCACGATGGGCGGCGCGTGTACACGGTGCCGGTATTCGGGCGCCAGATGCGCCTGGCGAGCGGCGCGATTAGCCTCAGTGTCGCTGCGGGCGCGGCGTTGCTGCCCGTGTACACCGTACGAGCGGCGCGTGGGCACTACCGGGTGATCATCGGGCCGCCGCTGGATAGTGAAGGGCTCGCATCCGGCGCGGGTTCGGCCGCGTGGCTGGAGTTCGCGCGCCAACTCGAGGCGACCGTCGCCGCGCACCCGGGCGACTGGTCGGCGTGGCAATCGAGGGTGATGCCCCGGCCGGACCAGCAGCCGCTCAGATGAACGGCACGTGCCAGAAGCCGCGCCCGAGCCGCAGCAGCAGCTTGAAGCGGCGCAAGGAGCAGGGTCCTCTCACCTCCAGGCGCGGCAGAGCCATCATGTCGCTCGCGGGGCCAGCCACCCGTTCGCCGACGGCGCAGGCGGCCGAGTAGCCGGCTGCTATCACAGCATCACGCGAACGCGCATCGAACTCGCCGAATGGGTAGGCGAAGGTATCAACGGCACACCCCAGTTCGCGGCTGAGGATTGCGCGCGAGCCGGTCACCTCGTCGTGCAGCTCCGCGTCCCGCAGCGGGCCAAGGCGCGGGTGGCGGCGGCTGTGCGCGCCCACTTCGAAGCCGGCGGCGATGAGCGAGCGCAGCTCCGGCCCGCTGAGCTTCGGCCGGGGGTCGTCCGGGCCGGGCGGGTCGGAAAGCGCGAAGATCGTGGCCGTGAAGCCGGCTTGCGCCAGCATGGGGCGCACGATGGTCTCGGCTGCGCAGAGGCCATCATCGAAGGTGAGGACGACGGTGAAGCGCGGGAAGACTTCGCCGCGGGCGCGGCCGGCGACGTATTCGCTCAGCGGGATGACGTTCACGCCCGAGGTGCGCAACCACGCGACCTGCGCGGCGAAGGTGTCCTTGGAGAGCACCCAGCGGCTCTCTGCCTTCTCTTCCGTGACGCTGTGGTAGCAGAGGATCCTGACGCCCGTGGTGAGCGCGTCCCAGGTGGCGGGGTCGGCGAGTGCGGCGCGGGCCCCGCGCAGGCGCCAGTACAGCTGCATCGCCCGGAAGAGGGTATGCGCCCCCCGCCGCTGCAAGGGCAGCCGGCCGGCCAGGCGGAAGAGCACCATCGGCAGGGGAAAGCGCACCGCCAGCCGGAAAACCTCCACGGCCGCGGGTTGGAGCGTGGCGACGCGTCCGATGGCGAGGACGGGCAGAGTCTCCGCGTAGCGCCGCCACAGTTCGACCTCCGCGCGCCCTTGCGCCTCCGCCTCCCGCAGGCACCGGGCGGTCGTCGTGCGGAAGTGCTGGCGGGCGACCGCGGCCTCCTCGTACAGGCCGGGCAGCCCGGCGGCGCGCAACCGCCACGCGAAGTCCATGTCCGTCCCACGCGCCAGGGCGCTGTTGAAGCCTCCCGCCTCGCGGAAAGCCCGGGTCGGGAACGACGTGTTACCAGCAAAGCACTCGGCGGGTGGTGGTGGCCTCTCCGCCCGGCCGTGGGATCGCTGGTCGCGCCGCTCGGCGGCCGCGAAGGCGGGGAACCCCGGGTCCGCGGCCGTCCGCTCGACCTGGCCGGTGACGATGGCGCCGCCGGTGCGCTCCTGCGCGGCGAGGTGCCCGCGCAGCGCGGCGGGCTCCAGCGTGACGTCGTCATCGAGGAAGAGGCAGATGGGGGCGGCCGCTGCTTCCACGCCTCGGTTG